>DASWHF010000030.1:0-46211 GCA_036393295.1 Acidiferrobacterales bacterium
GCTGGCCGTGAGCGCGCGCCGGTCGTCGCCCATCGCCACCAGCGTGTAGGTGGCGAGCGACGACACCTCGAGCAGCACGTAGAGGTTGAAGGCGTCGCCGGTGATGACGATGCCGAGCAGGCCGGTGAGACACAGCAGGTAGACCGAGTAGAAGAAATGCCGCCGGTCGGCGGGGATCTCGCGCTCCACCGACAGGCGCGCGTAGGGCGTGACCACGGCGGCGATGCCGGCCACGATCAGCAGCACGAAGGCGTTGAGCTCGTCGACCCGGTACTCGATCCCCCAAGGCGGCGGCCAGCCGCCGAGCGCATAGCTCACCGTGCCGGACTCCAGGACCTGGCGGAGCAGCGCGACGGCCAGCGCCAGCGCCGCCCAGCTGGTCAGCGTCGCGAGCAGCCACGGCGCTCGCCCGCGACCCGTGAGCGGCGCGAGCAGCGCCGCCAGCAGCGGCACGACCACGACCAGCGCCGGCAGATTAGCGATGATCAGGGTCGTCATCGCGGATCTCGTCCGACTCGATGCTGCCGTAGGCGCGCCCGATGCGGATCACCAGCGCCAGCGCCACGGCCATGGTGCTCACCGACACCACGATGGCCGTCAGGATCAGCACATGCGGCAGCGGATTGACGTAGCGCCCGGCCTGCTCCCAGACCACCGGCGCGGTGGCGTCCGTCACGAACGCCATGGAGATGTAGAGCAGGAACACGGCGGTCTGGAACAGACCGAGGCCGATGACCTTCTTGACCAGATTAGTCTTGGCGATGACCGCGTAGAAACCGATCATCATCAGCGCGACGTATACCCAGTAGTTGTAGAGCGCCGTGAATTCCATGCTCAGCCGTGCTCCGAGAGCTCGTTGAAGATGGTGATCATCACCGCCGCGACGGTGATGCCGACGCCGATCTCGACCAGCGTGATGCCGAGCGCCTGGCCGGCCGGCGCATCGGCCGGGATCAGCATGTTGTAGTCCAGGAACTCGCCGCCGAGCGCCATGGTGACCGTTCCGACGCCGGCGTAGATCAATGCGCCGCCGCCGGCCAGGGCGTCGGTGACGCGCCGGCTGAGCACCGCGCGGCTGGCGTGGACGCCGAAGACCAGCGAATAGAGAATGAAGGCCGCGGCCAGGATGACGCCGCCCTGGAATCCGCCGCCCGGGCTGATCTCGCCGTGCATGATCACGTAGAGGCCGAACATCAGAATGAACGGTGTCAGCAGCTTGGTGATGACGCGCAGAATGACCTGCTCCCTCACAGCGTCCTCTCCCCCTTGCTACCGGGATGGCGGCGCGCGCGCAGCAGCAGCACCAGGCTCATGCCGGCGGTGTAGATCACGACGGTCTCGAACAGCGTGTCGTAGCCGCGGTAACTGGCCAGCACCGCCGTGACCATGTTGGGCACCCGGGTTTCGCGCAAGGAGTCCTCGATGTAGCGCGGCGCGACGTGCTGGTGGACCGGCGCCTGCGGATCGCCGAAGTGCGGCATGTCTAGGGTGCCGTAGATCAACACCGCGCCCGTGATCAGCACCACGCCGAGCGCCGGCCAGTGGAGGCGCGGCTTGACGCGTTCCCACTTGTCGACGAATACCAGCGTTCCGATCAACAGCACGGTGCTGATGCCGGCGCCGACCGCCGCCTCGGTGAAGGCCACGTCGACCGCCTGCAGGTCGACCCAGACCAGCGCGATCAGCAGGCTGTAGATGGCCAGCAGCATGCTGGCGGCCAGCAGGCTGCGCACGCTGATCGCGCCGATCGCGGTGATCACCATCAGCGTCAGCAGGAAATCGTTGATCAGCACGCCGGTCATCGGCGCGGGTCCCCCGGCCGCCAGGGCTTGAGGCCGCTGACGTGCGCGGCGCGCGCCACCGCGTGGGTCGCGGTCGGCGTGGTGATGAAGAGGAACAGCGAGATCAGCGCGAGCTTGACGCTGACGAGCGTCGGCCCGGCCTGGACCATGAGCGCGATCATGATCGACGTCTGCGCTAGCGTGTCGCTCTTGCCGGCCGGGTGGATGCGGGTATAGAAGTCCGGCATGCGCAGCACGCCGACGCCGCCGGAGATCGCGACGAAGCAGCCGACGGCGAGCAGGATGCTGGTGACGATGTCGTAGGGGTTCATGCTCAGCCCAGCCGCCGGTACTCGACGTACTTGAGGATCGCCACGGTGGCGATGAAGTTGATCAGCGCGTAGAGCAGCGCGATGTCCAGGAATTCCGGCCGGCCGTTGATGAAGCCGAGCAGCGCGACGAAGATCACCGCCTTGGTGCCGAGCCCGTTGACCGCCAGGATGCGATCATAGGTGGTCGGCCCGAGCAGCGCGCGCACCAGGAACAGCAGGATCGCCACCAGGATGGCGGCGCCGGCGGCGACGAACATCACGACAGGCGCTCCATGCGGCACACGCGCCGCTCCATCTCGCCGTCGAGCAGCGCGCGCGCCGATTTCTCGGTGAGCGCGTGCACCAGCATGTGCTTCTTCTCGATCGACACCGTGACCGTGCCGGGGGTGAGCGTGATCGAGTTGGCGTAGATCACCGTGGTGAGGTCGTTGCGCGTGCGGTAGGGCAGCTTGAGCATGCGCGGCGCGATCGGCAGGCGCGGGTGCCAGACCCGCCAGGTCACGTCGATGTTGGCCAGCACGATCTGCCAGGCGAGCCACGGCCAGTAGACGAGCGCGGTGCCGAGGATCTGCACCGGATGCCCCTCGGCGTCGACCACGCCCTTGCGCACCGCCAGGAAGGCGACCAGCAGGCTGCACAGCGCGCCGGAGACCATGAGGAACACGCTGCCGGTCTCGCCGGACAGCAGTACCCATACCGCGAACAGCATGATGAACAGCGATGCGACGTGCAAGGGGAGCGAGCCTCGTTGTTGCAGCCGGCGGCGCGGGCGCCGGCCCGTTGGGGCATAGCTTGAACGATTAAGGCGCGGGCTTCAAGGCGACCCGAAGGGTCATTCGCCCGCCGGCGGGACGTAGCCCTCCGGCTCCTGCGACCCCTCGCCGAAGAGAAACTTCTCCATCTCCGCCTCGACGAACTTGCGCGCCTTGGGGTCGAGCGGGTTGACGCGGTACTCGTTGATGATCATGGTCTGCCGGTTCATCCACTGCTGCCACGCCTCCTTCGAGACGTTTTCGAAGATGCGCTTGCCCAGCTCGCCGGGGTAGGTCGGGAAGTCCAGGCCTTCCGCCTCTTTGCCGAGCTTCACGCATTTCACGATTCGGGCCATGGTGCTTTCCTCAACTGTTGCAGTAATTTCTTCACCGGCGCCGCCAGGCCGCGCGCGTCCGGAGAAAACGGGTTATACCAGACTGCGTCGCCGTTCTCCATGAGCTTGCCGCTTGCCCCCGTAAGCAGCGCGGGTACCGGCGTGATGTCGAGGCGAAAGTGGCTGAAGCTGTGGCGCAGCACCGGCCAGGCGGTGCGCGCCGCGACGCGCAGGCCCAGCGCCTCGCGGCACCAGCGCTCGACGTCATTTTCCGCCGCGCACTCCGGGAAGCCCCACAGCCCGCCCCAGATGCCGCTCGGCGGGCGGCGCTGCAGGAGCACGCGCCGGCGCGGCCCCTGGATCATCAGCATCGCCACCTGCCTCACCGGCACGCGCTTGCGCGGCGCCTTGCCGGGATAGGCCGACGGGTCGCCCTGCCGGCGCGCCACGCAAGCGGCGCGCACCGGGCAGTGGTCGCAGTCCGGGTGGCTGCGGGTGCAGAGCGTGGCGCCGAGGTCCATGATCGCCTGGGTATAGGCGCGCACGCGCCGGGTCGGTGTGTGACGCCCGGCCAGCGCCCACAGCCGGGTTTCGACCGCGCGCTCGCCCGGC
Source organism: Acidiferrobacterales bacterium (assembly GCA_036393295.1). Taxonomy (GTDB): domain Bacteria; phylum Pseudomonadota; class Gammaproteobacteria; order Acidiferrobacterales; family UBA6901; genus DASWHF01. The sequence goes on from DASWHF010000030.1 coordinate 3,813, forward strand.
CAGCCGGCGACGCCGTGGTAGCGCGCCAGCACGCGCTTGACGTTGCCGTCGAGGATCGGATGCCGCTTGTTGAAGGCGAAGGCCAGGATCGCAGCAGCAGTCGAGCGCCCGATGCCCGGCAGCGCGCAGACGGCATCGAGATCGCACGGAAATTTTCCGCCGTGCTCGGCGACCACGATCTGCGCCGCGCGGTGCAGATTGCGCGCCCGGGCGTAGTAGCCGAGGCCGGTCCAGTGATGCAGGACCGTGTCGATCGGTGCGCGCGCCAGCCGGCCGACGTCGGGGAAGCGCCGCATGAAGCGCGTATAGTAAGGTATCACCGTGCCCACCTGGGTCTGCTGGAGCATGATCTCCGACACCCAGATGGCATAAGGGTCGCGGCCGCGCTGCCACGGCAGGTCCTTGCGGCCGTGGCGGTCGTACCATTTGAGCAGGGCTTCGCTGAAGCGGTCGGTCATCGATGTGCTGCGGTCACGGTAGCGGCCGGCAGCCGGGTGACGGCGGTGCCGGTGGCGCGCGCGGCCATCGCTAGCGGCCCCTGAGCAGGTCGAGGTCGAAGCCTTTCTCGCGCAGCTTCTCCTTGAGTTCCTCCTTGACCTGCCCTTTCTTCTCTTCGACCGCCTGCCTGCCTTCGCACTTCAAGCGGTCCTCGATGTCGAGCGAGTAGCCGATGTCGCTGAACGGCCCCTTGAGCTTCAACGGGTAGTAGGCGCAGGGCTTGCCGGCGTCGGCGTTCTTGACCACCTTCAGCCGGAGGTCGAGCGCCTCGTTCACGAGGTCGGCGCTGCCCTGTCCCTGGGCCTGCCAATTGGGTGTGCGCAGCAACAGGTCGCTGGTTCGCGCGACCCCGTTCTGAATCGGCGCCGTGGCGGACAGGACTTCGAACGCGGTCTGCTCCGTCTTCCGGGGCTTGCTGCGCGGTTCCTTGCCGCGTGCCGCGCGAAACATCTCCTCGAGCCGTTCCGCCTGCCCGATGATGTCAGCCCCCTCGATGGTGCCGTTGCGCAGCGCGAACGCGGCGCTGCCGTTCAGCGTGCGGACGATCTGTTTTGCGTCGAGCCCGCGCGCCGTGACCTTGATCGCCACGTCGCCGGTGCCGGTATAGTTCTCGAACACCTCCATGTCCTTCAGCATCGGTCCGATACTCACGCCCTTCAGGTTCTCGTCCAGGCTCAGCGCCAGGTCCTTGCCGCGCGCGTCGATGCCGATCGCGCCCTGGTAGCTGCCGCCGTAGAGCTTGGCGGTGCTGGGCTTGAGCTCGATGACGCCGCCCTGGGCGCGCAGCCGGGTGGCGACGTCGGTCGAACGGAGGCCGCTGGCCTTGAGCTTCTCGATGCGCAGCTTGCCGTCGACGTCGAGATCGCGCAGCAGCGTGAACGGAATCACCACCGGCTGCGGCGCGGCCTGGGCGGCCCCGCCCTGGGCGGCCTTCCGTTCGGCCGGCGCCGGCGGCATGTAGCGGTCGAGGTCGAGCTCGCCGGCGGCGAGGTCGAAGCGGTAGGCCGGCTTGTCGAGATTCCGGATGGCGAGGCTGCCGGCGATGCGCGTGCCGTCCAGGCTCAAGGCGAAGTCCTTCAGCTCGACGTTCTGCGTCGAGGCAGTGAACGCGGTGTTGACGCCGACCCGGGTGAGCGCGGCGCCGTCGGCGGTTTCTACCTTGGTGCCGAGGCGGGCGAGCGCCGCCTTGGCGTCGAACGGCGCAACCTCGAGCTTGCCGGCGAAACTCGGCGCATCGATGATCTTCGTGCCGGACAGGTCGGTGAGCCTGGCGGTCATGCCGAGCGCGGCGAGAGTGAGCCGCGGCACGCTCAGGGTCTGCGCCTCCAGGTCGAAGGCGAGCCGGGTATCGAGGCTCACCGGCGTGCGCAGCGGCGGCGATCCGGATTCGAGCTCGAAGCCGACGCGCAGATCGACCGGCTCGCCGCCGGCGAGCGCGCCGCTGGTGATCTCCAGATTGTGGACGACGTAACGGGTGCCGGCCTGGCGGTCGTGCCAGCTGAGCTGGCCGTCGCGCACGGCGATGCCGCCGACGGCGAAGGCGCCGATGCCGGTACCCGGCGCGGCCGGCGCGGCCGGCTTGTCCGGCGCCGCCGGCTTGCCGCCCAGGTCCGCCCAATTGCTGCGGCCGGCCCGGTCCTTGGCGAGATTGAGGCGCAGGCCGTCGAGCTGGATGCGGTCCACCACGATGTCGCCGCGCAACAGCGGCAGCAGCTTGACCTTGACGCCGGCCGCCTGGACGCGCGCGAACGGCTCGCCGCCGAAGCCCGGCGCGTTCGCCAGGCTGACCTCGCCGATGTCGGCGCCGATCCAGGGGAAGAACGACAGCGAGATGTCGCCCGTCAGTGTCAGCTCGCGGCCGGTGGCGTCCCGCACCGCCTTGGCGATCTCGGGCTTGTAGCGGTTCGGGTCGAAGCTGAGCGTCAGTATGACAGCGGCGAGGATGAACAGGCCGACGACGGCGGCCAGCGCGATGGCGGTGATTTTGAGAGCTTTTCTCACGGCGCGGTCTCCGGGCTGGGCGGTCGTCGAGGCGGCGAAGGGATGGAGCGGGTGATGGGAATCGAACCCACGTCTAAAGCTTGGGAAGCTTTCGTTCTACCATTGAACTACACCCGCGAGACGGCGGTTTCGCGAATCCCCCGCCGGCGATACAATAGCACAACGATTTTCCCGTTGTCAGCGTAGGGGCCCCGTGGGCCGCACGAGGCGGGCCGCATGGTATGAAAATCCTCTTGAACGGGCAGGAAAAGGCCCTGAAATCCCCGCTGACCGTGGCCGCGCTGCTCGTCGAGCTGGGGCTGGCCGACAAGCGCGTCGCGGTCGAGGTCAACCGCGAGATCGTGCCGCGCAGCCGGCACGGCGAAGTCGCGTTGCAGGACAATGACCGCGTGGAAGTCGTGGTCGCGATAGGAGGTGGATGATGGCAGTGCCGGTTTCCAAGATGAACACCGCGCCCGGATCGCAGGATCGGCTGGTGGTCGCCGGGCGCGAGTACGGTTCGCGGCTGCTGGTCGGCACCGGCAAGTACAAGGACCTGGACGAGACCCGCCGCGCGGTCGAGGCGAGCGGCGCCGAGATCGTCACCGTGGCGATCCGCCGCACCAACATCGGCCAGAACCCGAACGAGCCGAACCTGCTCGACGCGCTGCCGCCCGACCGCTACACGCTGCTGCCCAACACCGCCGGCTGCTACACGGCCGACGACGCGATCCGCACCTGCCGGCTGGCGCGCGAGCTGCTCGACGGTCACGACCTGGTGAAGCTCGAGGTGCTGGGCGACGAGAAGACCCTGTTCCCGGACATCGCCCAGACCCTGGGCGCCGCCGAGGTGCTGATCCGGGACGGCTTCAAGGTCATGGTCTACACCAACGACGATCCGATCGTCGCCCGTCGCTTCGAGGACATGGGTTGTGTCGCGGTGATGCCGCTGGCCGCGCCGATCGGCTCGGGGCTCGGCATCCGCAATCCCTACAACATCCGCATCATCGTCGAGAACGCCAAGGTGCCGATCCTGGTCGACGCCGGCGTCGGCACCGCCTCGGACGCGGCCATCGCCATGGAGCTCGGCTGCGACGGCGTGCTCATGAATACCGCCATCGCCGCCGCCCAGGATCCCGTGCTGATGGCCTCGGCGATGAAAAAGGCGGTCGAGGCCGGCCGCGAGGCCTACCTCGCCGGCCGCATGCCGCGCAAGCTCTACGCGTCGGCGTCGTCGCCGCTGGACGGGGCGTTTTTCTGATCGCGGCAATCCGGCGCAAAGACGCAAGGAAAACCGAATTGCTGTAGGCGGGGCTTCCAGCCCCGCTTTCCTCGGGATGGCACGGCGGGGCTGGAAGCCCCGCCTACAGCGGCAAATATTTATCCGTGCCTTTGCGTTGGGATTCTCATGAGCTCGCCAGACGCCAAGCCCCACCGACCGGTGCGCAGCTTCGTGCGCCGCGAGGGCCGCATGACGCCGGCGCAGCGCCGCGCGCTGGAGGAATTCTGGCCGCGCTACGGCGTGCCGTCCGGTGAGCACGCGCTGGATTTCGCGGCGCTGTTCGGGCGGCGCACGGAACCCGTCCTCGAGATCGGCTTCGGCAACGGCGACGCGCTGCTGGCGATGGCCGGCGCCCATCCCGAGCGCGACTTCCTCGGCATCGAGGTGCACCGCCCCGGTGTCGGCCGGCTGCTGATGGGTCTGGCCGAACGCGGGCTCGCCAACGTGCGCGTGATGTGCGACGACGCCAAGCAGGTGCTGGAGCGGCAGATCCCGGACGATTCCCTGAGCGCGGTGCATCTCTATTTCCCCGATCCCTGGCCGAAGTCGCGTCACCACAAGCGCCGGCTGGTGCAGGCCGGGTTCGTCGAGCTGGTGCGGCGCCGGCTCGCGCCCGGCGGCCTGTTCCACCTGGCGACCGACTGGGAGCACTACGCCGATCACATGATGGAAGTCATGATCGCCGCGCCCGGTTTCGAGAACACCGCCGGGTCGAAGCAGTACGCCCCGCGGCCCGGGCACCGGCCGCTGACCCGGTTTGAGCGCCGCGGGCAGCGGCTCGGGCACGGCGTGTGGGACCTGATCTTCCGCCGCGTGGCGTAAGGAAACTCCGCGCTTTCGGACTACTGAGCAGAATGCCAAGCAATCCATACCCGCGTCTGCGTGATTCCTTCTCCCTCGGGGAGAAGGTCGGGATGAGGGCGGTCTTTCGGAGCCGTCGGCCCTCACCCCATCCCTCTCCCGGAGGGAGAGGGGGAGCGGGACAACGTCTCTTCGTATGGTCGGCCCTCACCCCGGCCCTCTCCCGAGGGGAGAGGGAGAAAACCTTGCGCGCTCGTCGGCGGCTGGATCGGCAAGTACGGCGGCCGATCGTGCGAATGACGATTCTGCTCGGCGGTGTCCTGCTTGCGGTGGCCACCGCGCCAGCGGACGACACCGCATTGACTGTCGGGGCGTTCTCGGCGCAGCCGCCCGGCGGCGCGCTGCCGGACGGCTGGCGGCCGCTCCACTTCCGCAATATCGACCGCCACACCCGCTACGCGCTGGTGCGCGACGGCGGGCAGGTCGTGGTGCAGGCGAGCGCCGAGGCTTCGGCGTCCGGGCTGGTGCGCGAGATGACGATCGATCCGCGCGAGCATCCGCGGCTGGCGTGGCGCTGGAAGATCGGCAACGTGCTGGAGAAGGGCGACGTGAGCCGCAAGGACGGCGACGACTATCCGGCGCGGGTGTACGTCACCTTCGCCTACGATCCCACGCGGGTCGGCGCCTGGGAGCGCGCCAAGTACGAGGCCGCGAAATTCTTCTACGGCCACTATCCGCCGCTGCGCTCGATCAATTACATCTGGGAGAGCCGCGCGCCGGTCGGCACGGTGGTGCCCAACGCCTACACCGAGCGGGTGCGCATGATCGTGCTGCGCAGCGGCGCCGGTGAGGCGAACCGCTGGGTCGGCGAGGAGCGCGACCTGGTCGCCGATTACCGCGCCGCCTTCGGCGAGGAACCCCCGACGATCTCCGGCATCGCCATCATGACCGACACCGACAACACCGGCGAGCGCGCCACCGCCTGGTACGGCGATATCCGGTTTTTGTCGCGAGCTCCCTGAAACCCCGCCCGTCATTGCGAGAGCGCGAAGCGCCCGCGGCAATCTCTGTGAGCGCCCTGAGCCTTAAGAGCACCTAACAAAATGAGAAACGGGTGTAGGGTGCGTCCCACGCACCGCTTAATATTTCGGTGCGCAGGGCGCACCCTATGGTTCGGCGTTGAATGCGAGGTCTTTTTGTTAGGCACTCTAAGGAACGAAGCAGTCCAGATCGTTGGCAAACTGCACCGGGCCGGTGTACTTGGTCCGGACGGCCGCGAGCGTCTCGTCCTCGCGCCCGAGCGTGCGCAGCATGCGGTGCGACAGCACCAGGCTCTTCACCTTGGCCTCGGCGGCGATCGCGCCGATGACCGACGGCGGCATGTGCAGGCTGCGCTCGACACCGCCGGCGCCCTCGGGCACGGCATTATGCGCGATCAGCAGGTCGGCATTGCGCGCCAGCGTGGCGAGGCCCTCGCCCCGGCCGTTCATGTCGCCGCTCCACACCACGCTCCGGCCGCCGGCCTCGATGCGCCAGGCGAGCGCCGGCACCTGGCCGTGGGCGACGGCGGCGGCGGCGATGCGCAGCCGGCCGTTCTCGTGGATCACGCCCTGGCGCAGTTCGCGCGGGTTCACGTCGTACGGCTTGAGCTTGTAGGTGTCCTTGCCGAGCGGGCTCAGGAACTCGCCGAGATAGCGATAGGCGCCGCGCGTGCTGTCGAACAGCGTGCGCACGAAGGTCACGGTCGAGGGCATGAACTTGTTGCCGACCGGGCCGTAGACCGGCAGCGGCGCCGTGCGCTCCTCGAAAAACGACGACTTGATGAGCGCCGGAAGGTCGGCGGTGTGGTCGGCGTGCAGGTGCGTCAGCAGGATCGCGTCCAGGTCGGCGACGCGCGCGCCGCTCTCGCCGAAGCGCAGCGCCGCGCCGCCGCCGAAATCGACCAGCGCGCGCGCCTTGCCGTCCAGCCACAACAGGTAAGCGCTCGACGCGCGCCGGTCCGCGAGCTCGGGTCCGCCCGAGCCGAGCACCTGCACCGCCGCGCCCTTGCCCGGGCAGGGCTGGGCCGCCGCCATGCCCGGCCAGGCGAGCAGCGTCAGGACGACCGGCGGGGTCAGTGCGAGGGCGCGCAGCGCCCGCGGCAATCTCCGTGAACACCCTGAGCGCCTCACAACACCTCCGCGTGCCGGATGCGGTCCAGCCGCACCTCGCGCCGGATGCCATCGGCGTCGCGCAGGATCAGGAACTCCCCGCCGTCGCGCGTTTCCAGGTTGAGCGGCGTGACTTCCTGCTCGTAGGACACGTTGCCGTCCTGCCAGCCGAGCTTGAGGCGGTTGCGGTGCATGATGGTGATCTCGTAGAAATCGTAGCGGGCGCATGGGATGGGCACATAGCCGGCGCCGGGCCTGCGGGTATCACTCGTCGTCACGCGCCACCTCCACCGCCAACAGGCGGCCGTCATGGTCCACGCGCAGCTCGATCTCGATCGGCCGGCAGCACACCGGGCAGTCCTCGACATAGGCCTGGCTGCCGGCGGAGCAGTCCACGCCGGTCTCGAACGACTCGCCGCAATACGGGCAGGACAGGGTTCGGGTTTCGATCATGAGGGGAATTCTAGCACCCCCGCCGCGCGCCGCGGCCGGGCCGGCGGCGATCATGGCGCCGGCAGCGCGTGCAGGCCGCCGCGCAGCGCCGCCGCCCGGAAGCCCCGCCCCCGCAGCAGCGCCGCCGCGGCGGCGGCGCGGCGGCCGGTGTTGCAATAGCACAGGTAATCGCGATCGGGGTCGAGCTCCGCCAGCGCCTCGCCCAGGTGCTGCAGCGGCGCGAGCTGCGCGCCCGGGATGCGGTCGTGACTGTGTTCGGCGGGGTGGCGGACATCCAGCCACTGGGCGCGTCCGCAGTCGGCGCGCGCCAGGGCGTCTCGCGCCTCGATCCACGGCGGTTCGCCCGCGCGCGTGAGCGCCGCGTAATCGGCGCGCGCCAGCCGCCACAGCCGGCCGGGCGTGGTCATCGCTACCGACGCGCCGTATCGCCCCGTGGGGTCGAGCGCCTCCTCGCCGAAGCTCGCGCCGGGGCCGAGCGGCACGATCGCCGCGCGCCGGCGCCGGTCGGTCTCGCGGATCTGCGCGGCCTCGCCCTCGGCGATGATGTAATAGTCGCCGCCGGCCTCGCCCTCGCGCACCACCATCTGGCCGGCCTTGACCGCGACCGGCTCGAGACAGGCGAACAGGTCGTCGATGCGCTCCGGCGGCACGGCGCGCAGCGGCAGCACGCGTTGCAGGCGCGCAAGGCCGTCGTGCACGGCGCCGCCGCAGGTCGAGCGGAAGTGCGCGTACTGGTCCCAGAGCAGGGCGACGTCGAGGCTGTCGTAGTCGAGCCGCAGGATCTCCGCCTCGCCGAGCGTCATCGCCGAGGCCTGGCGCGGCTGTTTGTCGGCGATCGGATGGCGCAAGGCGTCGTTGTCGCCGTTGCGCGCGACCGCGAGCAGGCGCGCCGGCCCGGGTCCGCCTCCGGTCAGCAGCAGCTCGCCGCGCAGCAGGTAAATCGCGCAGTCGTCGCGCTCGCCCTCGCGAAACAGGTTCAGGCCGGCGGGGACGCGCTCGCGGGTGCAGCACGCTACGAGCTCGGCGCGCCGGGCGGCGCTGAGTGCCGCCAGCGGCTCGAGCGTGATCAGCCGGTGTTCGTCGATCGGGCCGCGCCGGGTGGGCGCCGGTGCGGTAATGTCGTAACGCATTTTTACGCCTGGACTTTCCGCCGCGATGGTAACAGCTTGACCGGGCGTTTGCATGAGCGCAGGTGCGGCTTGCCGCGGCGTTTTCGATTGGTTATGCTCGGCGAGAACAAAAGGAGAACAAATGCTCACCGACCGGCAGGCCGAGGTCTACGACTTCATCCGGGCCTACACCGAGCGCCACGGCGTCGCGCCCAAGCTCAGGGAGATCGCCCGCCACCTCGGCATCCGCTCGCGCGGCAGCGTGCACCGTTACCTGCGCGCGATCGCCGACGCCGGGCTGATCGACATCGAGCCGCAGCGCGCCCGCGGCATTCGTCCCCGCAGCAATCGTACGGAGCCGCCGCGCCGCGCGCGCCGCGCGGCGCGGCCCACGACGCTGCCGCTGCTCGGCCGCATCGCCGCCGGCCGGCCGATCGAGGCGATCCCCGACCAGGACGAGATCGACTTGAGCGAGTTCTTCATGGGCCCCGGGCGCTTCGTGCTGCGCGTGCAGGGCGATTCCATGATCGAGGCCGGCATCCTCGACGGCGACATGGTGATCGTCGAGAGCCGCGAACGCGCCCGCGACGGCGACATCGTGGTCGCGCTCATCGACAACGAGGAGGCGACCCTCAAGCGCATCCAGCACCATGCCGACGGCTCGATCACCCTGCGCCCGGCCAACGCGGCGCTCAAGCCGCTGCGCATGACCGGCGGGCGCGTGCGGGTCCAGGGCGTGGTGGTCGGGCAGTTCCGTTCCTACCGCGCGCCGGGGTCGCGATGAGTCGCGCCGCCGCCGGCTGCTACTGGCCGCGCGCCCTGATTCACGTCGATGCCGCCGGCCGCGCCGGCGCGCTCGACGCGGTGCGCGCGGTCGTGGCGCCCTGGCCGGTCGACGTCCGGACCCTGCCCGGGACCGCGCTCGACATCGACGTCACCCACTGCCAGACCCGGGCCGGTGCGCCCGAGCTGATCGGTCGCCGGCTGCTGGACGCCGTGCGGCGCGACGATCCCGGCGTGTCGCTCGCGCTCGGCATCGCGCACGACCCGCTGGTGGCGCGGCTCGCGGCGGCACTGTCGCGCGGCGGGCGCGACGCCATGACCGTGATCCCGCCGTGGGAGGCGCGCGAACGGCTCGGCGACCTGCCGCTCGACTTGATCGACTTCGTCGACCCGCGGCTGCTGACATTTCTGTCACTGGCCGGCGTGCGCCGCTGCGGCGAGGTCGCGGCGTTGCCGGTGGCCCTGCTCGAACGGCGATTCGGCGTCGCGGGCCGGCGACTGTGGCTGTTGTGCCGCGGCCGCGACAGCGCGGGCGCGGTCGACGAGCCGGTCGCGCCGCGCGCGCTCGTGCACGCCGCGGTGCTGCCGCCGCGCACCGACCGGCCGCGCACCATCGAGGCCTATCTGCGCCACGGCTGCCGCCTGCTGACGCGCCGCCTGCGGCGCCTGGGCCTGGAGGCCGGCAGCCTGCGTGCGACGCTGCGCTATGTCGGCGACGACGGCGCCGCGGAAAGCGCCTTGGTCCGGCGCGTCGACCTCGGACCGGTGCCGGTGGACGCCGTGCGCTATTTCGAGCCGTTGCGCGCCGCTCTGCATCCCGAGCTCGGCTGGCGGGCCGTGAGCCACGCCTGGCTCGCCGCCGAGCGTCTGCGTGGCGCCGGCGGTCAGCTGGATCTGTTCATCGCCGGGCGCGCCGCCTGATCGCGGATCACCGGGCGGATTCCCGGCGCCGGATCGCTTCCATATTATTGACCTGGATTCCCGGGCCGGCGTGGTCCATAGTCATGGCGTTCGTGCCGGCGGCCGGACCGCGGCGCTTGTGGCCGGCACCGATATCATTATAATCATCCGCGGCCCGCAGCCCTGCGGGCCGCACCCAACGCGTAACAGGAGGCTGTCATGGTTTGCCTAGAGCGGGCGGCGGAGGAAATCATCACGCAGTGGACCGCGAGTCGGCAGAAAGACCGCGAGACCGTGCTCACGCAGATGAACAAGGCCATTGACTGCTGCAACGAGGCTGTTCAGATTTGGGAGGGTTTTCTCAAGTCGCCGGGTTCGGGCGCCGACAAGTTCTCGGTGCTGCCGGCGGTCGGCGCGGCGCGCGCCAAGCAGCTGCACGAGATCAGCCTCAAGGCCTTCGACGTCCTGGAGCAGGCCTGCCGGCTCACCACGGCCGGGCGCTTCCTGGCGCTGGACGAGAGCCTGATCGAGACGGCTTACCGCTTGCCGAAGCCGGGCGAGACCGCACCGGACTACGCCCGGGCCGCCATCGTCACCATGCAGCAGCGAATCGCGAAAATCCGCGAGCTCATGGCGCGCATCAAGAACGCCAAACCGGTTGCGGCCAAGGCCGCGCCCAAGCAGGCCGCGCCCAAGCAGGCCGCGCCCCGCAAGGCCGTCAAGAAATCCCCGGGCAAGACGGCGAAGCAGGCCGCCAAGCCCAAGGCCGCCGTCAAGAAGAAGGCAGCCAAGAAATCCGTCAAGAAAGCCAAGCGGCGCTGAGCCGCGAGTCCGCTCCCTTGCCCAAAATCGCCGATAGGCAGTCCAAACAGGCTGCGCCGCATCCGCCGCTGACCGGTTATTACCAGTCCGAAGGCCAGCGCCGCAGTTTCCTGAACAAGGTCTTCAACCAGACCGCGACCCACTACGACCGCATCGACCGCATGATGTCGCTCGGCTCCGGGCCCTGGTACCGGCGCACGGCGCTCAAGCGCGCCGGGCTCGCGCCGGGCATGCAGCACCTGGACGTCGCGGTCGGCACCGGCGCGGTGGCGCGCTCGGCGGTCGAGATCGTCGGTGAGACCGGCAGCGTCATCGGCCTCGACCCCAGCATCGGCATGCTCAAGCAGACGGTCGCGGCGATCAGGCTGCCGGTGATCCAGGGCGTCGCCGAGCGCCTGCCGTTCCCGGACGGGCGCTTCGATTTCCTCAGCATGGGCTACGCGCTGCGCCATGTCGCCGACCTCGACGTGACCTTCGCGGAATATTTCCGCGTCCTCAAGCCGGGCGGCGCGCTGCTGATCCTCGAGTTCGCGCGGCCCAAGTCGCGGCTCGGCTACGCGCTCGGCCGCTTCTATCTCAACAAGCTCGTGCCCTGGGTCAGCCAGCTCGGCTCCGGCAGCAAGGAGGCGCGCCTGCTCATGGAGTACTGCTGGGACACGGTCAACAACTGCGTGCCGGCCGACACCATACTGACCGCCATGCAGCGCGCCGGCTTCGAGCAGATCAAGTACCGGACCTGGTTCGGCGTGTTCAGCGAGTACCGCGCACGCAAGCCGGCCGCCGGGCGCTGAGCGCGCGCCGCGCGCGGCGGCCGTGCCCGCAGGCCGCGAGACTCCGCCGGTGACCCGATCGCGCGGCATCGGCATCGCCGCCTTCCTGGTCGGTTTCCATCTGCTGCTCGCCTACGGCCTGCCGCCGGCGCTGTTCGCACTGCTGGCCATCGGGCTGGGCGTGGTCTGCTGGCGCGGCGGCGTACTGGCGGGCGTGACCGCGGTGCTGTCGCTGGCCGTGGTCACCGGCCTGTACGCGCTGATTCTCAACCTCACCGGCTTCGAGGATCGCATCTACTATCGCCCGCACGAGAAGCTGCTGAGCTACGATTACCGCGCCGATCACCGCCGCTACCGGCCCGACGCCGCGCTCGGCATGACCATGCCGCACGGCGATCTGCAGTCGATGACCGCGGAGAAAATCGGCGTCCCGCGCGCGGTGGAGTTCCGCACCGATCGCGACGGCTTCCGCAACGACCGCGGCTATCACGGCCAGCGCTACGTCCTGCTCGGCGACTCCTTCGTGGTCGGTGTCGGCGACAGCCAGGCCGACACGCTCGACGCGCAGCTGCGGCGCGATCACGGCCTCGATACTTATAATCTCGGCCACCCCGGCGGTCCGGCTGACTATGTCGCCTACGTGCGCGGATTTCGTGCGCGGCACGGCGAAGACTTCAAGCTGCTGTTGTTCCTGTTCGAGGGCAATGATTTCCCGGACGAGCTGGCGGACGTGGGCCGGCCGTCGCGCCCGGGCTTCGTATTGTTCTGGAAGCGCTACTACGCACTGTTTGCCGATACCGCGGTCTATCGCGTGACCAAATCGCTTACCCGGCGCATCGGCAAGCGCCGCGCGATCGAAGCGTCGGAGCAGGTGCGGATCAGGGAGTTGAACGGACGGCGCATGGCGTTCTACGCGCCGTATATCGAGGCAAGCGAGCGGCGCGAGTACCGGCCGGGCCCGGGGATGGAGGCCGCGATCGACGCGCTTGCGCCGAATCTCGCGCACATCTATTACGTCCCGACCAAGTACCGCGTCTACCGCCCGCAGCTCGATCCCGGCGTCGCACTGCCCGACGCGCACTGGACGTGGCTCGACGAGCTATGTCGCAGGAAACATCTGGCCTGCACCAACCTCACCGCGCCGCTCAGCGCCGCGTCGGCCGGGCTCGTGACGCAAGGCCGACTGACCTATTGGCCGGACGACAGCCACTGGAACCGCGACGGCATGGCGGTCGCGGCGCGGGTGGTGGCGGAGAGCCTGGGCCCGGCGACTGCGCCGGCCGTTTCGGCGCCGCCGTAACGCCGGGAAATCACGTGCGACGCCTTGCGCGGCCGGCATCCCGCGCCGCGCCGCCGATCACTCGCGGAAGTAGCGCGACGTCCGTTTCTCGAGGTTGGCGGTCGCGCCGCTCCAGGCCTGGTCGCCGACGGTGGTGCGCAGCTCGCTGTGCATGTTGCCGATGCTGGTCAGGGCCTGTTCGTGCGACTGGTGCATTTTCGTTTCGAGCTCGAGCAGGGCGTTGGTCTCGCGGCCCGAGGTCACGGCGCGCATGACCTCGCGCTGGCTGCGCAGGTAGCCGGCGAGGTCGCGGGTGACAGTGGGACGATTGCGCTCCAGGACGGCGCGCGCCTGGTCGAGCTGGGCGTCGGGAACATCCTGCTTCTTCAGGGATTTGACGATGTAGCGCTCACCCTTGTCGAAGAACTTCTCGGCGAAGCCCTCGGGGCTGCGATGGGTCGCGCAGGCGCCGAGCGCCAGCGCGGATAGGACAACGATCCAGGGACGAAGAGTCTTTGTGTTCATGTGTCCTCCTGTTATTGCTCGAGGCCGGTTCCGGGCCGCCGTTCCCGCGGCCGGTCGCGACCTTCGGTCGCGCCGGACCCGCCGCGGCCGGCAGACTGTATTACAATACGATCGAAAGCGGCGGTGGGAACGAAATAGATAGACCGTCGTGGCCCGAGGAGGTTCAGCGCGTGCACATCGTCCGTTTGATCATCGGCATCGGCCTGGCGCTCGGCGCGTTGCCGGCCATCGCCGCCGCCCCGGCGGATGCGCGCGAGGAATTCATCGACGAGCCGGTGTTCCAGGGCAAGGCCTACGTCTACCGCGCCGGGCTCGAGCACGAGCGCCTGGTGGTGCTGGTGCACGGTATCGGCGCGCAGGGCGCGCGCGACTGGCGCGCCCTGCTCCCCGAGCTCGCGAAGGAGTACCAGGTGCTGACATTCGACCTGCCGGGCTTCGCCCGCTCCGACAAGGCCAACGCCTTGTATTCGCCGGAAAAATACGTCGCCTTCATGAGCTTTGTGATCGAGAAATACGCCGCCGGCCGGCGCTTCGCGCTGGTCGGCCATTCGCTCGGCGCGGCGCTGTCGCTGCGCTACGCCGCGACCTACCCGACCCGGATCGAGTCCCTGGTGCTGGCCGACATGCCCGGCGTCCTCAACCGCATGGCCTACAGCCACTATCTGTCGCATATCGGCATCCGCCAGCTGCCGAATTTCTACCCCAATCAGGGCGAGCAGTTGACCGCCCTGGTCGGAAATCTGCTGGGCATGGTGGAGCGCTCGCGCTTCGACCCCGAGTACATTCTGAACACCGCCGCCATGCGCGAGAACCTGCTGCAGTCCGATCCCGCGAAGATCGCCGGACTCGCCCTGGTGCTCGACGACTTCGGTCCGTTTATCCGGGGCGTGACGGCGCCGACGCTGCTGGTCTGGGGCGCCGAGGACCGGCTCGCCCCGCTGCGCACCGCCAAGGTGCTGGCGGCGAACCTGCCGGATGCGCGCCTCGAGGTACTGCCCGGCGTCGGCCACACGCCGATGGAGGAGCGGCCGGAGGCCTTCAACGAACTGGTGCGGAAACAGTTGCACAGCCCCGGCGCCGCCGGCCTGCGCTATACAATGCCGGCCGCGGGCGCGCCGGCCGGGGCGCGTCACGGCGAATGCGTCAAGGCGCGCAACCGCGCCTTCCAGGGCGATTACGACACCCTGGTGATCCGCGGCTGCCGCGGCGTGGTGGTGCGCAACGCGCGCGTGCGCTCGCTGCGCATCTACGATTCGACGGTGGAAATAGAGAGCAGCCGCATCGGCGGCGCGGGCCCCGAGGCCGGCCTGCGCGCCGACGGTTCCGAGGTCGAGATCACGGCCAGCGTCATCGAGGCCGACGTGGCCATCACCGCGGTCGACGCCAAACTCGACTTGGCGGGCGTGCGGGTGGTGGGCAGGGAACAGGCGGTGCGCGCCCCGGGCGGCGCGCGCCTGGTGTTCTCGGTCAGCGAGATCGACAGCCCCTTGAACCAGGGCCGCGTCCACAGCGCGGTCAGCGTCGGACCGAAGAATCCGATGTGACGGCCGGCCCGGCCGGCGCCGCGAGCCCTGCGACCACCGGCGCCGGCGCGTCCCGGGTCTCACGCTCGAACAGATACCCCGAGTACCACATGCGCACGCCGCCGCCGTCGTTGACGACGCGCGTGACGTCACCGACGTTGCGCCCGAGGCCGAACACATAGGCCTCGGTGTCGGACAGCGGCACCACGACGATCTTCACCTGGCGGTCGTCGAGCCCCGAGATCCGGATGTCGAGCAGCAGCCGGTCGTTCTCGACCAGCATGCGGCAGCGGTCGAGTTGGACCAGGTACTGGTCGTCGGGATTGACGATCTTGTAGTCGCCGGTGCGCTGTCGCCAGGCGTCCGGAACCTCGTAGTCCGGGACCTTCTCGGCGACGCTCACCACGCCGCGGTCGCGCAGGACGGCGAACTGCCGGCCCGCGACCCGGGTGAACTCGACCGGCGGGAACGGGATGGTCACCGGGACCAGGCCGAGCAGCCGGTAGCGCGCACGGAACTCAGTCTCGCTCACCGCCGCCAGATCGAGCGTGTGGTCGAGCACGTGCAGGCGCAGCCGCCGGCCGTCGCGGTCGATGCGCGCCAGCGTGCCCATCAGGCTGTAATCGCCGACATAACGGTCGAGGACCTCGGGGTCGAGCTCGATGAAGACCGGCTCCGGCGCCGGTGGCGGTGGCTGCAGGCCGTCGCGCGCCTCCAGCGCCAGGCGCAGGGTTTGCTCGGCGACGTCATAGACCAGCGGGCCGGCCGACTCGGCATTGGCCAGCACCACCACGCCGAGGCGCCTCTCCGGCAGCACGATCATCTGGCTCAGGAACGCCTTGGTGCCGCCGTTGTGCCAGACGACCGGGCCGCCGCCCGGAATGTCGATGCCGCTCAGCATCCAGCCGAGCCCGAAGCGCTGGCCGAAGTCGAGCGGCGCGTCGGCGTACTGCGGGCGCCGCATCTCGGCGAGCGTCGCCGGCGCGACGATCTGTCGGCCGTCCAGCCGGCCGTCGTTGAGCACGAAGCGCATGAAGCGCGCCAGGTCGTTGACCGAGCTCAGCAGCGCGCCCGAGGGCACGTCGCGGATGGTGACCGGATCGACCGCGCGGTCGTCGACATAACCGCGCGCCAGCCGCGCCGCCAGCCGGTCGTTGAGCGCGAACGCCGAGTGCCGCATGCCGAGCGGCTCGAGCAGGGCGGTCTGGACATGCTCGACGAAGGGTCGCCCGCTCACCCGCTCGATCGCGAGGCCGACCAGGTTGGGGCCGAGGTTCGAGTAGTTGAACACCTGGCCGGGCGGATAGGCGAGGTGCTCGACGCGCAGCTGGTCGACCAGTGCCGCCACCGGTTGATTGGAGAAGAAGCCCTTGAGGTAATAGGTGGGCAGCCCGGCATGGTGGGCCAGCAGCGCGCGCGGCGTCAGCGGCGGCGGCGACGGCCAGCGCGACTGCATGGAGAAATCCGGCAGGTAATCCGTCAGCGGCGCGTCGAGGCGGAGCCGCCCCTGCTCGACCAGTTGCATGGCGGCGGTGGCGGTGAGCACCTTGGAGATCGAGCCGGCCTGGTAGACGGTATCGGCATCCGCCGGCACGCGCCGTTCGCGATCGGCATAACCGAAGCCCGTCGCCCAGACCACGCGGTCGCCGTCGACCAGGGCGATGCTGACCCCGGGGACGTCGTGCTTGGCCATTTGCTCGGGGATGTACCAGCTCAAATAGTCCCGCAGGTAGCGGTAGTCGCCCACGGCCAGGTCCGCCGGGCGCTCCGGCGCGCGGGCGCAGCCCGACAAGGCCAGGGCGGCCGCCAGGCCGACAGAAATCAGCGATTTCAACATTTTCCGGGGATTTTGGAGTTCTTTGTGCTGTAAATGAGAATAGATTATCCGGCCGCCCCGGACAAGGCGCCGGCCTATGGAAATCCGCGCGCGCCGGCCCCATGACATCCGGAACGAGGTCAGCCCAGGAGATTGCCGTGCCGGACAAGAAGCATATCGTTTGCCCCCACTGCCATGCCGTGAATCGCGTGCCGGCGGCGCGCATCGGCGACCGGCCGAATTGCGGGGTCTGTCATAAAACGCTGTTCGACGGGGCGCCCTTTGCGCTTGGCGCCGCCAGCTTCGACACCCATGTCCGGCGCAGCGACATCCCGGTGCTGGTCGATTTCTGGGCGCCCTGGTGCGGGCCCTGCAAGATGATGGCGCCGGCCTTTTCCCAGGCGGCGCGCGAGTTCGCCACCCGGGTGCGCTTCGCCAAGGTCAACACCGAGGAGCAGCAGGCGCTCGCGGCGCGCTACGGCATCCGCAGCATTCCGACCCTGGTCCTGTTCGAGGGCGGGCGCGAGCGCGACCGCATTGCCGGCGCCCTGGACGCAGGAAGGCTGGCCTCCTGGCTCAACCAGCGCCTGCCGCTGCGCGCCGGCGCCTGAGCGCCGCCGCCGCCGGTCGTTTCCCGGACACCGGGACCGGTCCGACCGGGTAAACGCCGTGCCCGTCCCGTGCTCACAGCTCGATGCGCTCTCCGGGACCGGGGATCTTCGCCTCCCAGCCCTGCTCGTCGTGAAACGCCTTCTGCAGCGCCGCCATCGCCGCCGGCTCGCCGTGCACCAGATGTAAGCGCGGCCGCGGCGTGGCGAGGTGCGCGGCCCATGCCAGCAGGCCGCGCCGACCGGCGTGCGCCGAGAAGCCGCCGAGGGTGTGGACCGTTGCCTTGACCGCGACCTCGTCGCCGAGGATGTTCAGCGATTCGGCGCCGTCCACCAGCGCCCGCCCGGGCGTGCCCTGCGCCTGGAACCCGACCATGATCACATGCGCCTCGCGCCGCCACAGGTTGTACTTCAAGTGGTGCCGGATGCGCCCGCCGCTGCACATGCCGCTGCCGGCGATGATCACGGCGCCGCCGGCGACGCGGTTGATGCCCATCGATTCCTCGGGCGTGCGGGTGAGGGTGAGCGGCGGCAGGAAGCTGCGCGCATCGCCGCCGTGCGCCTCGATGGCGGCGCGCGCCTTGGGGTCGAACAGCGCAAGATGCTGTTGATGCACCTCGGTGGCGGCGATCGCCATCGGGCTGTCGAGGAACACCTTCTGCTGCGGCAGGCGGCCGGCGTGATGCAGCTCGCCGAGCCGGTAGAGGAGCTCCTGGGTGCGGCCGACGGCGAAGGCCGGGATCAGCACGTTGCCGCCGCTTTCGTCGGCGGCGCGCAGGATCGACTCGAACTCCTCGAGCGTGGCGGCCATCGGGCGGTGATCGCGGTCGCCGTAGGTCGATTCCAGCAGCAGCACGTCGGCGCCGTCGAGGATCGCCGGCGGCGGCAGGATGGGCGTGTCGCGGTTGCCGAGATCGCCGGAGAACACCAGGCGCCGGCGCTGGCCGCCGCTGCCGACGTGCAGATCGACGATCGCCGAGCCGATGATGTGCCCGGCGTCGTGGAAGCGCGCCTCGACGCCGTCGGCGACCGCGAAGCCCTTGCCGTAACTCATCGGCCGGCAGCGCGCGATCACCGTCTCGACATCCTCCAGCGTGTAACCGGCCGCGCGCGGCCTCTTGCCGGCGCGCTGGCGCTTGCGGTTCTCCCACTCGATGTCCTTTTGCATGATGAAGGCCGCGTCCTTGAGCATGATGCCAAGCAGGTCGCGGGTCGGCGCGGTGACGAAGATCGGGCCGTCGAAACCCTCGTGCACCAGGCGCGGCAGCAGGCCGGAGTGATCGAGGTGGGCGTGCGACAGCACCACCGCGTCGATGCGCGCCGGTTCGAAGCCGAAGGCCGCGTCGTTCTGCGCCTCGACCTCCGGCGGCCCCTGGAACAACCCGCAGTCGAGCAGCACCCGGCGTTGGCCGGTGTCGAGCAGGTAACAGGAGCCGGTGACCTGGCGCGCGGCGCCGAGGAACGTGAGAGTCACTACCGGAGCGTCTTCACGCCCTGCGCGGTGCCGAGGATCAGCACGTCGGCCGGGCGCCGCGCGAACAGGCCGTTGGTGACGACGCCGACGATCTGGTTGAGCCGTTCCTCGAGCTCCACCGGGTTGAGGATTTCGAGGTTGCGCACGTCGAGGATGATGTTGCCGTTGTCGGTCTTGAACCTCTCGCGCAGCACCGGCTCGCCGCCGAGCTTGACGATCTGGCGGGCGACGTAGCTGCGCGCCATCGGGATGACCTCGACCGGCAGGGGGAAGCGGCCGAGCACGTCGACCAGCTTGGATTCGTCGGCCACGCACACGAAGCGCTTGCTCGCGGCCGCGACGATCTTCTCGCGGGTGAGCGCGCCGCCGCCGCCCTTGATGAGATGCAGGTGGCGGGTGGCCTCGTCGGCGCCGTCGACGTAGAGCGGCAGGTCGCCGGTGGCGTTGAGGTCCAGCACCGGGATGCCGTGCTGCTTCAGGCGCGCGGCGGTCGCCTCGGAGCTCGCCACCGCGCCCTCGATCCGGCCCTTGATGCCGGCCAGCGCGTCGATGAAGTGGTTGGCGGTCGAGCCGGTGCCGACGCCGATCACGTCGCCGGTCTCGACGTATTCCAGGGCGGCCTGGGCCGCGGCCTTTTTCATTTCGTCCTGGGTCATTGCCAGTTCCCCGAATCACCGTGGCCCGCCAGCATACCGGTTGTAATGCCAATAAAAAAGAGCCAGTCGGGCGCGTTTTTGATAGATTAACCCCATGCCGCAACGCTATTTGGAAAAGATCCTGACCACCCGCGTCTACGACGTGGCGCGCGAGACCAACCTCGACTTCGCGCCCAACCTGTCGCGGCGGTTGGGCAACCGGGTGTGGCTCAAGCGCGAGGACCAGCAGCCGGTGTTCTCGTTCAAGCTGCGCGGCGCCTACCACAAGATGGCCGGTCTGGATCCGCAGGTCCTGGCGCGCGGCGTGGTCGCGGCCTCGGCCGGCAACCATGCCCAGGGCGTGGCGCTCGCCGCGCAGCGCCTCGGCACCCGCGCGGTGATCGTCATGCCGGTGACCACGCCCAAGATCAAGATCGACGCGGTGCGCAATCTCGGCGCCGACGTGGTGCTGGAAGGCGACAACTACGACGCCGCCTACGCTTATGCCCGCACGCTCGCCGACGAGCGCGGACTGACCTTCATCCATCCCTACGACGACCCGGAGGTCATCACCGGCCAGGGCACGGTCGCGGTCGAGCTGCTGAAGCAGCATACCCACGAGCTCGACGCGGTGTTCGTGCCGGTCGGCGGCGGCGGCCTGATCGCCGGGATCGCGGTCTATATAAAGTCGCTGCGGCCGGGAATCAAGGTGATCGGCGTCGAGCCGGACGATGCGGCCAGCATGTACCAGTCGCTCAAGCAGGGCCGGCGCGTGGTGCTCGATCATGTCGGGATCTTCGCCGACGGCGTGGCGGTCCGCCAGGTCGGCGAGGAGACCTTCCGGCTGGCGCGCGAGTTCGTCGACGAGGTGCTGCTGTGCAGCACCGACGAGATCTGCGCGGCCATCAAGGACGCCTTCGAGGACACACGCTCGATCCTGGAGCCGGCCGGGGCGCTGGCCATCGCCGGGCTCAAGAAATACGTCGAGCGCGAGGGCTGGCGCGGCCGGCAGCTGGTGGCGATCGCCTCCGGCGCCAACATCAACTTCGACCGGCTGCGCCACGTTTCGGAGCGCGCCGAGATCGGCGAGCGCCGCGAGGCGATCCTCGCCGTGACGATCCCGGAGCGGCCCGGCAGCTTCCGCGAGTTCTGCGCGATCGTCGGCCACCGCTCGATCACCGAGTTCAACTACCGCTACGCCGATCCGGCCAACGCCCACGTGTTCGTCGGCCTGCAGATCCAGAACAGCCAGGAGGCGGAGGCGGTGATCGACGCGCTGCGCGCCGCCGGCTACGACACCCTGGACATGACCGACAACGAGATGGCCAAGCTGCACATCCGCCACCTGGTCGGCGGGCGCGCGCCGAACGCCGCGCACGAGATCCTCTATCGCTTCGAGTTCCCGGAGCGTCCCGGGGCGCTGATGAATTTCCTGAACCGCATGGGCGGGGCCTGGAACATCAGCCTGTTCCACTATCGCAACCACGGCGCCGACTTCGGCCGCGTGCTGGTCGGCATGCAGGTGCCGCCGGGCGAGAAGGCCAAGTTCCAGAAATTTCTCGACAATCTCGGGTATGAGTATTCGGACGAAAGTAGCAATCCGGCCTATAAGTTGTTCTTGAGTTAAAGTAGCAAGTGGCAAGTTGCAAGTGGCAAGGCAAGAGCGGCCGTGCGTCGCCCAAGTGGTTTCCTTGCAACTTGCTACTTGCCTTTCAGTACCTCCACCTTCTTGATGACCACGTCTTTGACCGGCACGTTCTGGTGAGTGCCGGTGATGCGGGTCGGGGCCGCTTCGATCTTCTTCACCACGTCCATGCCCTGCGTGACCCTGCCGAAGACGCAATAGCCCCAGCCGAGCGGCGTCTTGTCCTTGTGGTCGAGGAAGACGTCGTCACTGGTAACAATGACGCCTTTCTTCAGGACCCTGTTTCTCCATTCCTCGGTGCTATTGTCAATGGTGTTGATGAAGAACTGCGCCGTGGCCGAGTGCGGGTCGGAGGTGCGCGCCATCGCGATGGTCCCGGCGAAGTTTTTGAGTCCGTTGTCGGCCTCGTTCAGAATCGGCGCACGGGTCGGCTTCAGCCTCATGCCCGGCTCGAAGCCGCCGCCCTGGATCATGAAATCTGGGATCACTCGGTGAAAGGTCGTTCCGTTATAAAAACCGCTGTTCACGTACTCGAGAAAATTCGCCACGGTCTTGGGCGCCTTTCGGGCATCAAGCTCGAGCTCGATGACGCCGAGGCTGGTGGTCATGCGCACGCGCGGGTTGTCGACGGCCGCCGGCGGCGCGGCGGCAGCGGCCGACGGCAGGGCGAAGGCGGCGATCAGGATCAGAACCAGGCGTTTCATGGATGTCCTCCGGGGGATCGGTCAGTCGGTTGTTTCCATTTTAAGGATCGCGTTCCATTCCTTCGAGGTCACCGGCAGGATCGACAGCCGGTTGCCGCGCTGCAGCAGCTTCATGCCCTTCAGGGCCGGGTTGCGCTTGAGCGCGGCGAGCGGGATCGGACGGCGGAACGCACGCTTCAGTTTCACGTCGACCATGTACCAGATGGGGTTGTCCGGCGTGCTCTTCGGATCGTAGTGCGGGCCTTCGGGGTCGAGCGCGGTGTGATCGGGATAGCCGGCGCGCGCAATCTCGACGATGCCGGCGATGGCGGGCTCGGCGCAGCTCGAGTGGTAGAAGAATCCGAGATCGCCCTTCTTTATCGCGTCGCGCAGAAAGTTGCGCGCCTGGTAGTTGCGCACGCCGTCCCAGTGCCCGGTCTTGCGCGGCAGCCGGGCGAGGTGGCGTATGCCGAACACGTCGGGCTCGGATTTGAGCAGCCAGTAGTTCACGCGGCGCGGCAACCGGTCTTGCGGTAAGCCGCATGGTCGGCGTAGAAGCCGAACCAGCCGGCGATGCGGCGAAATCCCGGCTTGGGCGCCGGATAGACCCAGGCGGCGTCGGTCGCCACGCTCGCGCCGCTCTTGAGATCCACCCAGTTGCACACGCCTTTATACGGACAGGTGTAGGTGCGATCCGTGATCTCGAGCAGCGTGGGGTCGACCGCCTCGGGGGCGAAGTACCAGTTGCCGTCGAGCTCAAGGACCTGGTCGGGGCGCGTCGCGCGCGCGACCACGGCGCCGTCGGGTTTGCGTACGATGCACGGCAGATCGCTCATGGTGCTCAGGCCTCGGCGACGCTGATACGACGGATGGCGCGGCTGCGTCCGGTCCGCTCGTCGATGTCGACCAGCACCGCGCACAAGGTGCCCGGCCCCTCGGCGGCCTCGAAGCGTTCCGGCAGCTTGCGCACGAAGCGGCGCAGCACTTTTTCCTTGTCCATGCCGATCACCGAATCGTAGCAGCCGGTCATGCCGACGTCCGTGATGTAGGCCGTGCCGCCGGGCAGCACGCGCTCGTCGGCGGTCGGCACATGGGTATGGGTGCCGAGCACCGCGCTGACGCGGCCGTCGAGGTGCCAGCCCATGGCCATTTTCTCACTGGTGGTTTCGGCGTGGAAGTCCACCAGCACCACGCGCAGCTCCGGCGGCCGCGCCGCCAGCGCCCGCTCCGCGCAGTCGAAGGGGCAATCGAGCGTCGGATGCATGAACAGATTGCCCATCAGGTTGAGCACGCCGACCGGCACGCCGGCGGCCGTGCGGGTGACGGCCCAGCCGCTGCCGGGCGTGCCGGCCGGATAGTTGTGCGGCCGCAGCAAGCGCGGCTCGGTGGCGATGTAGTCGAGCGCCTCTTTCTTGTCCCAGACGTGATTGCCGGTGGTCAGGACCCCGATCCCCAGCGCCAGGAACTCGCGGCCGAGTTTCTCGGTGATGCCGAAGCCGGCGGCGGCGTTCTCGACATTGACCACCACGACGTCGACCCGCAGTTTCTCTTTGAGGCCGGGCAGGCGTTCGAGCAGCACGCGCCGGCCGGCGTTGCCGACCACGTCGCCGGCGAACAACAGGTTCATCGCCGCCCCTCTGGTGCCACCGGGTAGATCGCCCGGTCGGTCACGACGTATTGCATCGGCACGTCCCAGGGCGCCGGCAGCAGGCGATCGACGCGCTGGAAGTCGTGCGCCAGCCCGATGAGCCGCGGCTTGCGCCAGTGCCGGCGGCGCCTGAGAAAATCGAGGCTGCGGTCGTAGAAGCCGCCGCCCATGCCGAGGCGGTTGCCGTCGAGGTCGAAGCCGACCAGCGGCATCAGGATCAGATCGAGCTCCTGGGCGCGGACCCAGGCGCGCGGCGCCACGTCGGGCTCGGGGATGCCGAAGCGGTTGTTGAGCAAGCGGGTGTCGGGCAGGTAGCGCGCGAACCACAGGCGGTCGCGCGACAGCCGCGACAGTACCGGCAGATAGCAGTGCTTGCCCGCGGCCCACAGCTGCACGATCAGCGGCATCGGATCGATCTCGCCGTCGTTCGGCAGATAGCAGGCGACGCGCCGGCTCGCGCGGAACACCGGCAGCGTGACCAGCCGCCGCTTGAGCCGTTCGGCCGCCTCGGCCTGGCGGCGCGCATCGAGCGCCATGCGTTGCGCGCGGAGCGCGCGGCGCAGTCGCTGGGTGGCGGGTTCTGTGATCACGGGTGGAATAAGGAGGCGTCCTCCGCCTGTGCCGTACCGCCCCATCGCCCTGAACCGAAGGTTCAGGTGGGGGCCACCGAGGCGCATCAGGCTTTCCGCTCGAGGCGGACTTGCACAACAGCACCTGCTTTAGCAGCCCCCGTGCTCAAGAGCTATAGGTTCAAAGGACCAGGAGCGGTTACGTACACCGCAGAGGACGCCATATCTCAATAATCGTTGCCGGCCGGTGCGCCGTTACTGCCGGGTCTCGCTCAGGGCGGCGTCGATCTTGCCCTGCAGCGACTGGATGCGCGCATCGAGGTCGGGCGACAGGCCGCTCGCCGAGCGACGCAACTCCAGGAGCTCGTTGGCAATGTTGAGCGCCGCCATCACCGCGCAGCGCTCGGTGCCGATCACCCGGCCGCTGTCCTGGATGCGGCGCATCTGCTCGTCCAGGTAGCGGGCCGCGGCGCTCAGCGCGGCGCGTTCCTCGTCCGGGCAGGCGACCATGAACTCCTTGCCCAGGATGGTGATGTTGGCGCCGCCCTGCGAATTCTTCATGACCGTGTCAACCGCTGCGTTCCAGGGCCTTGAGCCGGCCGATCATCGCCTCGATGCGGGTGCGGGCGATCTGGGTCTTCTGCATCAGCTCGGCATGTTCGGCGGCCAGATGCTCCTGACCGGATTTGAGCACCTGGTTCTCCTGGCTCAAACGCCGGCAGGTCTCTATCAGTTCATCGATGCGGCGCTCGAGCTTCTTGAGGTTCTCGGTCTCCATCGGCACACCGCGCGCGTCTTTAAATGGTATTACCAATATAGGGCCGTGCCGGGTCCCGGTCAACGCCTTGGGGCGCCGCCGGGCGGCCAGCCGCCCGTCGGGGACGGGTGCCCGACGCCGGTTTCGTGCATAATCCTGATATACAGATTAGCCACGGGGGTCACGGGGAACACGGGGTAAATCTATCTGTGTGGAGCGTACCGAAGGGATGAATCAGATGATCATCAACGCTTTCCCCCGTGTCCCCCGTGGCTAATGTTTTTGTTCACCAAGAACGGCACTGCAATGGATAAGACGATTTATCAAAAGCGTCGGCGCGATCTCATGCAGCAAATGGGCGGCGGGGTCGCGATCGTCCCGACCGCGCCGGTCCGCAACCGCAATCGCGACGTCGATTTTCCGTTCCGCGCCGACAGCGACTTCTACTATCTCACCCATTTCCCGGAGCCGGAGGCGGTGGCGGTTCTGATTCCCGGTCGTACGCACGGTGAGTACATATTATTCTGCCGCGACAAGAACCCGGACAAGGAAATCTGGGAGGGCCGGCGCGCCGGCCTCGAGGGCGCCCAGGAGATCTACGGCGCCGACGACGCCTTCCCCATCGAGGACATCGACGACATCCTGCCGGGCCTGCTCGAGAACCGCGAAAAGGTGTTCTACAGCATGGGCCGGCACCCGGAGTTCGACGTCCAGCTCATGCACTGGGTCAACGAGGTGCGCGCCAAGGCGCGCAACGGCGTGCACGCGCCCGGCGAGTTCGTGAACCTCGATCACCTGTTGCACGAGATGCGGCTGATCAAGCGCCCCGAGGAAATCAAGCTCATGCGCAAGGCCGGCAAGGTGTCGGCGCGCGCCCACCGCCGCGCCATGCAGGCGTGCCGGCCGGGCATGATGGAGTACGAGGTCGAGGCCGAGCTGCTCTACGAATTCAAGAAGGGCGGCAGCCCGTTTCCGGCCTATCCGCCGATCGTCGGTGGCGGCGCCAACGCCTGTATCCTGCACTACACCGAAAACAGCGACACGCTCAAGGACGGCGATCTGCTGCTGATCGACGCCGGCGCGGAGATCGACGCCTACGCGGCGGACATCACCCGTACCTTTCCGGTCAACGGCCGCTACAGGGGCGAGCAAAAGGCGGTTTACGAGATCGTGCTGGCCGCGCAGCACGCCGCCATCGACCAGGTGCGCGCCGGCCGGCACTGGAACGAGCCGCACGACACCGCCGTGCGCGTGCTGGTGCAGGGCCTGGTGGACCTCAAGCTGCTCAAGGGCGATATCGACGGCTTGCTGGAGAACGGCCGGTACAAGCGCTTCTACATGCACCGCACCGGCCACTGGCTCGGCATGGACGTGCACGACGTCGGCGACTACAAGGTGGCCAACGACTGGCGGCTGCTCGAGCCCGGCATGGTGCTGACCGTCGAGCCCGGCCTGTACATCGCCGGAGGCGCCCGCGACATCCCGGAGTCCTTCTGGAACATCGGCATTCGCATCGAGGACGACGTGCTGGTGACGCGCGACGGCCACGACGTCCTGAGCGCCGATGCGCCCAAGACCATCGACGAGATCGAGGCCTTGATGCGGTCGGGCGCGTAGCCGGCCGTGGAAAATTTACTTCTTCGCCCCGCGGATCGGCGGGATCGCCGTATACTCCTCGGGTTTGTCCTGCTGCGCCGACCATAGATTGAAGCGCGTCTGCAGGGTCAGCCAGAACATCGGTGAGACGCCGAAGGCCTGGGCCAGGCGCAGGGCGGTGTCCGGGGTGACTTCACGTTTGCCGCGGATGATCTCGTTGATGCGGCGGCGCTCGACCTTGAGCCACTCCGCCAGCTCGCCCTGGGTCAGGTTGAGCGGGTCCATGAATTCCTCTTTGAGCACCTCGCCGGGGCTGAACGGCTGGCGCTCATGCATGGGCCGACCCCGGGCTCACTTCACCTCCTTGAGCCAGACATCGTGGCAGGCGCCGTTCTCGTAGCGGAACACCAGTTGCCAGGGTCCGTCGACCTCCAGGGTGTACAGCGGCGCCCCGCGCCCGTGCAGGCGCGCCAGGCGGTTGCCCGGTATGCGCTCCAGATCCTCGAGCGAGCTCGCGATATCGAGAATTTCCAGCTTGAGCAGCACCCGCCGGCGCAGGCCGCCTTGCAGCCCGGCGCACCGGTCGTCGCGCCAGCACTGCTCTAAGTCTTTGTCTGCGAAGTTATTTATCAAGCTTTTGAATAACCGACTTGATTCCTCTAGGAACCGCGACTATACCTGTAACATGTAACGGTACACGTAACATCGCCACCTGGGAAGTGGCGCAGTGTCCGGCCTGCCAGCGGAAGGTCCTGATAAAGGGAAACCCCGTCCACGTCCTGGCCGCCCACATTCGCGCCGCCACCATAAACTATCCGCCGGCGATTTACAGCCACCGCGATGAGGGGGAGTCATGCGTCGAATCGTTTCCATTCTGCTGTCGGGTGCGTTTTTCTTCATTCATGCCGCCGTTCAGGCCGCCGGCCCGGTCAGCCAGGCCCAGGCCGCGGTCGCGCCGCCGCTGACGGTGGCCAATCAGGAATACGTCTTCACCTCGCCGCCGCGCGAGACCGCCGAGAAGGGCGAGGAGATGTACAAGCCGGTCGCCGAGATGCTCACCAAGGCGACCGGCAAGAAGTTCGTCTACAAGTATCCGGACAACTGGCTGGTCTATCAGTCTGAGATGCGCGCCGGCAAGTACGACGTGATCTTCGACGGCCCGCATTTCTCCGGCTGGCGCATCCGCCAGCTCCAGCACACGCCGCTGGTCAAGCTGCCGCAGCCGCATGTCTGGGTGGTGATCGCGCGCGCCGACAGCCCGACGATCGCCTCCGTCAAGGACCTGGTCGGCCGCAAGGTGTGCGTGCACGCGCCGCCCAACTTCGGCACGCTGACCCTGCAGAGCCTGTTCGACAATCCGTCGCGCCAGCCCTACCTGGTCGAGATCAAGGGCTGGAAGGAAGCCTTCCAGGGCATGGTCGCCAAGCGCTGCGACGGCACCATCCTGCCCGTGACCAATCTCAAGAATTTCGACGAGGACGGCAAGCTCGCCAAGGTGATTCACAAGCACCAGCCCTATCCGAACCAGGCCATCACCGCCGGCCCGCGCATCACGCCGGACATGCGCGCCAGGATCATCGACGCCCTCAAT
Source organism: Acidiferrobacterales bacterium (assembly GCA_036393295.1). Lineage (GTDB taxonomy): Bacteria > Pseudomonadota > Gammaproteobacteria > Acidiferrobacterales > UBA6901 > DASWHF01. The sequence goes on from DASWHF010000030.1 coordinate 31,710, forward strand.
GCGCCCGAGGGCAAGGCCGCGACCGCCGCCCTGCGCGAGCGCTTCACCAAGGGCAAGGACCTGGTGCCGGCGAACAGCGAGGAGTACATGGACGTGTCGCTGGTGCTGCGCAATTACTGGGGTTTCGAGTTCTAAATGGTTTCAAAGACGGGGAAATACGCAATTCGCTGGAGGGCGATAGCAATGAGAAAGACGATAATTAAACTCACGGTGGCCGGGGCGCTCTTCGGGGCGATGGGAGCCACCTTCGGTGCACAACCGGTGGCTAACGGGCAGTTCACCATCGACAGCCCACCGTTGCTCGATTGGCCGCGCGACACGGCCGCCGGACTGCCGGACCTGACCGAGGAGACCGCCAACCGGCTCGTTGACCTGCACGGCACGGTCGGCAACTGCGAGGGCGTCGACCTGGTGCTGTCGACCGCCGGCAACTATCACATGGCATTGCGCGATCTGTTCTATGACGTCCTGCTGCCTGCCCACGGCGCCACGATCCGCAACTGGTACTACAGCACCAGCCCGCCGATCGCCGTCGCCCAGATCCAGAACAAGCATCTCGGTTTCGGCAATCTTGCGCTCAAGTGCGTCCCGCAGGTCGTGGTCGCGCCGCTGCCTACGATCGAGACCCTGGAGGGCATGACCTATGCCGACGGCCGCCCGGTGACCGAGGGCGCGCGGTTCCCGGTTTTCAAGAACCGCGGCAACGTGATCCTGGTCAAGAAGGGCAACCCGCGCCACATCAAGAGCGTGTGGGATCTGGGCAAGCCGAACGTGCGCGTGGTGATGCCGCATAAGACCCTGGAACCCGGCACCTTCACCAACTACAGCGGCACGATCTACAATATCGCCGCCAACGACCCCAACCCGCCCGACCACCGCACGGCGGAGGACCTGTTCAACTCGATCTTCAACAACACCACCGTCAAGCACAAGTGGCTGAGCGGCGGCCGCATCCACCACCGCGAGGTGCCGTGGTCGGTGGCCTACGGCAAGGCCGACGCCGGCATCCTGTTCTACCACCTGGCGCTCGACGCGGTCCGTCAGTTCCCGGACACGTTCGAGATCGTGCCGCTCGGCGGGACCGTGGACGACCCGCAGCCGGTGAACGGCAACCGTGTCGGCGCGCACTTCGGAATCCGCATCAACGGCGATTGGAACGCCGCGCAGATGGCAGCCCGTGAGCGGTTGGTGGAGGCGTACCTGTCACAGGAGTTTACCGATATCCTGGTAAGCCACGGCATGACCCGCTAGTGGCAGCGCGCGGGCCGGCGCGCGGGTGCGCCGGCCCGTATCGCCCAGACTGACGCTTCCCCTGTTTTTCGTTGAACCCACCTGGGTGCGGCCGGATGATCCCCGTCGCCTGCCGCCCCCAGGTGATTTTTTACTTCCCGCGGGTACCGGTGGCGCTGTTGTGCGTCAACCAATGCTGCAGATCGTCGGCCGGCATCGGCGCTCCCAGATAATAGCCCTGGCCGGTGTCGCAACCGAGCGTCTTGAGCTCGTCCCAGATCGCCTCGCTTTCCACGCCGTCGGCGCCGACGGCCAGGCCGAGACCGTGTGCGAGTCCGATGGTGTAGCGCACGATCGCCAGGTCGTTCTCGCTTTCCAGCACCTTGGTGACGAAGACGCGCCCGATCTTGATCTCGTCGATCAGCCCGTTCCGCAAGTACGACAGCGCGTGACTAACGCCGAAGTCGTCGATCCCGATGCGCACGCCGAGCGCGCGCAGCCGGTCAAGGTGCTCGGCGGCGCGCAGCGGGTCGAGCATGATGGCGGTCTCGTCGATGTAAATCCCGAGAAACGCGCCGGGAAGGTCGTGCCGGCGCAGCATGTGTTCGATACCGACCGGGAGTTGCGGATCCTGGAGCGCGGTGGTCGAGGACTTGATCGCGACCGGCAGCTCGAGACCGTCGCTGCGCCATTTCGCGCAGTCCGCCAGCCCCAGCTCCAGCACGCACTCGGTCAGCGCGGCGCCGAGACCGCCTTCCTCGATCAGCGGCAGGAACTCGTCCGGCGCCAGCATGCCCTGGTCCGGATGCGGCCAGCGCACGAAGGCGTCGACCCCGACGATGCGTCCGCTGCGGAACTCCATCTTCGGCTGGTAGTGCAACACCAGGGCGCGCGCCTCGATGGCGGCGCGCAGCTCGCTGAGCAGCGCCAGCCGGTCGCGCTGCGGCGCGCCGAGCTCGGGGGTGTAGGCCAGCGCGCCGCCGCCGCGGCGCTTCACGGCGTACATCGCGGTGTCGGCATGGCGCAGCAGGGTGGCCGCGTCGGACGCGTCGGCCGGATATACCGCATGGCCGACGCTGGCGCGCACCGGGATGTCGCGCTCGGCGAGCATCACCGGTTGGCGCAGCGCCTCCAGCAATCCATGCGCGACCGTGTCCACGTCGGTCGCGGGCGTCAGTTGCGGCACCAGCACGACGAATTCGTCGCCGCCGAGACGCGCCACCGTCGCGCCATCGGGGAGCGCGGCATTCATGCGCGCGGCGACCTGCTGCAGCACCAGGTCGCCGGCATGGTGTCCGATGTCGTCGTTGATGTTCTTGAACTTGTCGAGGTCGATGATGATCGCCGCCAGCCGGCCGCTGTCCCGGCGGCGCGCCAGCAGCGCCTGCTCCAGGCGGTCGCGGAACAGCATGCGGTTGGGCAGCTGGGTCAGGGCGTCGTGCAGGGACTGGAACTCGAGCCTGCGGTTGAGCTCGGCGAGCTGTTTGGTGCGCAGCCGCACGCGTTCCTCCAGGTCCTCGGTCAGCTGCCGCAGGTCCCGTTCCGCGCGCTGCTGGGCGCGCTGCGAGCGCAACAGCGAGCTCGACATCTCGTTGAAGGCGCGCGCGGTCTCGGCCAGCTCGTCGCGGCCGCCGACGTTGATCTGATAGCCGAGCTCGCCGCCCGCCAGGCGGCGCGCGCCGTCGGTGAGTCCGCGCAGCTGCCGGGTCAGGTAGACGCCGAGCGCGAACGAGAACAGCGCGACCAGCGTCATCTCGATGCCCGCGATCAGCGCCGCCCGGTCGCGCGCGTTGGCGATCACCTCGGTCAGGTAGTCGGTGGACAGGCCGATCTCGACCCGGCCGTAGACCTTGCCGGCGGCGCTGATGGTCGCGGCGGCGTCGAAGACGCCGTCGTCGACGCCGTCGAGCGTGTCATCCGCGACGAACGGGCGCACCAGCGCCGCGCGATCGCCGCCGACCGCCAGCACGCCCTGGCTGTCGCTCACGACGCGCGCGTAGACCAGGCCGGGATTGGTCAGGACCTCGCCGACGAAGGCCTCGAGCGAGGCCAAGTCGGTCGCCAGCACCGCGTCCTTGGTGGTCGTGGCGAACAGCGCGGCGGTGGTCGCGGCGCGCTTGATGAGCTCCTTCTCGTTGGAGGCGTGCAGGTAGCTCAGGCTCGTCCAGATCAGGATCGCCAGCAGCAGCGCCTCGATACCGGCGATGCCGAGTATGGTCTTGAGGCGGAACGACATGGCCTTACGGCTTGGCGGTCTTCAGCACCCCGATGCGCAGCGCGCGGACGCTGTCGTACTCGGCGTCGCGGACCTGCCGCAGGCCCTTGAAGTTGATCGATGTCAGCAGCGACTTGCCGGCCTCGCTCTGGTCCATCGCCAGCATGGCCTGCTCGATCCGCTCGATGACCTCGCGCGGCACGCGCGGGTGCGCCGCGAACGGATGCGGCGTGTAGCTCTTGGTCTTCCAGGCGATCTTGAGCTGGTCGCGGATCTCGGCGTCGAGATTGTTGTAGGTGCGTATCACCCCGCCGCCGGCCGGGTACAGGCCCTGCACGACCGCCCGATACACCGAGTCGTGCGAGGCGACGTACTTGGGCTCGACGTTCACGTCGGCGTCGGTGAACATGGCGTGCACCAGCACGCTCGCCGCGAACGCGGCCGGCGCGGGCAGCGCGATGGTCTTGCCGTTGAGCTCCGCGAGCTCTTTGTACTCCTTGTCCTTGGGCACCACTACGATGCCGGTCAGCAGCCTGTCCTTCTCGGCGGCGAAGGCGCGATAGCCGGGATCGCGGCCGAACACCGTGTAGTGATAGGGGTTCATGTAGGCGATGTCGTACTCGCCCTCCGCGAGTCGCTTCTCGAAGGTCGGGATGTCGCGCGCCGTCTTGAACTCGAGCGTGTAGCCGGTCTGCTCCGAGAGGTGGCGCAGGATCGGCGTCCACAGTATCGCCAGGCGGGTCGCGGATTGCTGCGGCACGATGCCGACGGTGATGCGCTTACCCTCGTCGGCGGCGAGCGCCGCGCCGGGCGGGGTGAGACTGGTAAGAACGAACAGGACACTGAGCAGGGCGATGCGTATCATTTTGCTTGTTCTCCTTAATCCGTTAAGCCACAATTCTCCGACGCGCAGAACCCCGCCGCCCATTGGCGAATCAGTCAGGAAGGCTGGGCCCGTTTAGCCTGGAGGTCTTGTTGTTTCGCGGACTGGTGTGCCGGCCCGCGTTTGTTTACATTCAATCAATATAGTCGCAGTTCCGGCGGTTTTCCGGGGGGGCGACCCGCTTACACCGTTAGTTTCTGATTTCATTGAGATTCCCCATGGCGGACGCCCGGCATGACTATGACATCGTGATCGTCGGTGGCGGCCTGGTCGGGGCGAGCCTGGGCGTGGCGCTGGCGGCCGGGGGCTTGAGCGCCGCCCTGCTCGAGGCCGTGCCCTACGGCCGGCCGGACCAGCCGAGCTTCGACGACCGCAGCGTGGCCCTGGGGCTCGGCTCGAAGCGCATCTTCGAGGCGCTCGGCGTCTGGCGGCGCATCCCCGCGGTCGATGCCGCGCCGATCCTCAACATCCATATCTCCGACCGCGGCCGCTTCGGCTTCGCGCGCCTCGACCGGCGCGACCTGGGGGTCGAGGCGCTCGGCTATGTCGTCGCGAACCGCGCGCTCGGCGCCGCGCTCGCCGCGGCCCTGGCGGAATCGCCGGCGCTCACGCTGATCGCACCGGCGACCCTGACCGCGCTCGACGTGGCGGCGGATGGCGTCCGCGTCGGGATCGACCGTAACGGGCGGCGCGAGACCCTGACCGCGCGGCTGGTGGTCGCCGCCGACGGCGGCGACTCCACGGTGCGCGCGCTGGCCGGCATCGAGGCGCGCCGCACCGGGTACCGGCAGAGCGCGCTGGTCGCCAACGTCGGCCTGGCCCGCGATCACGCGGGCACGGCCTACGAGCGCTTCACGTCCAGCGGCCCGCTGGCGATGCTGCCCATGGCCGACCGGCGCTGCGCGGTGGTCTGGACGCTCGCGCCCAAGGCGGCCGAGGCCGCGGCCGCACTGCCCGACGACGCGTTTCTCCTGAAACTGCAGGCCGCCTTCGGCGGCCGGCTCGGCGCCTTCCTGCGCGCCGGCCGGCGCCAGGTCTATCCGCTCGCGTTGACGCGCGTGCGCGAGCTGACGCGGGCGCGCCTGGCGCTGATCGGCAATGCCGCGCACACCGTGCACCCGGTCGCCGGCCAGGGCTTCAATCTCGGCCTGCGCGACGTCGCGTTGCTCGCCGAGCTGCTGAGCGCCGCGCACACGGCCGGCCGCGATCCCGGCGACGCGGCGCTGCTCGCCGACTACGCGGCCCAGCGCCGCCGCGACAACCTGGTGGTCAGCGGTTTCACCGACGGGTTGGTGCGCGTGTTCTCCAACGATTTCCTGCCGCTCGCGGTCGCGCGCAATCTCGGCCTGATCGCCGTCGACCTGTTGCCGCCGCTCAAGCGCGGCCTGATGCGCCGCACCATGGGCCTGGCCGGCCGCCTGCCGCGTCTCGCGCGCGGCTTGCCCTTGCGTTGAGCCGCCATGAGCAAGCGCGCCGATTATGAGGTTGTTATCGCCGGCGGCGGCATGGTCGGCGCGACGCTCGCCTGCGCGCTCGGCCAGGCGGGCGTCAAAGTCGCGCTGATCGAGGCGCGCGCGCCCGGACCCGAGCCGCTTCCCGCCGACGGCTACGATCTGCGCGTCAGCGCGATCACGCTGGCGTCGCGGCGCATTTTCGAGAACCTGGGCATCTGGGACGGCATCGCGCGCCGGCGCGTGAACCCGCTGCGCGCGATGCGCGTCTGGGACGCCGCCGGCGGCGGCGCGATCGGCTTCGATGCCGCCGAGATCGGCGAGCCGGATCTCGGCTATATCGTCGAGAACCGCGTCATCGACGCCGCGGCCTGGGAGCGGCTCGCCGGGCACGCCTCGGTCGAGGTGCGGCGCCCGGCGCAGATCGCGGCGCTCGACGTCGACGGCGAGCGCGTCGGCGTGGGGCTCGCGGACGGCCGGCGCCTGAATGCGCGCCTGCTGGTCGGCGCCGACGGCGCGCAGTCGGTGGTGCGCGAGCTGGCCGGCATCGCGGTACGCGGCTGGGGTTACGACCAGCAGGGCATCGTCGCGACGGTGGCCACCACCGGCGATCACGCCCAGACCGCCTTCCAGGTGTTCCTGCCCACCGGCCCCCTGGCCTTCCTGCCGCTCGCGCCCGGCTCGAGCTCGATCGTCTGGTCCTGCGACACCCCCCGCGCCGCAGCCCTGCTGGCGCTGGACGACGACGCGTTCCGCGCCGAGCTGGCGACCGCCTTCGGCGACCGGCTCGGCGTCATCGAGTCGGTCGGACCGCGCGCGGCCTTCCCGCTGTCGCTGGCGCATGCCGAGCGCTATGTGGGCGAGCGCGTCGCGCTGGTCGGCGACGCGGCGCACCGCGTGCATCCGCTCGCCGGCCAGGGCGTCAATCTCGGGTTGCTGGACGCGGCGCTGCTCGCCGAGCTGCTGCTCGCGGCGCGCGGCGCCGGTCGCGATCCCGGCGCGCGCCCGTGGCTGCGCCGCTACGAGCGCGGCCGCAAGGGCGACAACCTCGCCATGCTGGCGGTGACCGACGCCTTCCAGCGCGGCTTCGGCGCCAGCTGGGCGCCGCTGGTCGCGGCCCGCAGCCTCGGTCTCGATCTCACCGACGCGCTGCCGCCGCTCAAGCAGGCGATCATGCGGCGCGCCGCCGGGCTCGCGGGCGAGTTGCCGGCCCTGGCGCGGGCAGCGGAGTGAGACGGCGGCGCGCCGCCGACGAGGAGTGGGATCGACCATGCAGAGCGATTTCTGGGATCAGCGCTACGCCGGCGAGGACTATGCCTACGGCACCGAGCCGAATGCCTTCCTGGTGTCGCAGGCCGGACGCCTCGCACCGGGCCTGCGGGTGCTGGCGGTCGGCGAGGGCGAGGGGCGCAATGCCGTGTGGCTGGCCGGACGCGGCCTCGAGGTGCTGGCGGTCGACGGGTCGGTGGTCGGGCTGGCCAAGGCGCGCGCGCTGGCGGCGGAGCGCGGCGTCAGCATCGCCACCGAGCATGCCGACCTGACCGCCTGGCGCTGGCCGCGCGCCGGGTTCGACGCCGTGATCGCGATCTTCGTCCACTTCCCGCCGGCCGAGCGCGCCCGCATGCACGCGGCGATGTTCGCGGCGCTCAAGCCCGGCGGGCTGTTGATCCTCGAGGCGTTCACGCCCGAGCAATTGCAGTACCGCACCGGCGGACCGCCGGTGCGCGGGATGCTCTACGATGCGGCAATGCTGCGCGGCGACTTTCCCGGTGCCGAGATCGTGCTGCTCGAGGAGACGCTGGCGGACGTCCGGGAAGGCGCGTACCACCACGGCCGCGCCGCGGTGGTACGCGCGGTGTTGCGCCGGCCGTCAGGGTCCGCTCAGCGGTCGTAACCCCAGACGTCCTTGAGGGCGCCGGCGGCGCTCAGGTACTCGTCCTTGCCGGCGGACACGAATCCGCCCTGGAAGGCATAGGTCTCGCGCAACAGTGCGGTGACGGCCGCCGCTTCCGGCGCCAGCAGCGCGCGCGCGATCTTGCGCTGGTCCTCGGGCGTGATCCGCGGTCCGGCCGAGAACGCCTGGTTGGGCAGCGCCCGGCCCTGGTAGAGCGTGCGGGTCGCCTGGCCGGTCGGGTCGAACTTGCCGAGGTTGAGCTTGGGCAGTACCGCCGCCGCGCAACGGCCGGCGAGCAGCGCGTTGTAAATGTTCTCCCAGCCGTCGACGCTCACCACCAGCGGCTGGCGCGCCGGATTGTCGAACTGATTGAGTAGCGTCAGCGTGCCCAGGTTGGGTGAGGCCATGGCGCAGACCGGCCGCCCGCTGAGCTGTTTCACCTCGCTGATCTTGTCGTTCTCACTTTTGGTCACGATGACGAACTGATGGTCGCCGGGCGCCTTCACCAGGGTGTTGTGCTGGAGATTGGCGATGCGCCAGCCGTTGAAGTGCGGGCCGTCGAACACCAGATCGTAGCCGCCCTTGAGCATCTCGGTCTGGTAGGTCAGCCAGTTGTGGGCGTGCTTGTAGACGATCTGTTTGCCCGTGACCTGTGACAGGTACTCGGCGATCGGGCCGTAGGTGGCGCTGCCCTCCTGTGCGGTCTCGCGCGGCGGCGCGCTGAACACCAGCGGGGAGTCGTCGCCGGCCAGCGTGCGCGCGGCCGACGACGCGCCCGGGCCGGATTGGCCGGCCGGCGCGTAGCTGGTCTTCTGGGTGCCGCCCTCGGGGCCGGCGACGGCGACGGTCGCGGCGGCCGCGAAGGCGGCGGCGACCAGGACGGATGCTGCGGTGTGGGTCAGTGTCGTGATCCGTTGCATTGCCATTGCTCCTTGGTACTGTATGCGGATTGCGAGCGACGTCATGCCCGGCTCCGTGAGTGTGGGTGCACGGAGCGGGCATGACGGCTTACGGGGAGTCAGGGGGCTGGGCGTCCTTGCCCGCGGACTCCGGTCGAGGGCGGCGGCGCCGCCCCGGATACCCGGCCTAAGGCTAGTAGTAGCCCCATTCGTTTCTGAGATACTCGCCGAGGCCGGCATATTCCTGGTTGCTGGCGCGCACGAACGGCTTGCCGGCGCCGTACTTGGCGCGGATCTTCTCGGTGATGGCCAGCGATTCCGGCGCCAGCAGGGCCTGGGCGATCTTGGCCTGGTCCCCCGGGCTGATGCGCGGGCCGGCGGAGAAGGCGTTGTCCGGCAGCGCCGGGGCGCGGAACACGATGCGTGACTGGGCGCCGTCCGCGTCGAACTGCGTGAGCTTCTTGAGCGGCACGACCGCGGCCGCACACTTGCCCTCGATCATCCCCTTGTAGATGTTCGCCCAGCCGTCGGTGTTGACGATCACCGGCTGGCGCGCGGGGTTGGTGAACTGATCGAGCATGGTCAGCGTGCCGAGGTTGGGCGGGGCCATCGCGCAGATCGTGTAGCCGGCGAGCTGCTTGATGTCCTGGATGCGGGTGTTGTCCTTGCGCACCAGCGCCACGAACACGAAATCGCCCGGGACCTTGACCAGCATGTTGTGCTGGATGCGGTCGACGCGCCAGCCGTTGAAGTGCGGGCCGTCGAAGACGAGGTCGTAGGCGCCCTTCTGCATCTGGCCCTGGTAGACGCCCCAGTTGCCCGGATGCTTGTAGACGACCTGTTTGCCGATCACCTTGGACAGGTGCTCGGCGACCGGACCGTACAGCGCCTGACCGGCGTCGGGGCTTTCCCGCGGCGGCGCCGTCAGCACCAGAACCGACGAGTCCTGGATCTGGGGTGCGCCGCCCGGCTTGTCGAGCGGGGCGCGGTACGAGACCTTGGCGGCCGCCGGATCGCGGGTCGACGCGGCCGCCGGCTCCGCGGCCAGGGCCTGGCCACTGAATAAAAATGAGACAACGAGGCTGATCAACGCTTTAGGCAGGTTGTGCATGCTGACATCTCCGTGTTGTTCTTGCTCCGAAGAACCGCTCCCGAATGGTCATTCTCCAATGACCCTGCTCCAACCCCCGCTTCGATATCGACCGTCCGGCAGCAATCCTGACGGGCGATCGTTGCGGTCTCGTGTCAGAATTGTTTTTACGCAGCCGATTCGGCGGTACACGATGACCGTCGTTACACTTTAGTCCATCATCGCAAGGAGTCCATATACCGGGCGCGTCGCGACCCCGTCAACCGACGAGCGGCGAATCGGTTTCAGACGAGCGGCCGTGCGGCCGCGCCGAAGTCTGTTTGTATTAAGGGACGACCGTCGTTACTGTGGCCCCCGCGCCAATAACAATAATTATCAATTCCCCATCCGACAGGATCGGGCCGGCGGTCGGAGATCGGGTGTCCCGGGATGCGGGACGGCAAGGGAGAGCAAGTGCGCAGCAGGGAACGTCGCGTGGACACCGGAAAGACAACGCTGTCGGTCCTGTTCTGGACCTTTCTCAAAATCGGCGCCACCGCGTTCGGCGGCTTCATGGCGCTGATCTCCGTGGTGCAGAACGTCGTCGTCGAGCGCAAAAAGCTCTTGCGCCACGCGGACATGCTCGACGGCGTGTCGCTCGCCAGCCTGCTGCCGGGGCCGGTGGCGGTCAATCTCGTCGCCTATGTCGGTTACCGGCTGCGCGGTGCGCCCGGCGCGCTGGTTGCCGCCGCGGCCGTGATCCTGCCGTCGTTCCTGCTGATCCTGGCCTTGAGCCTGGCCTATTTCCGCTACGGCCAGATCCCGCTGGTCAGCAAGTTGTTCATGGGTTTCGTGCCGGCGGTGGCGGCGATCATCCTGGCGGCGGCCTGGGCGATGGGGCGCCAGGCCCTGGGTTCGGTGCGCGAGGTCCTGCTCGGCGTGGTCGCGGCCGGACTGCTGATCGGCGTCGGCGGCTTTGCCGTGACGCTCGTCATCATCGTCGGCGCCGGGCTCATCGGTCTCGTGCTGTTTCGTAACGAACCCGCCCGGCCGCGCGCCCGCGGCCGGAAACCCCGCAGCGCCGCGCGCGACGACGATACGCCGGCCGGCATGCGGCTGTTCTCGCTGGCCGCGCCGCTCGCCGCCGCGCCGCTCCTGGCCGTCAATGCCGGCGCGCTGACCGCGCTGTTCCTGGTGTTCGCCGGCATGAGCCTGATGCTGTTCGGCGGCGGCTACGTGTTCATTCCACTGATTCAGGAAATCGTCGTCGACGGCCGGCAGTGGGTGACGCGCCAGGAGTTCGTCGATGCCATCGCGATGGGCCAGATCACGCCCGGCCCGATTCTCATCAGCGCCGCCTTCATCGGCCTCAAGGTCGGCGGCCTGGCGGGCGCGCTGGTCGCGACCGTGGCGATCTTCGCGCCGCCGGCGGTGCTGATGGTGATCGCGACCCGCCTGCTCGACCGCCTGCAGCGTTCGCGTGCCGTCCAGTCGGCGCTGCGCGGGGTGCGCGCCGCCGTGGTCGGCCTGATCGCCGCCGCCGCGGTAACGGTCGCCCGCACCGCCGCGCTGCATTGGGCGTCGCTGCTGATTTTCGCCGCGGTGCTGGTGGCGACGCTCAAGTGGAAGATCGAGGTCGTGTGGTTGATCCCGGCGGCGGGCGCCGCCGGGTTGTTGCTTTACTGACGCGGAGGACGTCGGGCGCATTGTCGTCGAGGGATGTCAGGTGATCCGATCGGGACCCGCGACGGACGGATCGGCAGGGGCTTCAAGGGAGTTAGGCCGACAAGGGTGGAGGTCAAAGTCATGGATTCGCATATTTCCGGTGGCGTTGCGGTGCGTCGTATCCGGCTCGATGACGGCCTGGTTCCGCCCTACGGCGGCCGGCTCGTGCAGGCCTTCGTTCCCGCCGATCGCCGCGCCGGGGAGATCGAGCGCCTCGCGCAGTTACCGCGCATCGAGCTGTCCCCGACGGAGCTCCACGACCTCGAGATGCTCGCCTGCGGTGCCTACAGCCCGCTCGGCGGGTTCATGAATCGCGACACCTATGCGAGCGTCTGCGAGCGCGCCGCCCTGCCCAACGGTCTGGCCTGGGGGCTGCCGGTGACGCTGGCGGTCGCGGAGGACACGGCGCGCGGGCTCGTCGCCGGGAGCGGCGTGGCCCTGACCTTCCGCGGCAGCCCGGTCGCGGCCCTGACGGTCGAGGACATTTACCCGTGGGAGCCGGACCGCGAGGCCGAGGCGATCCACGGCGGCCGCGACGTCGAGCGGCCCGAGATCCTCGAGCGCCGTGCGCGCAAGATGGCGTGTCTGGTCGGCGGGCCGGTGTCGCTGCTGGCGACACGCATGGCGCCCCATCTGCAGGCCAAGCACGCCTGGCCGCGCGAGACCCGCGGCATGCTCGCGATGCGCGAGTGGCAGCGCATGACCGGCGTTCATCTCAACAATCCCTGGCAGCGCGCCCAGGAGTACGTGCTGCGCTGCGCCCTGGAGGCGGCGGACGCGTTGCTGCTGCACTCGGCCATCGACCGGCGCGTGATCCGCGGCGTGCTGAACGACCAGGTGGCGGCCGACGCCAGCCAACTGCTGCTCCAATATTACTTTCCGCTCGACCGCATCATCGTCAATCCGTTGCCCCGCCACCTGTTGAACGCCGGCACGCGCTCGGCGCTGCAGCACGCGATCGTCTGCCAGAACTACGGCTGCGAGCGCTTCGTCATCGTTCCGGAGCTGCTCGGCTCGCGCACCCCGGAGGGCGACTCCCGGGATCTCCACGACAGTTTCAAGCGCGCCGTGGAGGCCGGCATGGCGATCCGGCCGGTATTCATGGACGCCGCCTTCCATTGCGTGTCCTGCGGCGGCGTGGCGACCGAACGCTCCTGCCCGCACGATTCGGCCAGCCGCATCATGCTGTCCGACTCCGACATCCACGAAAAGCTGCTGATGGGCGAGCACCTGCCGCCGATGGTCACGCGGCCGGAGGTGGCGCGCGCGCTATCGCGCGCCGTTTCCGGCCAGATCGATCCGGGCAAGGTCACGAAGACCGGCCGGCACGTCTTCCCGCACGCCACCGAGGTCAGCCAGGACCTGCGCCAGGCGGTCTCCGGCCACCGGGCGGCGGCCGTCTGGATGACCGGGTTGTCGGGCTCGGGCAAGTCGACGATCGCGCATCGCGTCGAACGCGAGCTGCTGATGAGCGGTCACCGGGTGTTCGTGCTCGACGGCGACACGCTGCGCCACGGGCTCAACCAGGACCTGGGCTTCAGCGACGCCGACCGGCGCGAGAACCTGCGCCGTGCCGGGGAGGTGGTCAAGGTCATGGTGGAGGCCGGCATGATCGTCATCGCCTCGTTCATCTCGCCGTTCGCCGCGGAGCGCAAGCTGGTGCGCGACCTGCTCGGCGGCGATTTCCACGAGGTGTACGTGGAGGCGAGTCTCGCGGACTGCGAGGCGCGCGACCCCAAGGGGCTGTACCAGCGCGCGCGCGCCGGCCTGATCCCCCAGTTCACCGGGGTGAGCTCGCCCTACGAGCCCCCGGAGAGCGCCGAGCTGACGCTAAACACCAGCCGGCACTCGGTGGACGAATGCGTGCAGCAACTGCTGCGGCTGCTGGCCGAGGCCGGGATCACGCGCGCCGGCAAGTTCGAATCGCGACTCGGACCACAGGCCGGCTATGCCGCCGCCCGTTCGGCCCGTCAGTGACGCGCGCCGCGGTGCGCCCCCGTTCACGCAGTCAGCATGGAGGTAGTCGAAGCATGAATGCCAAGCCCCGAGCCACCCCCCGGACCGATCGGCCACGGCCGATACTCATGACGCCGCTGCGGCGCTGCGGGAGCCACGCATTGCGCCTGCGGCTCAACTTCAGCCCGGAGTTCTACTCGCCCTATCCGCTGCACATCGTCGACTTCATGCCGCTGGTGCCGCTGTACGGCGACCTGCAGAAGGACAACGCCTATTTCCAGATGGTGATCGACGTCATTGGCCTGCAGACGGTCAGCATGGTGAAGTGGTCGGACGTGGTATTCGACCCGGTGGCGGTTTTCGACGCGATCAAGGACCGTCCGCGCAGCGTGCACAGCATCGTCTGGGAGCTGCTGCTACGCGCCGGCGAGCAGCACGGCGCGCGCGTGGTCATGGACAAGTCGCTCGACAGCGTGCACTACGCCGACGAGCTGATCCGCCTGTACCCGGACATGCTGTTCCTCAACGTGGTGCGCGACCCGCGTGCCCAGGTGAACAGCATGAACAAGGCGATCATCCATGACTTCGACTCGCTGCTCAACGCCCAAACCTGGGTCAGGGCGCAGGCAGCCGGGCGTCGGCTTGCCGAGCAGCATCCGGACAAGGTGCTGACCATTCGCTACGAGGATTTCCTGGCGAACCAGGACGCGGTGCTGCGCCGGATCTGCGCGTTCTTCGGCATCGAGTACCTGCCGGCGATGCTGGATGTGTCGCGCTCCGACGAGGCGCAGAGCATCTCGGTGCTGTCGGCGTTGTGGGAATCGAATGCCTCGGCGCCGATTCCGGCGAATATCGACAAGTTCAAGTCGGCCATGACCGACGAGGAGATCGAGATCATCGAGTCCCTGGCCGGAGAGCTGATGGACTATTACGGTTACCAGCGGATGACCCCGGCGGCGCGGCGCGTCACGCCGGCGATGGCCGACGCGGCGCGCGCCCGCAGCGACGCCGCGCGCGAGCGCGCCTGGGCGGACCTCAAGGCGAACAACAACCGCGACTACCGGTTGCGGCGTTTCCGTATCGACTACATCGACATGGCGCGCGACCGGCTGATGCGCAACGCCGCGCAATTGCCGGGCGTGGTGGCACAAACGGCCGTGTCCGCGCGGCGCAGCGGCGC
>DASWHF010000031.1:0-42289 GCA_036393295.1 Acidiferrobacterales bacterium
CCCCGTTGCGGCGGGCGCACGCCGCCCGCTACGCAGCAAAGCTTCCTCCCCCATCGGAGCGTCCCCTATCGCTCCGAATTTGTCCGCCATGGATCCGGCGCCCGCCGGATCCATGGCGGATTGTTTTTTGTACCGAGCGAACTCCCGGACGGCTGGCGGGGATCATCTGCTTCGCAGAGCTGCGTTTGACTCGCGTGCGACGGGACAAGTACAGTTCCGGCTTCCGCGACATTCGCGCACCCGACCAATGCACGCCCCCCATGGTGAAGGCCGTACTGACCGACATCGAAGGCACGACCTCGTCGCTGTCCTTCGTCAAGGACACGCTGTTCCCTTATGCGCGCGAGCGCATGGCGGCGTTCATCGCGGCACATGCGCACGAGCCGGCGGTGGCGGCGCAGCTCGACGACGTGCGGCGCGAAGCCGGCGCCGATCTGGGCAATGCCGGGCTGGTCGGCCAGCTCGTGCGCTGGATCGACGAGGATCGCAAGGTCACGCCGCTCAAGGCCCTGCAGGGCATGATCTGGGAGGCCGGTTACCGCAACGGCGACTTCACCGGCCATGTCTACCCCGATGCGGTCGAAAGGCTGCGCCACTGGCATTCACGGGGGCTGCGCCTGTACGTGTTCTCTTCCGGATCGGTGCACGCGCAGAAACTGTTGTTCGGGCACAGCGATGCCGGCGATCTCACTCCGCTGTTCTCCGGCTACTTCGACACCACGGTCGGCAACAAGCGCGACGCCGACGCCTATCGCCGGATCGCCGCCGCCATCGGCCCGCCCGCAAGCGAGATCTTGTTTCTCTCCGACATTCAGGAAGAGCTGGACGCGGCGCACGCCGCCGGCATGCCGACGGTGTGGCTGGTGCGCAACCGCCGGCCGGACCCGGCCGCCGGGCATCCGCAGGTGAGCGACTTCCGCGCGATCGACATTGCGTAGCGCATACCGGAACCTGCGCCGGGCGGGCATGCGTTCCTTACAGTGCCTCGGGCGGCGGCACGACCTTGTTGATCTCATCGATGGTGGTCAGTCCGGCGAATACCTTCTTGGCGCCGGCCAGGCGCAGCGGCTGCATGCCGCCCTGGACCGCCGCCTCGCGCAGCCGCGCCACCTCCATATCCTGGCGGACCAGCTTGCGCAGGCCGGGTGTCAGCACCAGCGTCTCGTAGATGCCGATGCGCCCGTAGTAGCCGGTGTCGCGGCACTCCAGGCAGCCCTGGGGGCGGTACAGCGACGCCGGCTTGGTCGCCTTCCACGGCCGCACCAGGTCCTTCCACGCCTCCTCGTCGACCGGCCCCGGCTGCTTGCAGTGCGGGCACAGGGTGCGCACCAGACGCTGGGCCACGATGCCGAGCACCGTGGCGTTGATCAGGTAGGCCGGCACGCCCAGCTCCAGCAGGCGCGTGACCGCGGCCGCCGAGTCGTTGGTGTGCAGGGTGGACAGCACCAGGTGGCCGGTGAGCGCCGCCTGCACCGCCATCTCGGCGGTCTCGAGGTCGCGGATCTCGCCGATCATGATGATGTCGGGATCCTGGCGCAGCAGCGAACGCACGCCGCCGGCGAAATCCAGGCCGATCTGGTGCTGCACCTGCATCTGGTTGAAGCTCGACTCGACCATCTCGATCGGGTCCTCGATGGTGCAGACATTGACCTCGGGGCGCGCCAGCTGCTTGAGCGTGGAGTACAGCGTCGTGGTCTTGCCCGAGCCGGTCGGCCCGGTGACCAGCACGATGCCGTGCGGCTGGTTGACCATTTCCTCCCAGTGCCGGAGGTCGTCGTCGCTCAATCCCAGGTCGCGGAAGCTGCGCACCAGCACGCTCGGATCGAAAATGCGCATCACCATCTTCTCGCCGACCGCCGTCGGGATGGTCGACAGCCGCAGCTCGACCTCGTCGCCCTCCGGGGTCTTGGCCTTCATGCGGCCGTCCTGCGGGCGGCGCTTTTCGGCCACGTCCATGCGGCCGACGGTCTTGACGCGCGCGACGATCGCGCTCATGACCGGCGTCGGCACCTGGTAGACCAGGTGCAGCACGCCGTCGATGCGGAAGCGCACGTCGCTCTTGTCGCGGCGCGGTTCCAAATGGATGTCGCTGGCGCGCTGGTCGAAGGCGTACTGCAGCAGCCAGTCGACGATGGTGACGACATGGTGGTCGTTGACGTCGAGCTGGCCCTTGCGGCCGAGCTCGACCAGCTGTTCGAGATTGGTGATGAGGCTGACGTTGGCGCCGGCCATGTCCTTGGAGGCCCGCAGTACCGAACGCGCCAGGCTGTAGAACTCGCCGAGGTAACGGCCGATGTCGACCGGGCTGGCCAGCGCCCGCACCACGTCCTTGCGCAGCACGCGTGCGATCTCCTCGACCCACTCGGTGACCAGGGGCTCGCTGGTGGCGATGGTGACGCTGGTGTCGTCGACCGCGACCGGCAGGATCTTGCGGCTCGCGGCATAGGCATAGGACATCACTGTGGTGACGGCCGCCACATCGATGCGCAACGGATCGATACGCAGCGCCGTCATGCCGTGGCGCTCGGCCAGCCAGTGGATCAGCACGTCGAGAGTGAGCGGTTTGTGCGGTGGGCGCGCCGACTTGATGCCCTTGTTGGCGATCATGACCAGCGGATGGACCTCGACGCCCTCGTGCGCGCTGCTGAAGCGCGTGCACAGGTCGGCGTCCGCGCGCGACAGCAGGCCGTCGGCGAGCAGCTGCTCGACCACGCCGGAAAGCGTGAGCCGGCCGCCGCTCGCAGGGGTTTCGGGCCTTTTACGCTGTGTCGCCATGTCACCGCCTGTGGCCCCCGGGTTCCGGAGGCCTCACGTCAGAGTCTAGCCCGATCGGCGCGCGCCCGCGAGATCGGCCGCGCCAGCCTGCCGCGACGGCGCGCGGGTGGTTTGTTATGCTTGGCCGATCCACCCCTAAGATGAGGACGCCATGAAACCGACAATGCTGGGAGCGCTGCTGTGGGCAGTTATTACCGTGATCCCGACGGCACAGGCCGAGACGGCGATCACCGGCCGGGTCGAGCTCGACCCCGCGATCGCGGCACAGGCCGAACCGGAGGACACGCTGTACGTGTTCGCGCGCGCCGAGGCCGGCCCGCGCATGCCGTTGGCGGTGATCAAGGCCCGGGTGAAGGAGTTGCCGCTGAGATTCCAGCTCGACGACGGCATGGCCATGACCCCGGCGATGCGGCTGTCGCAGTTCCCGAAGGTCGTGGTGATTGCACGGATCTCCAAGTCGGGATCGACCCGCGCCGAGCACGGCGACCTGGAAGGCACGAGCCCGTCGGTCGCCCCCGGGGCGCGCGGCGTCACGGTGGTCATCAACCACGTGGTGCCCTGAACCAAGCATGCGCGCCGGAACGGCGCGCATGCTTGGTTTATTTGATCATCGCCTCGACGATGACGGTCTTGATGATGAAGCCGAACAGGCCCATACCCAAGGTGATGAACAGGATGGTGGTGCCGACCTTGCCGGCGTTGGAGTGCTTGGCCAGGTCATAAATGATGAACACCATGAACAGCACCAGGCCGGCGATGCCGACGGTCAAAGACAGGTTTTCAAATTCCGCGATCGTCATGTCAAATCCTGAAAGAAACGCAAAAAAAACGGCGCGCATCATAACACGGATACCGCCGCCGGTGGCAAGCGCGCGGCGGCGCGCATGACCGTCGCCTTCCGGCTGGCCTCGGCACCGGCGCTGGCGCCGCTCCGCCAGCCGGTGTTTCGCGCACTGTGGATCGCCACCGTCGCCTCCAACGTCGGCACCTGGATGCAGGACGTCGGCGCCGCCTGGCTGATGACCACGCTCGCGCCGTCGCCGGCCATGGTGGCGCTGGTGCGCGCCGCCTCGGCGCTGCCGATGTTCCTGCTGGCGCTGCCGGCCGGCGCGTTGGCCGATATCGTCGACCGCCGGCGGCTGCTGCTGGTCACCCAGGCCTGGATGCTGCTGGCGGCGGCCGGGCTCGGCGTCCTGACGCTCACCGGCCTGACCACCCCCGGCCTGCTGCTGGCGCTGACCTTCGCGCTGGGCCTCGGCACCGCCCTCAACGCCCCCGCCTGGCAGGCGCTGCTGCCGGAGCTGGTGCCGCGTCCGCAGCTGTTGAACGCCGTGGCGCTGAACAGCGCGAGCATCAATCTGGCGCGTTCGGTGGGTCCGGCGCTCGGCGGCCTGCTGATCGCGGTGATCGGTCCGGGCGCGACCTTTCTGCTCAATGCCGTCTCGTTCGTCGGCGTGATCGTCGTGCTGTTCCGCTGGCCGCGCCCCCACGAAGTCAGCGTGCTGCCGGCCGAGCGGCTGGTGGGGGCGATGCGCGCCGGCCTGCGTTACGTCCGGCACGCGCCGCGGGTGCGGGTGGTGCTGGCGCGATCGAGCGCGTTCATCGTCTTCGGCAGCGCCTTGTGGGCGCTGTTGCCGGCGCTGGCGCGATTCGAGCTCGGCCGCGGACCGGCTGGTTACGGCCTGCTGCTCGGCGCCTTCGGGATCGGGGCGGTGCTGGCGGCCGCCGCCCTGCCACGCGTCCGCGCGCGCCTGTCGGTCAACCGGCTGGTGGCCGCGGCGCTCGTGACCTATGCGCTGGCGCTGTTCGGGCTCGCCTGGGGACGGAGCCTACTGCTCGCGGAACTGCTGATGCTGGTCGCCGGCGGGGCCTGGCTCAGCCTGCTGTCGACCTTCAATGCCAGCATCCAGGCCTCGGTGCCCGGCTGGGTCCGCGGGCGCGCGCTGGCGGTATCGATCCTGGTGTTCTTCGGCGGCATGGCCTTCGGCAGCGCGCTGTGGGGCTGGCTGGCGGCGCTCTGGGGCGTCCCGTGGGCGCTGACCGCGGCCGCGACCGGCGTGCTCGCCGGGTTCGCTGCCACCGCGCGGCTGCGCCTGACGAGCGGCGCGGACCTGGACCTGACGCCGTCCGTGCACTGGCCGGCGCCCGACGTGATGCGCCCGCTGGCGCCGGCCCACGGCCCGGTGGTGGTGACCGTCGAATACCGTGTCGACCCGACCCGGTACGCCGCCTTCGCCCGGGCCATGGAGCGCGTGCGCCGCATACGCCGGCGCGACGGCGCCATCAGCTGGGGACTGCTGAGCAACGTCTCCGATCCGGCGCACTACACCGAAACCTTCGTGGTCGAGTCCTGGGTCGAGCACCTGCGCCAGCACGAACGCGTCACGCTGAGTGACCGGGCGATACTCGACAAGGCGCGCGCGTTTCACGTCGGCGAGGATCCGCCGCGCGTCACGCATTACATTGTGGAGCCCCTCGGCCGTCCGTCGCGCACACGCCGCTGACGACGGGGGGCGCGGCGGCATGGCCGCCGATCAGCGGCGGTTCGGGCGCAGCGGTGTGACGACGGCGTGGCGGGCGGCGCTGTCGGCCCGATCGGGCATGCCGCGAAACTGCGCGGCGCCGGCGATCCGCGCCACCGGGCTGTAGGGCGAGGCCAGCAGGGACTTGACGAGCTGATCGGACGGCTGCGGACGCCCGGTGAAGTAACCTTGGACGACGTCGCAACCCAGGATCTCGAGCAGATCCCAGACGTCCTGGGTCTCGACGCCCTCGGCCGTCACCCGCATGCCGAGGTTATGGGCGAGGTCGATGGTCGCGCGCACGATGATGGCATCGTTCTCGTCGGTGATCATGTCCAACACGAACGATTTGTCGACCTTGATGCGATTGACCGGCAGGCTCTTGAGGTAGGCGAGCGACGAATGGCCGGTGCCGAAATCGTCGATCGACAGGCCGACGCGCATGCGGCTCAACTCGGTGAGGATGCGCATGGCGTGCTCGGGCTCGGCCATGGTCGCGCTTTCGGTGATCTCCAGCTCCAGCACCTCCGGCGGCGCATCCCAGGCGATCAACATCTCGCTCACCTCGGCGGGCAGCGTCGCATCCTGCAGATTCCGCGCCGACAGGTTCACGGCGACCTGCAGGTCGAGCCCCATTTGCTTCCAGGCGTGCCATTGGCGCAGCGCGGTATTGATCACCCATAGCGTGATGGGCCGCATCAACCCACCCTGCTCGGCCAGCGGGATGAATTCGTCGGGCGGGATGAAACCGTGCTTGGGGTGCTGCCAGCGCAGCAGCGCCTCGACGCCGAACGCCTGGCGCGTGCGCATGTCGATCTTCGGCTGGTAGTAGAGCATGAGCTCGCCGTCCTCCAGGGCGCGGCGCAACTCGCCCAGCAGCGTGAGCCGGCGCAGATTATAGGGATCGGCCTCCTGGCTGTAGGTCGCGAACCCGCTGGTCTGCCGCTTGGCATGGTACATGGCCACTTCGGCGCGGCGCGCGAGGCTGGCGGCATCGGCGCCGTGCTCGGGATAGTAGGCGATCCCGACGCTGATGCTCACATCGATGGTGAAGCCGTCCACGACGAACGGATCGGCGATCGCCTCGATGATGCGCCGCGCGCACTGCGCCGCCAGGTCGGTCCCGACGTTCGGCAGCACCGCCGCGAACTCGTCGCCGCCCAGCCGCGCCACCGTGTCGTACTCGCGCAGCACGCGCTGGATGCGCGTGCCGACCTGGCGCAGGAGCGCATCGCCGTGGTCGTGTCCCAGGGTGTCGTTGACTTCCTTGAATCGGTCGAGATCCATCACCAGCAGCGCCGTCGAGCGCGCCGGATGCGGGTTCTCGACGATGCACTGCTGCAGGCGATTGTAGACCGCCACCCGGTTGGGCAGGTCGGTGAGCGCGTCGTGCAAGGCCTGATGCACCAGCGCCTTGTTCTGCTCGTCGAGGCGGCGGGTGATTGCGCCCGACAGGATCAGCGCGCCCCATACCGCCACCCAGACCACCACGAAGCCGGTCATCGCCAGACGCGGGCCGACGGCCTCGATCGGCGCCTGGTCGGCGACGGCGCTGCGCCGCAGTACGACGAGCTTGAACGGACTGGCCGGCACGACCGTGCGCTGCCAGAGATAATTGTCGCCGCGAAACCGGATGTGTCCGCGGTTGTCGCGGTCCGCCAGCACCTCGCCCCAGGGAAAGGCGCTCGCGTCGCCGCCCAGGATCTCAGTCAGCGACCGGGCGCTGATGAGTCCTCCGTCGACGTCGACCGCGACCGCCACGAACTCACCGCCGACGCGCGCTTCCAGTACGGCGCGCACGGCATCGCCGGTATACCGGCCGCGAATGCCCGCCGACAGCGACAGCGCCTCCTGGCGCGCGACCCCTTCCAGGATGGCAAGCTCCTGCTGAAGCCCGGAATCGCGGGCGATGTGGTAGGCGACAATTCCGAAGAGTACCAGCACCACGCCGGCGATCGTCACGAAGGCGACGACCAGGCGCGTACGCAGGGCGCGCGACGCGGTCAATCCGACCCCGGCGCCGACGACATGCCGGCCAGGTGGTACACCGGGCAGTAGGCGGTGAACGCCGAGAACACGTTCAGGACGCCGAACAATCCCACCAGCGCCGCCAGCACCGGATCGCCGACCGCCGCCGGCTCGATGAAGCCCAGGTACCCCGCCGCCACGCCAATGACGCCGCGCACGACCTGGTCCAGGCCGTTCATGTTCCGTTTCACATTCGCTCCTTTTCTTGGTTTACCGGCCGCCGCCCCCGTGTCCGGTGGCCGCCGGCATGTCTCACCGGGACATTCCTTAACTTAATCTGTACAAGAATCGTGCCTGCCCAGGCTGGCCGAACTCCCGGGAAATATCCCAAGACGGCCGACCCGCGGAGGCGCATCGGAACTCCGCCCGGTAAATGACAACTATATGATTTGAAATGGTTTCACAGCTTCCGAATGAGCCACGCAACGCTCGCCCCCGCGGGCGATCGCGGTACCCGTCCGTCTGCCCCGGCGCGGCAGGGATTGGTCGGACTCCGGCAGCCCGAGGCAGGCCGCCGGCACTCAGCCGGCGCGCGCGCGGCGACCGAACAGCAGGCGGGAGACGTAGGAGTCGCGTGGCTGCTCGCCGGACTCGACGTAGGCGAGCGCGTTGGCGTTGCGCAGCGTCCACAGCATGCGCAGCTCGGCCCGGCTGCGCCCGCACAACAACAGCCGGTCGCCCGGCTGCAGGGCGGTAGCCGGTTCCGGCAGCAGCAGCTCGTCGTCCTCGCGCATCAGCAGGAGCGGCACGCAGGGGAGCGTCCGGTCGCGCGCATAGGGATCGCGACACAGATGATCGAGCTGGATATCGCGCGCCTCGCGCAATGCGCTGAACACCGCCGGCGCGCCCTGTTCCGTGACCGGCACCGCCCACAGCGCCGGTACGCGTGTGCCGATCACCGGCCGCAGGCGCTCGATCAGCGCACGCGCCCATTCGTTGTTCTGATGACGCGCCAGCCGCAGAAAGTCGGTGAGCAGCGGCGTGCTGATCAGCGCCAGGATACGGCGCGAAATGATGCGCGAGCGCTGCATGACCAGATCGAGCCTGGCCGCCTCGAAAATGTCGTCGTTGTCGCGGCTGTTCTGGCGCGCAACCATGAACAGGTTCAGGTTCAGGCTGCGCGCCGTCATGATGATGGACAGATTGTTCGCGTCGTCGTCGGTGCCGGCCACGATGCCGACTGCCGATTCGATGTGCGCGGCGCGCAGCGTCACCGCCTCGGTGCCGCGCCCGACCACGGTCTCCTTGGGCGCACGGGTCTTTTCCGGCTCCGACTCGATGATCACGGTCGACAGGCCCTCGTATTCCAGAAAGCGGTTGACCGCCTTGCCGAAACGTCCGTAGCCGCACAACAGCCAGGTGCCGCGCGGCGGATCGATGCGCTCCGGCAGCGGCATGCCGGACGTCGCGGTGAGCCACTCGTGCAGCCGGTGCATGTCCGGCGAATGCAGCGCCATCGCCAGCCGGTCGGCGAAGATATCGAAGGGATTGATCACCGCATCGGTGCCGAACGACGCCATGTTGGCCTGGGCGTCGTGGGTCTGGGCACGGCAGATGACGCGCAGCTCCGGCGCGATCAGCTTGGCGGTGATGGCAATTTTGAGATTGACGTGGTCGGAATCGGTGAGCGCCACGACCCCGGCGCACTGCGGATGCTCGAGGCCGGCGCGCTTGAGATTGGCTGGATGGCTGGCGTTGGCGCACAGGCCCGGGACGTGATACGGCAGATTCTCGAGCGTCAACTCGTTGATGCGGTCCTGCGCGACGTCGATGACCACCGCGCTCAGGCCGCAGCCCGCCATCGAGCGCACCACCAGTCCGCCGGTGTCGCCGTAGCCGCATACGATGTAGAACGGTTCGCTCTGGCGCCGGACCGCCGAGGCGAAGCGGTTCTCCTCGATCACCTGCTTGAAGGCCCGGTCCTGGAACAGCGCGATCAGCGCGCCGATGGCATAAACCCAGGCGACCACCGACAGGTACAGCGAGAACGTGACCCACAACCGCTGGGCGTCCGAGAAGGCATGCGGCAACTCGCCGAAGCCGGTGGTGGTCGCCGTATAGGTCATGATGTAGAAGGCGTGAAAGATGCTGATGTGCGTGGGTTCGCCGTCGATCTCGATGCCCGGCATCAGCGTCAGCCCCAGCACCGAAGCCGCGTAGGCGCCGATCAGCGCCAGCAGCGGCACGCGCATGCGCCGCAGAATCAGAAACGGAACCTTGTTGTCCATGACCGACCCGGTGCCCGGCGGCCGCCGCTAGCGGCGCAGCGTCGAGATGTCCACGACCAGCAGCACGACCGAGACGAGGTTGGCCAGCACCGCCCCGCCCGACAGCGAGACGATGCTCGCCATGGCCGGTGGCGTCAGGCCGGTGGCGGCAATGTGCACCGCCACGGTCCAGACCAGGGCGGCGGCGATGAGCTGCAGGTCCGCGACCAGGCTGGTGGCCAACAGCACCGCGCCGATCTGGGTGCGCTCGCCGAACTTGAGGACCGTGGCGATCAGGTTGACGACGATCGCCGCGAACAGCTCGTAGACGTCGTGGTGATCGGGGTTGTCGAACTCGCCCAGAAAGAAGCCGAAGTTGAGCGTCAGGGCGAGCACGATAAAGAAGCTGAAGACCACTTTTTCAACGTTCATTCGGGACTCCTCACTCCATGGCCGGAAACATCGGACCCGCGCAGACCCCGGGGCTCAGGGCGACGGCGGCATGACGATCGCATCGTCGTCGTCGAAGAACTTCGGCCGCGGCGGATTGCCGTCGTGGGTCAGGCTGTGGCGCCGCTGCCGATAGGCCTCGCGCAGAAACAGGTACTTGTCGTCGCCGCCCGCCTGCTCGAGCACGTCGCCGGCGCCCAGCAGATTGGCGCGCGTGTCGACCAGCTCCAGGGCCCAGGCCGACCAGCGCACCGCCGGGTCATCGACATAGGTGATCGGGTCGGTGGCGAAGTCCACCAGCAGCCCGAAGCTGTCGCGCAGATCGCGCGGCCCGACGATCGGCCAGACCACGTAGATGCCGCTGCCCACGCCCCAGACCGCCAGGGTCTGACCGAAGTCCTCGTTGTTCGGCGGCAGGCCGAGCGGCTTCGCCACGTCGAACAGCCCGGCGATGCCGAGCGTCGAGTTGATCAGGAAACGCCCGGTGTCGGCCGCCGACTGCTTGAACTTGCCCTGCAGCAGGTCGTTGATCAGCACGGTCGGGCCGTCGAGGTTGGCGAAGAAGCGGCTGACCGCGTTCTGTACCGGCTGCGGCAGGACATAGTCGTAGCCCTGGGCGGCCGGCTTGATCACCCAGCGATCGGCCGTCTCGTTGAAGCGAAACACCGCGCGGTTCCAGCCGATCAGCGGATCCCGGTCGCCGTCCTCGGCCAGGGCACCGGCCGGCGCGGTGGCACAACCGGCGAGCCCGGCGAGACTCAACGCGAGCAAGGGCAGGAGCGGCGGCGGATAACGGTGGCGGGAATTTGGCATGGGGTGATTTTTGGCGAACGGTAACACGATCCGGCGGGCCGCGCACCAGGGCAGTGCGGCGACCCGACCGACGCCCCAGGAATGGTGCCGGTTGTTCTCCCGGCACGATCTTATATCGCTGTATTTAATCAATTTTTGTCCTGGCATATGGATTGCTATGCAGTCGCCCGAGCCTATGAACCGCGAACCTGACATGGAAGCCGCCACCCCCGACCGCGCCACGCGCACCACCTGCCCGTACTGCGGCGTCGGCTGCGGCGTGCTGGCCGAAACGCAGCCGGACGGCACGGCGGTGGTGCGCGGCGATCCCGGACATCCCGCGAACTTCGGCCGGCTGTGCTCCAAGGGCACGGCCCTGGCCGAAACGCTCGATCTCGAGGGCCGGCTGCTCCACCCCGAGATCCGCGGGCGGCGCGCGAGCTGGGAGACGGCACTGGACACGGTCGCGCACGGCTTCGCCCGCGTGCTGCGCGACCACGGCCCCCAGGCCGTCGCCTTCTATGTCTCCGGCCAATTGCTGACCGAGGACTATTACGTCGCCAACAAGCTGATGAAGGGCTTCCTCGGCTCGGCCAACATCGACACCAATTCGCGGCTGTGCATGGCCTCGAGCGTCGCCGGTCAGGTGCGCGCCTTCGGCGCCGACACCGTGCCCGGCAACTACGAGGATCTCGACGAGGCCGAACTGGTGGTGCTGGTGGGCTCGAACACCGCCTGGTGCCACCCGGTGCTCTACCAGCGCCTGACCGGCGCCGGGCGCGGCCGGCCGCAGCGCCGGATCGTGGTCATCGACCCGCGCCGCACCGCGACCTGCGACGCGGCCGACCTGCACCTGGCGCTCGCCCCGGGCAGCGACGCCCATCTGTTCAACGGCCTGCTCTGCTATCTGCACGACCACGGCGCGCAGTCGGCGGAGTTCACGGCCGCGCATACCCGCGGCCTGGCCGAGGCGCTCGGCGCGGCGCGCGCCGCCGGTGCGTCGATCACCGCGGTCGCGGCCGCCTGCGGGCTCGACGCCGCCGCGGTCGAGCGCTTCTACCGCTGGTTCGCGCGCACCGACAAGGTCGTCACGGTCTACTCGCAGGGCATCAACCAGTCGTCGAGCGGCACCGACAAGGTGAACGCCATCATCAACTGCCACCTGCTCACCGGCCGCATCGGCCGGCCCGGCATGGGGCCGTTCTCGATCACCGGCCAGCCCAACGCCATGGGCGGCCGCGAGGTCGGCGCGCTGGCCAACCAGCTGGCCGCGCACATGGGCTTCGACGAACTGGCGCGCGAGCGCATCGCGCGCTTCTGGAAGACCACGCGGCTCGCCACCCGCCCCGGCCTCAAGGCCGTCGAGCTGTTCCGCGCGGTCGAGCGCGGCGAGATCAAGGCGCTGTGGATCATGGCCACCAATCCGGCGGTGAGCCTGCCGGACGCCGGCCAGGTGCGGCGCGCGCTGGCGCGCTGCGAGCTGCTGGTGGTGTCCGATTGCGTGCGCCACACCGACACCAGCGCGCACGCGCAGGTGCTGTTGCCGGCGCTCGCCTGGGGCGAAAAGGACGGCACGGTGACCAATTCCGAGCGCCGCATCTCGCGCCAGCGCGCCTTCCTGCCGCCGCCCGGCGAGGCGCGCGCCGACTGGTGGACCCTGTCGCAGGTCGCACAGCGCCTCGGGCACGGCGCGGCCTTCGACTACGGCGGCCCGGCCGACATCTTCCGCGAGCACGCGGCGCTGACCGCCTTCGAGAACGACGGCAGCCGCGATCTCGATCTCGGCGGGCTCGCCACGCTCACCGACGCCCAATACGCCGGCCTCGCGCCGGTGCAGTGGCCGGTCGCCGGCGACGCCCGGCAGGGCACGGCGCGGCTGTTCGGCGCCGGCGGATTCCACACGCCCGATCGCCGCGCGCGCTTCGTGGCGGTCACGCCGCGCGCGCCGGCGCACGCCACCGATCCCGACTACCCGCTGGCGCTCAACACCGGACGGGTGCGCGACCACTGGCACACCCTGACGCGCACCGGCAAATCGGCGCGGCTGTCGCAGCACAGCCCCGAGCCTTACGTCGAGATCCACCCCGACGACGCCAGGACGCGCGGGCTGGAGGACAGGCACCTGGCGCGGCTCGACAGCCGCTGGGGCTTCATGCTGGCGCGCGTGCGGATCGACGCCGGCCAGCGCTTGGGATCGGTGTTCGCACCGATGCACTGGAACGACCAGTTCGCGCGCAACGGCTGCGTGGGCGTCCTGGTGAACCCCGCCACCGACCCGGTTTCCGGTCAGCCGGAGTCCAAACACACGCCGGTCGCCGTGCGCCCTTACCGGCCGGCCTGGCACGGCTTCGTCCTGTCGCGCCGCCTGCTCGCCTTCCCGGAGGCGGACTACGCGGTAAGCGTGCGCGGTCAGGCCTTCTGGCGCTTCGAGCTGGCCGGCGACGGCGCGCCGGACAGCTGGAAGCAATGGGCGCGCAGCGTGTTCTGCACGCCGCTCAACGGCCAGCGCGCCGAGTGGATCGACTACCTGGACGCCGGCGCCGGCAGCTACCGCGGCGCGCGCCTGGTCGGCGACCGCCTGGAGAGCTGCGTGTTCATCGCGCCCGCGCCGAACCTGCCGGCGCGCGCCTGGCTCGCCCAACTGTTCGAGCGGCCGGCCGTCGGCGCCGACGAGCGCCGCGCGCTGCTCAGCGGGCGCGCGCCCGACCAGCGCGCCGACCTGGGCGGCCTGGTCTGCGCCTGCTTCGGTGTCACCGCCCATACCATCAGGGAGACGATTCGCAGGGAAGCGCTCGATTCCGTGGAGGCCGTGGGCCGCTGTCTGAAGGCTGGAACCAACTGCGGCTCCTGTCAGCCGGAAATCGCCGCGCTGATCCGGGTCGAGCGCAGCAGCGATGCCGCCTGAGCCGCCGACGACCGGGATGCGTCGTGCCGCCGCGCGGCGCGTCCCGGCCAATTTCATTATCGACCCTCCGAGGAACTGAATCATGAATCTGCGCAGTCTGGCCCAGGCCGGGCATTGGCCGACGCTGCTGATGGCCTTCCTGTACTTCGACATGAGCTTCATGGTGTGGGTGCTGCTCGGCCCGCTGGCGGTGCATATCGCCGCCGACCTGGGGCTCACGCCCGCGCAGAAAGGCATGATGGTGGCGATACCGGTGTTGAGCGGCGCGTTGCTGCGCATCCTGCTCGGCGCGATGGTCGACCACATCGGCCCGCGCCGCACCGGGCTGATCGGTCAGGCCGTCGTCATCGCCGCGCTCGTCTGGGCCTGGCTCGCCGGCCTGCATTCGCTCACCGCCGTGCACGCGCTGGGCGTGCTGCTGGGCGTGGCCGGCGCCTCGTTCGCGGTGGCGCTGCCGCTGGCCTCGCGCTGGTATCCGCCCGAGTCCCAGGGTCTGGCCCTGGGGATCGCGGGCGCCGGAAACTCCGGCACGGTGCTGGCGGCGCTGTTCGCCCCGACGCTCGCCAACCTGTTCGGCTGGAACTCGGTCTTCGGTCTGGCGCTGATTCCGCTCGGCATCACCCTGGTGGTGTTTTTCCTGTTCGCCCGGGACGCACCCGACCGTCCGGCGCCGCAGCGCCTGACGCAATACTTCACGGTGCTGCGCGACGCCGACACCTGGTGGTTCATGTTCTTCTACTCCGTCACCTTCGGCGGCTTCGTCGGCCTGGCGTCGTCGCTGGTCATTTACTTCAACGACCAGTACCGCCTGTCGCCGGTGATTGCCGGCCTGTTCACCGCCGCCTGCGTGTTCGCCGGCTCGATGTTCCGTCCGATCGGCGGCGCGCTCGCCGACCGTCACGGCGGCGTGCGCAGCCTGAGCTTCCTTTATATAATCGCGGCAGCCAGCCTCGCGCTGGTGAGCTTCGCGCCGGCCAGCCGCTGGCTGGCGCTCGGCTTGTTCTTCGTCGCCATGATGGCGCTCGGCATGGGCAACGGCGCGGTGTTCCAGCTGGTGCCGCAACGCTTCCGGCGCGAGATCGGCGTAATGACCGGACTGGTCGGCATGGCCGGCGGTATCGGCGGCTTCTACCTCGCGGCTTCACTGGGTTGGTCGAAACAATGGACGGGAAACTACCAGACGGGTCTGCTGATGTTCGCGAGCCTGGCGATCATCGCCCTGATCGGCCTGACGGGCGTGAAGCGCCGCTGGCGGACCACCTGGGGCGCGTCCAGCGTCAGCGCGGCCCGCATCTGACGCATGCCGGTCTCCAGCTCGACGCCGGCGCGGCGTCGGAGACCGGGCGCCGCGCCAACAACGAGGACAGCTGCCTGCTCGTGACGCCCGGCACCGGGCGTTACCGCGAGCTCGGCGCGCTGCTGGCGGTGGCCGACGGCGTCGGCGGGTTTCCCGACGGCGAAGGCGCCTCGGCGAGCGCGGTCGGCGCGTTGCGCGAGAGCTATTACGCGGCGCCGGAAACCTGGACGCCGGAGCATGCCTTGCGCGAAAGCTTCGAGCACGCCAACCAGGCGGTGCTGTCGGGCGGCATGCCCGGGCGCGCGACCACGCTGTCGGCGCTGGCGCTGCTGTCGCACCGCTGGGTGGTCGGGCATGTCGGCGACACCCGCGTCTGGCAACTGCGCGACGGCGCACTCACCCAGCTCACCGAGGACCACCACCTGCCGCACGCCCAATTCGGCGCGCTCATCACCCGCGCCTGCGGCCTGGACCGGCAGCTCAATCCCGACATCCGCAGCGGCGCGCTGGCCGCCGGCGACGTGTATCTGCTCAGCAGCGACGGCGTGCACGAGGTCCTGGAGCCGGCCGCGCTGGTCGAGGAGCTCGCCCGCGACGCGCACGCCCAGGACATCGCCGACGCCGTGGTGCGGCGCGCCTACGACACCGGCAGCCACGACAACGTCAGCGCCTGCGTGGTGCGCGTGCTCGATCTGCCGGCGGAGACCGAGGCCGACGTGCGCGCCACCCTGGGCGACCTCCCGGTCGGCGCGCTGCCGGCCGAGGGCGACACCCTGGACGATTACCGGATCGAGCAGCGCCTGCACGCCGGGCGCATGTCGAGCCTGTTCCTGGCGCGCGACGCGCAGACCGGCGCGCACGTGGTGCTCAAATTCCCGAATCCGCAGCACGCCGGCGACCCGGCCTTCGTGGAGTTTTTCCTGCGCGAGGAGTGGCTGGGCCGGCGTCTCGACAGCCCCTACCTGGTCAAGACCCTGGCGGTCCGGCCCGGACGCCGCAGCCGGCTCTATTCGGTCATGGCCTACCACAGCGGCGAGACCCTGGCGCAGCGCATCCGCCGCCGCCACGGCCTGGCGGTGCGCGAGGCGCTGCGCTATGCGCGCACGCTGCTGACCGCGCTCGATCACCTGCACCGCCGGGGCGTGATCCATCGCGACGTGAAGCCGGAGAATATTCTCATCGACGAGACCGACCGGCTGCGGCTCACCGATCTCGGCATCTCGCGCGTCGAGCGTCACCACGGGCCGGCCGGGACGCCGTCCGGCCCGGTCGGCACGCCGAGCTACATGGCGCCGGAGCTGTTCCAGGGCGGGGAGGCCTCGGAGCGCACCGACATCTACGCCGCCGGCGTCACGCTCTACGAGATGCTCACCCGGCATTTTCCGAACGGCGAGATCGAGCCGTTCACGCGGCCGCGCTTCCGCGCGCCCACGCCGCCCGAGCGCTACAACCCCGACGTGCCGGACTGGCTGTCCCGGGTTATCCTCAAGGCCTGCGCCGTCGATCCCGGGGAGCGCTATGCCGACGTGGTCGAGTTCGCGGCCGCGCTTGCTCCGCCGCTGCTGGCCGGCGGCGCGGCGGCGCGCAAGCCGCCGCTGCTCGAACGCGTCCCGCCCGGACGCTGGAAGCTGCTGTTCATGCTGTCGCTGGCGGTCAATATCGCGCTGGCCGCAGCGTGGTGGCTGCGTTAGCAGGGTGTTGATAAACTCGTTTATCAACACCCTGCTAGACGGTCGATGGATCGACCGGCATTTTTCAAACACGCAAGTGTTTGAAAAATGGAGCAAAGCAAAAATCGCCCCTGATAATATTACCAAGGGGCTTTGCGTGGTTGAAAAAGTCGCGGATCGACTTTTTCAACATCCTGTTAGGCCACGCGCCGGCCGAGCGCGCGCACCGCGTCGAGCCAGCGGCTGCGCTGTACCGCGTTCGAACGGTTCACCGGGCCGAACTGGCTGATGCGCACCGGCGTCACGCCGCTGAACTTGAGGATCGCGCGCTTCATGGTGTTGTGCCCCGGGCGGCCGAACATCCAACGGTAGAGCCACGGCGGCGTGTTCATGGTGACGATCAGGCGCGCGCTGCGGCCGGCGAGCAGCCTGTCCCAGCCCAGCGCGCCCTCGCGAAAATTGACCGCGAACCCGGGCAGGAAGCTGCGCTCGATGAAGGCCTTGAGCAGCGCCGGGATCGTGCCCCACAGGATCGGATAGACGAACACCAGGTGCTCGGCCCAGCGGATGTCGTCCTGGGCGCGGCGCACGTCCGGCGACGGCTCCGATCCGCCGGCGGCCGGTGCGAGCTCGAGCGCGGCGAGCGTCAGCACCCGGACGTCGGCGGCCGCCTCGCGCGCGCCGTCGCGATAGGCGTCCGCCAGGGCGCCGCAGTAACTCTGCGGCTGGGGATGACCGAGGATGACCAGGACTTTCTTCTTCACGCCGCCGACCGTCTTCCGTGCCCGCCCGTACCGTGCTCAACGCGCGCGCCGCCGACGCTCCTGTATGCCGGCGAAGAACAGGGCGACACCGACGCCGTTGACCAGCACCAGCTCCATGAGCAGAATCGGGTAATCGATGTACTGGTGGACATGCAGGCCCTTGCCGAACGCCGAGACGATGCTGCCGAACACGAATCCCCAGCGCACGTCGCCGAGAAAATCGTACGGCGGAAACAACACCACCGCGGCGCTGCCGCCGATGCAGATCAGCTTGCCCAGCATCGACAGATGTATCGTACTCCGCGCGGCCATAAATTGATCCCGGTCAACTCGCCCCCACTGCGTCGGATCATACTGGCGTCGGGAAGGCTGCCCCCCGCCGATGTTACCCGCTTTGGCGCGGCGCCGCCACGCGCATCGTATCCCACGCGAAACAAGGGGCAACCATGCTGAGCCGCTGGCACCGCTATCTCGACGGACATCCGCGCTATCTCGCCGAGCACTACTGGTGGGCCTATCTCTCGCCCTGGGGCGTGTGGTTCTTCGACCGCCAGCCGGTGGTGAACGCCATCCTGTTCGGCCAGTACCGGCGCATCATGGCCGAGACCCTGCGGCGGCTCTGCGCGCACCGCACCGGCCGCACCCTGCAGCTCACCGGCGTCTACGGCGAGCTCACGGCACAACTGGCCGGCTGCGTCGCGAACCAGGAGCTGCATCTCATGGACGTCGCCATGGTGCAACTGGCCAGCGCGCGCGCCAAGCTGCGCCGCGACCCGCGGCATGCGCCGCAGGCCCGCCATCTGGCGCGCATGAACGCCGAGTCCCTGGCCTACGCCGACGACAGCTTCGATACCATTATTATCTATTTCCTGCTCCACGAGCTGCCGCCGGACGCGCGCCGGCGCGCGCTGTGCGAGGCGTTGCGCGTGCTCAAGCCCGGCGGCCGGCTGATCGTCGCGGAGTACGGCGAGCGCCGCGCGCGGCACTGGCTGCATCGCGCGGCGCCGCTGCGCTGGCTGCTCGAGCGCGCCGAGCCGTTCCTGCCGGGCTTCTGGTCCGAGAGCCTGAACCAGACCCTGGCCGGCTGCGCCGCCACCCAGGGCAAGGACCTGCAGCCCGCCGGGGAGAGCCCGGTGTTCGGCGGTTTCTACCGCGTCGCCGAATACCGGATGCGGGCGGCCGCCGGGTGATCGCCGCGCTCGCCGTCACGCACGGACGCCGCCGGCAGCCGCGCGCCGCCTGCGCGCCGGCGCGGCAGAACGCGTCGGCGCGGCCGGCGCATCGCGCGACGGGCACAGCCGCTTGAGGCAACAGGCCGAACAGCGCGGCCGCGGGCGGCAGACGTCCTTGGCGTGCCGGACGATGAGTGCGTGGTACTCGTTGTAGCGCGGCACGTCGGGCGCGAGGCTCGCCTCGAAAAGCCGGCGCAGCGATTCGTAGGCCTCGTCGCCCGCCACCGTTCCCAGCCGCCGGAACAGCCGGCGCGTGTAGGCGTCGATGACGAACACCGGCCGGTCGAAGGCGTACAGCAGGATATCGTCGGCGGTCTCCGGCCCGATGCCGTGCACCGCCAGCAGCTCGGCGCGCAGGCGCCCGGTCGGCAGGCGCGCCAGGCGGCGCAGGCCGCCGCGCGCGATCAGCCAGACGCACAAGGCGCGCAGGCGCCGCGCCTTGACGTTGAAGTATCCGGAGGGCCGCAGCCATCCGGCCAGCCGCGCCGCCGGGGCCGCGACGATCGCCGCCGGCGTCAGCGCCCGCGCGCGCTTCAAGTTGGCGATCGCCTTCTCGACGTTCGACCAGGCGGTGTTCTGGGTCAGCACCGCGCCGACCATGATCTCGAAACGGCTGTCGCCGGGCCACCAGCGCTGCGGCCCGTGGGCCGCGAACATCAGTTCGAAAACGCGCTGAAGACGCGCCGCGCGCCGTGCCGGCGTCACGGTTTACGGCGACGCTTGCGCGCCGGTTTACGTGCGGCCCGCGGCGGCGCGGCCGGCTTGGCGGGCGCGCGGCGTCCGGCGCCGGGGATGCCGGCGCGGCGCGCGGAAGCCCGCCCGGCGGCGCGCGCCCGGGCGCGATCGCCGCGCGGGTCGTCCGGCTGCACGCCGACCTGCGCGATCAGCTGCGCCGCCAACGCCTTGTCCATGTCCGCCCAGCGCCCGGCGCGCAGGCCGCGCGGCAGCGTAACCGGCCCGTAGCGCACGCGTATCAGCCGGCTCACGGTCAGCCCCGCCGCCTCCCACAAGCGGCGCACCTCGCGGTTGCGACCCTCCTTGAGCGTGACGTGATACCAGTGGTTGGCGCCCTCGCCGCCAGCGTCGGCGATCTGCTCGAAGCGCGCCGGACCGTCGTCCAGCTCGATGCCGGCGGTCAGGCGCTCCAGCGTCTCCGGCGCCACCTGGCCGAGCACCCGCACCGCGTACTCGCGCTCGATCTCGCTTGACGGATGCATGAGGCGATTGGCCAGCTCGCCGTCGGTGGTCAGCAGCAGCAGGCCCTGGGTGTTGTAGTCGAGCCGTCCGACCGCGACCCAGCGGCCGTTGCGCAGCCCCGGCAGACGGTCGAATACCGTCGGCCGGCCTTCGGGGTCGCTGCGCGTGCACATCTCGCCTTCCGGCTTGTGATAGATCAGGATGCGGCGCCGGGCGCCGAGCACGGCGCCGGTGGACAGCGGCCGGCCGTCGATGCGGATGATCTGCGCCGGCTGGACGCGCTCGCCGAGCGTCGCCGGACGACCGTCGACCGACACCCGGCCCTCGTCGATCCAGCGTTCCATGACGCGGCGCGAACCGATGCCGGCGCGCGCCAGGACCTTGTGGAGTTTCTCGCCGGCGGCGGATGCACCGTGAGCCTCCACACCGGGCGTGGGCGCGCCTGCTTTTAAGATTTTTGAACCACGGGGAACACGGGGAGAAGAAAACGCGTCATGAGCCGCGGGCTTGCCGGCCGCGCGCGACATGGAACGGGGCGCGGGTGCGCGGCCGGAATCACGGTTCATTTCCGATCGCTTGGATCCCTGTCGGCGCGGAACCGGTGGCTGGGTGCCGGCAGGCGTCCGCGCGGCGGGGCGGGTGCGGCGCTTGCCGGGTTTGCGGCTCACAGCTTGGCGGGGGCGTTCCCCGGGTCGGCCTGCACCGCCTGGGCCTCGGTCTCCCCGGCGGCGGCGCGGTGTTCCCCGGCGGCGTCGTCCTCGCCGGCGTCGTCGGCGTCGTCGTCGATATCGGACTCATCGCCCGGCGCCACGCCGGCGCTCGCCACTTTCGGTGCGCTCGCGTCGTCGCCCACCGGCAGCGACATATTGAGCTCAGCGGCGATCTGCTCGATGTCGCGCAGCTCGGCGAGCGGCGGCAGCTCGGCCAGGCTCTTGAGATTGAAATGCTCGAGGAAGCCGCGGGTGGTGCCGTACAGCGCCGGCCGGCCCGGCACGTCGCGCTGCCCGACCTGGCGGACCCACTCGCGGGTCATGAGGGTCTTGATGATCTCGGAGCTGACCGCCACGCCGCGGATCTCCTCGATCTCGCCGCGCGTGACCGGCTGGCGGTAGGCGACGATGGCGAGCGTCTCCAGCAGCGCGCGCGAATAGCGCGCCGGCCGCTCCTCGTAGAGCCGCGCCAGCCACTCGCCGTACTTCTCGCGGCTCTGGAAGCGGTAGCCGTTGTCGATCTGCTTGAGCTCGATGCCGCGCCCGGCGCATTCCGCGTCGAGCTGCCTGAGCGCGTCCTTGATCTCGTCGCGCGTCGGCCGCGACTCCTCCGGGAACAGCGCCAGCATCCGGTCGACGGTCAGCGGCTGACCCGCGACCAGGATGGCCGCCTCGATGATGTTCTTGAGCTCGGGATTCACCTGCGCCATCAGGCCACCGCCTTCACATGGATGGGCGCGAACGGCTCGTTCTGCACCAGCATCAGCAGCGACTCCTTGATCA
Source organism: Acidiferrobacterales bacterium (assembly GCA_036393295.1). Taxonomy (GTDB): domain Bacteria; phylum Pseudomonadota; class Gammaproteobacteria; order Acidiferrobacterales; family UBA6901; genus DASWHF01. The sequence continues at coordinate 21,333 of DASWHF010000031.1, forward strand.
GCTCGAGGATCGCCATGAAGGTCACCACCACGCCCATTCTGCCCTCCTTCACGTCAAACAGCGATTCGAAATTCACGAACGACTCGGCGTTCACGCGCCCGAGGATCTGGGTCATGCGCTCGCGCACGGACAGCGCCTCCATCTGCACGCGGTGATGGCGGTACATCTCGGCGCGCTTCAGCACCTCGCGGAAGGCGTCGAGCAGCTCGAACAGCGTGACGGTCGGCTCGATGCGCTTGACCGGCAGGTTGGCGCAGTCGATCACCGTGAGGTGCACCTCGCGGCCGACGCGCGGGCGCTCCTCGATGTGCTCGGCGGCCTGGCGGTAGCGCTCGTATTCCTGCAGGCGCCGGATCAGCTGGGCGCGCGGATCGTCCTCGTCGGCCTCGCCCTCGACCGGGCGCGGCAGCAGCATGCGCGATTTGATCTCGGCCAGCATCGCCGCCATCACCAGATACTCGGCCGCCAGCTCCAGGCGCACCTGCTTCATGAGCTCGACGTATTCCATGTACTGGCGGGTGATCTCGGCAATGGGGATGTCGAGGATGTCGAGGTTCTGCTTGCGGATGAGATACAGCAGCAGATCGAGCGGTCCCTCGAAGGTCTCGAGGATCACCTCGAGCGCGTCCGGCGGGATGTAGAGGTCCAGGGGCAGCGCGGTCACCGCCTCGCCCTGGACGAAGGCGAACGGCATCTCGTTCTGCAGCGGCGCGTGGCTGTCGATCTTGTCTTGCGTCATCAGCTGTATCCGAGGCCCATGGCCGCACGCACGTCCACCAGGGTCTCCTCCGCGACATCGCGCGCCCGGCGGCAGCCGTCGGCGATGATGTTCCTGACCAGGGTCGGGTCGCGGGCCAGCTCGATGGCGCGTTCCTGGATCGGCTCGACCTCGGCCAGCACCGCGTCGATCACCGGCTGCTTGCAGTCCAGGCAGCCGATCCCGGCCGACCGGCAACCCCGGTCGGCCCATTGTTTCACATCCTCCGGGGAGTAGACCAGATGAAACTGCCAGAGCGGGCATTTCTCGGGATTTCCGGGGTCGGAACGCCGCACCCGCGCCGGGTCGGTCGGCATGGTGCGGATCTTCTGGGTGATCTCCTCGGGCCGGTCGCGCAGGCTGATGACGTTGTTATAAGACTTGGACATCTTCTGGCCGTCCAGCCCCGGCATCTTCGCGGACGCCGTGAGCAGCGCCTGCGGCTCGGTCAGGATCACGCGCCCGCCGCCCTCGAGATAACCGAACAGCCGCTCGCGGTCGCCGAGGGTGATGTTCTTCTGTTTTTCGAGCAGCGCGTGCGCCTTCTCCAGCGCCTCGTGCTCGCCACGCTCCTGGTAGGCGGTGCGCAGCTCGCGGTAGAGTTTGGCGTCCTTCTTGCCGATCTTCTGGATCGCCTCTTCGGCGCGCGCCTCGTAGTCCGGTTCGCGGCCGTACAGGTGATTGAAGCGCCGCGCCACCTCGCGGGTGATCTCGACATGCGCCACCTGGTCCTCGCCGACCGGCACCAGCCCGGCGCGATAGATCAGGATATCGGCGCTCTGCAGCAGCGGATAGCCGAGGAAACCGTAGGTCGACAGGTCCTTGTCCTTGAGCCTTTGCTGCTGGTCCTTGTAGGTCGGCACCCGCTCCAGCCAGGACAGCGGCGTGATCATCGACAGGAGCACGTGCAGCTCGGCGTGCTCGGGGATGCGCGATTGAATGAACAGCGTGGCGCTCTTCGGGTCGACGCCGGCCGCCAGCCAGTCGATCACCATCTCCCAGACACTGTCGCCGATGTTGCGCGGGTCCTCGTAATGGGTGGTGAGCGCGTGCCAATCGGCGACGAAGAAATAGCACTCGTACTCGGTCTGCAACTTGAGCCAGTTCTTGAGCACGCCGTGGTAATGGCCGAGGTGCAGCCGCCCGGTCGGCCGCATGCCGGACAGGACGCGCTGGACGTGGCCGGGGGGGACGGTGCTCATGGCGACTACAGGCCGACCAGCGCGGTCACGAACCGCGCCACGAAGTTGCCGACCGGCCCGATGACGAACCACAGCACGCCGGTGAACATGAGGCCGAGGAGGATGAAGAAGCCGTAGGGTTCGATGCGGCTCAAGCGATAGGCCCAGGGACCGGGGAGCAGGCCGATGGCCACCCGGCCGCCGTCGAGCGGCGGCAGCGGCAGCAAGTTGAAGACCATCAACAGCACGTTCACGAAGATCCCCCCCAGACCCATGTAGAGCAGCGGCGTCTTGATCCAAGCCGCGGTGTCCGGCAACACCATCGCAATCTTCACCATCAGCGCCCAGAAAATCGCCATCAGCAGATTGGCCACCGGCCCGGCGGCGGCCACGATTGCCATGTCGCGCCTGGGATTGCGCAGATTCTCGAAACTGACCGGCACCGGCTTGGCCCAGCCGAAGACGAAGCCGGTCTTGAGCAGCACCAGCAGGGCCGGCACCAGAATCGTGCCGACCGGATCGATATGCTTCAAGGGGTTGAGCGTCAGGCGGCCGAGGCGATCGGCGGTGAGATCGCCGAAGCGCTTGGCCACCCAGCCGTGGGCGACCTCGTGCACCGTGATGGCGAATAACACCGGAATGACCAGGGCGGAAACCAGCTGGGGAAGGGGTAAACCCTGAAGAATACGAAAGATTTCCGCCAGCATCGGGGGATTATATCAGGCCGCCCCCCACCCCGCGAGACGGCGCCTCAGGCCGGCGCCGGCACGCCGAACGGCGCCGGGTCGCCCCGGCCGACCCGGGTCACGGTCGGCCGGCCGCCGTCCAGCTCGACCACCGTGGTCGGCTCCAGGCCGCAGGGGCCGGCGTCGATCACCAGGTCCACCAGGTGCTCCAGGCGCGTGCGGATCTCGTCCGGGTCCGACAACGGCAGCTCCTCGCCCGGCAGGATCAGGGTCGAGCTCATGATCGGCTCGCCGAGCTCGGCCAGCAGCCCGCGCACGACCGGGTGGTCGGGGACCCGCAGGCCAATGGTCTTGCGGCGCGGGTGCTGCAGCCGGCGCGGCACCTCGCGGGTGGCCGGCAGCACGAAGGTATAAGGTCCGGGGGTATTCGCCTTGAGAATACGGTAATCGGCATTCTCGACGCGCGCGTAGACCGCGACCTCGGAAAGGTCCCGGCACACCAGCGTGAAATTGTGGCGGTCGTCGACCTGGCGGATCCGGCGGATGCGCTCCATGGCGTCCTTGTCGCCGATATGGCAGCCGAGCGCGTAGCTGGAATCGGTCGGATAGGCGATCACCCCGCCGCGGCGGATGATCTCCACGGCCTGGTGGATCAGGCGCGGCTGCGGATTGACCGGGTGAACCTGGAAATACTGGGCCATCGACGTCTCGATTGGGGCGACACAAACGTCGCGAAAAACCGGCGGGGCTGGAAGCCCCGCCTACAACATTAACTATTTACGCCTGCCTTTTTCCTCCACGAAGCGCTCGAGCGCGCCGGCCGCCCACTTCTGACCGCCCAGGCCGAACATCAGGGCGAGCGCGAGGCAGATGGCGCCGAACAGGATACGGAAGGCGTCGTACAGGATCTGCTGGCCGATGTTGACCTGCCCGAGCGCCAGGATCACCACGAACACCATGATCGCATAGCGCACGATGCGCCCGAGCATCTCGACGTCGCTCATGCCGACGTTCTTGCCGTAGGCGATGATGGCATCCGACACGAAACGCGCGAAGTACAGGCCGATCGCCAGGATCAGCACCGCCACCAGCACGTTGGGGATGAACAACACCACGTTGCGGAACATCTCCGACAGCACGCTCAAGCCCAGGATATTGAAGGCCGCCAGCAGCGTCACCAGGATCACCAGCCAGTAAGTGAGTATCCCCAGCAGGTCGACCGTGGTCTTTTTCATGCCGCCCTGCTTGAGAAAGCCGTCCATGCCGGCCATTTCCGTCAGGGCGTTGAAGCGGATCGCCTTGAGCCCGCGGACCACGGCGAAATGGAGCGCCTTGGCGAGGAGCCAGCCGATGATGAGCACCACGATGGCGGCGAGTAGCTGGGGAAGGAACTGCCCGATCTGCACGAGAAACGTCCTGGCCGAGTCGACCACCATGTTCACCTGTTCCATAAACATCCTCCTTGCAGTTGAGCTTCGACGTTATGAATTGCTTGTTGGCACAGCTGCCGGACACCCGCCCGTCACGGGCGCGGCGCGAACACCCTAGCACAGCGGCTCGGGCAATACGAAGCGATACGGATAGGTTTGGTGGCGCCGGGGCCGGTGCCCGGTCAGGCGGGTACGCCGAGCGGCGCCCGGCGCCGCGGCGCGGTCGCGCCCCAGTCCCGCCACACCGGCACGCAGCCGTCCGGCAGCGGCGGCAGCCGGCCGAGCTCGATCCACGGCGCCTCGGGGCCGTGGTAATCCGAACCGGCGGACGCGAGCAGATCGAAGTCGGCGGCGAACTTGGCGAAACGGAAATAGTCGTCGCGGCTGTGGCTGCCCGACACCACCTCGACCGCCGCGCCGCCGGCCGCCTTGAACTCGGCGAGCAGCGCGCGCAACCGGCCGCTGCCGAGCTTGTAGCGTGCCGGGTGGGCGATCACCGCCTGACCGCCGGCGGCGCGGATCCAGCCAACGGCCTCGTCCAGCGTCGCCCACTGCCCCGGCACGTGACCGGGCTTGCCCTGGACGAGGAAGCGCTTGAACACCTGGCGCAGATCCTTGGCGTGGCCGGCGGCCACCAGGAACTGCGCGAAATGCGTGCGGCTCACCAGGCTGCCGTGGGCGCGCGAGCGCGCGCCCTCGAGCGCGCCCCCGACGCCGCTCTTCGCGAGCCGGCGGGCGATCTCCACGGCGCGCCATTCGCGGAACTCGCGCATGCGCGCGAGGCCGGACTGCAGCGCGGCGTTCGCGGGATCGATCTGCAGCCCGACGATATGCACCGTGCGCCCGCCCCAGCTGACGGAGATCTCCACGCCCGGGACCAGCGTCAGGCCGATCGTGTCCGCCGCCGCGCGCGCCGCCGCCAACCCGTCGGTGCAGTCGTGGTCGGTGACGGCGAGCACGTCCACGCCCTGCGATTTGGCGCGCATCACCAGATCGGCCGGCGCCAGCGTGCCGTCGGAGCACAGCGTGTGCGAATGCAGGTCGTAATGCGGCACTTTTTCTCGACTCCACAGGCGGGGTGCGGGTTTTCCCCGCGCAACCTCGCAAGGTTACCATACGTCACCCCGCGCCCTCGAATCCGCCGGGGACCGGACGCGGACAACGCAACGCCCGGGCGCCGCCGGGCGGCGTTGCCGTACCGCCCGGTCCGTGCCACAATGGGACCTGCCAAAACGCCGTAAGCATATGAAATTATTATTCGATTTCTTCCCCCTGCTGCTGTTCTTCGCGGCCTTCAAGCTGTACGACATCTTCGTCGCGACGGCGGTGGCAATCGCCGCCTCGCTGGTCCAGGTGGGGGCGTTCTGGCTGCGTCACCGGCGCTTCGAGAAAATGCACCTCGTCTCGCTCGGGCTCATCTCGGTGCTCGGCGGGCTGACCATCGCCCTGCACGCCAAGGCCTTCGTGATGTGGAAGCCGACCGCGGTCAACTGGGCGTTCGCGGCCGTGTTCCTGGCCAGTCACTTCATCGGCAGGCAACCGCTGATTCAGCGGCTGCTGGGCGGACAGATCGAGCTGCCGGCGCGCGTCTGGTCGCGCCTGAGCCTCATGTGGGTGGCGTTCTTCTTCCTGGCCGGCGCGGCCAATATCTATTTCGTGCGCGATTACTTCAACGCCGAGGCGGCGTTGCGCGTGGCGGCGCCACAGGCCGAGGCCGTCAAGTTCGAGAATCTCGACTGCGACGCAGACTTCACCGGCACAGCGCTCGCGCTGTGCCGGACCGCGGTGAGCAAGCAGGACATGTGGGTCAATTTCAAAGTGCCGGGCACGATCGCGCTCACCATTCTGTTCATTATTATCCAGGGCTTTTATCTCGCGCCGCACATGAAGATCGACGATCCGCCTCCGGCCCCCGCGCGCAAGGAAGAGAGCTGATGTGGTACGCCATAAACGGCCGTGACCGGCCCGACAGCCTGGCAAAGCGCCAGGCGGCGCGGCCGGCGCATCTCGAGCGCCTGGAACAGCTCAAGGAGCAGGGCCGGCTGCTGCTCGCCGGCCCCTACCCGGCGGTCGACGCCGAGGATCCGGGGCCGGCCGGCTACGCCGGCAGTCTGATCGTCGCCGAGTTCGATTCGCTCGAGGACGCGCGCGCCTGGGCGGACAGCGACCCGTACGTCGCGGCCGGGGTCTATGCCGAGGTGAGCGTGCAGCCGTTCCGCCGGGTGCTGCCATGAACGAACGCATGCACCGCATCGAGCAGCGGCTGCGCGCCGTGCTCGCGCCCGACAGCCTCGAGCTCGCCGACGAAAGCGCCCGGCACGCCGGCCACGCGGGCGCACGCGGCGGCGGCGGGCACTATGTGCTCACCATCGTCTCGGCGAACTTCGCCGGCAAGGGACCGATCGAGCGCCACCGCATGGTCTATGCGGCCCTGGGCGAGGCAATGCGCGCCGAGATCCACGCCCTGAGCATACACGCCTATACGCCCGACGAGTTGTGACCCGGCAACCCCATAACACCACTTAAAGAGGACCACCCATGATCAAGCAGTTAACCGGCGCCTGCCTGCTGACGCTCGGCGTCCTGATCGCGGCCTGCAACCCGACGGGCCCCGACACCAGCAAGCCGATCGCCACCGTCAACGGCGAGGTCATCACCGAGAAGGACTTCGAGGACTATCTCAAGGCGCGCCAGGCACAGCAGATGCCGGCGCCGGACCCGGCGAAGGAACGCGAAGTCGTGCTCAACGAAATGGTCAACCGCGTGCTGCTCGCCCAGGAGGCGGCCAAACGGAAGCTCGACGAGGAAGAGGACGTTTACTTCCAGCTCAAGCGCCAGCGCGAGAACACCCTGGTGCGCGCCACCTTGCGCCAGTTCCTGCGCGACAACCCGATCAGCGACGAGGACGTGAAGAAGCGCTACGAGCAGGAGGTCGAAAAGACCCACAAGACCGAGTACCGCGCGCGCCACGTCCTGGTGAAGACCGAGGAGGAGGCGCAGGACGTGCTCAAGCAGCTCAAGGCCGGCGCGCGCTTCGACGCCGTCGCCAAGAAGCACTCCATCGACCAGCGCTCCGGCAAGGAGGGCGGCGATCTCGGCTGGTTCAACCAGGGCTCGATCGTGCCGGAGTTCTTCGACACCGTGAAGGACATGAAGAAAGGGGAGCTTGCCGCGGCGCCGGTCAAGACCGAGTTCGGCTGGCACGTGATCAAGCTCGAGGACAGCCGTCCGTGGACGCCGCCCGGCTTCGACCAGATCCAGGCCAACGTCCGCCAGATGGTGCAGCAGGAGCGCATCGAGGCGATGGTCCAGGATCTCAAGGCCAAGGCCAAGATCAAGAGCGACCTGTAGCGCACCGCAGCCCGGCCGCGGGCGCGCACCGACCCGCGACCGGCGCCGGTCCCACCGACAATCCCCCGCGGCCGGCGCGCGCCGCGGGCGCCACCCGGACCCCAGCCGTCACCCGATGTCCGCTTCCCTGCCGCGACTGACGCTGTTGCTCCTCGGCCTGCTGTCCGGCGCGCCGGCCGGCGCGCAGGATGCCGCGCCGGCGCTCGCCGTCAAGCGCGTGAGCCTCGGCGACGGGATCGAGACCGGCGCGCGCCTCGGCCGGCTGCGCATCCTGGGCATGCTGCAGCTCGGCACGCCGACCATCGACGGCATACGCTTCGCCGAGCTCTCGGGCCTGGCCTGGGACGACGACGGCGGCCTGCTCTATGCCGTCAACGACCAGGGCGGCCTGTTCGCGCTGCGTCCGGTGTTCAACGGCGATCATCTGGTCGACGTGAAGCTGGTGAAGGCCCACCGGCTGCGCGAGCCCGGCGACGGCAAACCGGTGAAATGGCGGCGCACCGACGCCGAGGGCCTGGACATTTTCAACGGGCGCAACGGCCGCAAGGGCGATGCCGAGCTGCTGGTCAGCTTCGAGACCCGGCCGCGCATCCTGCGTTACCGCACCGACGGCACCCCGATCAGGGAGCTTCCCCTGCCGGCCGTACTGGCCGACGTCGATCGCTACCCGCACCCCAATCGTTCGCTCGAATCGGTGTGCGTCGATCCGGGACTCGGCATCCTCACCGCGCCCGAGCAGCCGATGAAGCACGAGCGCGCCGGCCGGACCCGCATCTTCGCGCTGTCCGGAAAATCCTGGCCGCTGCCGCTCGGACCGGGCGGCATCGTCGCCCTCGAATGCCTCGGCAACGGCGAGCTCCTGATCCTGGAACGCGACTTCGACCTGCCGACGCTGCACCACACCCTCGCGCTGCGCCGCACGCGCATCGCGCCTGACCTGCCGGACGGCGCCCTGCTGCCGGTCTCCACCGTGGCGGTCCTGAAGAGCAGCGACGGCCTCAAGCTCGACAACTTCGAGGGCCTCGCCCGCCACCGCGGCAACCGCTTCTTCCTGGCAAGCGACAACAACGACGTGTTCCTGCAGCGGACGCTGTTGCTGTACGTCGAGATCGACGGCGGCCGCGACTAGCGCCGGCCGGCCTGACACCGCCTACCCCGAGCCGCCAATCAATTCCAGAAATTTCCGCTCGTCGAGCATGGCGATGCCCAGCTCCGCCGCCTTGTCGGCCTTCGACCCCGGCTCCTCCCCGACCACGACGTAATCGGTCTTCTTCGACACGCTGCCGGCGACCTTGGCGCCGAGGGCGATGAGCCTTTCCTTGGCCTCGTCGCGGGTCATCGCGGACAACGAGCCGGTGAGGACGAAGGTCTTGCCGGCGAGCGCCGACCCGGCTTTGGGTCTTTCCAGTTTATCCCAGTGGATCTTGGCTTTGAGCAGATCGTTGATGACTTCCCGGTTGTGCTTCTGCTTGAAGAAGGTCGCGATCTCCTCGGCCATGTTCGGACCGATGCCGTGGACCTGCTCGAGCGCCTCGACATCGGCGTGCATGAGCGGCTTAAGGTCGCCGAAGTGGCGGGCGAGCGCCAGCGCCGTAGCCTCGCCGACCTCGGGGATGCCGAGCGCGTGCAGGAAGCGCGGCAGCGTGGTGTTCTTGCTCTTCTCGATCTGGTCGATCAGGTTCTGCGCCGATTTCTCCGCCATGCGTTCGAGGTCGGCGAGCCGTTCCTTGTCGAGTTTGTAGATGTCGGCGATGGTCTTGACCATCGCCTTGCTCACCAGTTGATCGACCAGCTTCTCGCCCAGGCCCTCGATGTCCATCGCGCGCCGCGAGGCGAAGTGCAGCAGCGCGCCGCGCCGCTGGGCGGCGCAGTACAAGCCGCCCATGCAGCGGTGCGCGGCCTCGCCCTCCTCGCGCCGCACCGCGGCGCCGCACACCGGGCACCGGTCGGGCATGTGCCATTTGCGCGCGTTGCGCGGGCGCTTTTCCTTGATGACGCCAACGACTTCCGGGATGACGTCGCCGGCGCGGCGCACGATCACGGTGTCGCCGACCCGGACGTCCTTGCGCTCGACCTCGTCCTGGTTGTGCAGCGTCGCGTTGCTCACCGTCACGCCGCCGACCTGCACCGGCTTGAGCTTCGCCACCGGCGTGATCACGCCGGTGCGCCCGACCGAGGCGAGGATGTCCTCGACGACGGTGGTCTCCTCCTGGGCCGGCAGCTTGTGGGCGATGGCCCAGCGCGGGGCGCGGGCGGTGTAGCCGAGTTCCTGGCGGGCGCGCAGATCGTCGACCTTGTACACCACGCCGTCGATCTCGAACGGCAGGTCGTGGCGGCGCCCCAGCATCTCGCGGTAAAACTCCAGGCAGGCGTCGATGCCGCGCACGGTCTTGAAGTACGCCGAAACCGGAAATCCCCAGTCCTGGAGCCGGGCCACGACTTCGGAGTATTTTCCGGGAATCGCGCCATCCACTTCGCCCAGGCCCCAGGGGAAGAAGCTCAACGGCCGGCTCGCCGTGATGCGCGGGTCGAGCTGGCGCAGGCTGCCGGCGGCGGCATTGCGCGGGTTGGCGAAGACATGCTCTTCGTTCTCCAACCGTTCCCGGTTCAGGCGCTCGAAGTCGGCCTTCGGAATGACGATCTCGCCGCGCACTTCGATGATTTTCGGCCAGCCCCGGCCGCGCAGCTTGAGCGGCACGCGCCGGATGGTGCGCACGTTGGCGGTGATGTCCTCGCCGACGCTGCCGTCGCCGCGCGTACCGGCCCGCACCAGCCGGCCGTCCTCGTAGCGCAGGCTCACCGAGGCGCCGTCGAATTTGGGCTCAGCGGTGTATTCGACCTCGTCGCGCTCCAGCCCCTTGCGCACGCGCGCGTCCCACTCGCGCGCCTCGGCCTCGTCGAAGGCGTTGTCCATGGAGGTCATGGGGATCTTGTGCTTCACCTCGCCGAAGGCGGCGAGTGGTGCCGCGCCGACGCGCTGGGTCGGCGACTCGGGCGTCACCAGCTCGGGATGCGCGGCCTCGAGCGCCTGCAGCTCGCGCAGGAGCTTGTCGTACTCGGCGTCGGAGATCACCGGCCGGTCGAGGACGTAATAGTTGTAGTTGTGCTCGTCGATCCGGCGGCGCAGCTCCTCAATGCGTTCAAGGGTTTCGGCGATATTCTTCATGACGTCCCATCATAACATGCAGGCCGGGAAGGCACGGACAACCGGGCGGGCGTGCCGGCGTTACCCGCCGAGGCAAGCGGCGTGCCACGGCGACTGGAATGGGTCAAGCCACATCGAGACAGGGCTGCGATACGGCCGCTTGATACAAATATATAAGTAAGACGATCCTTGCACCCCGCAGTACGCTAACTATGCTTGTCTGACGATCCGCAGTTGGCAAGTCGGCCCGGTGTTCCGGCTCCACGTACCGGTCCCGGCAAGCTTTCCGATTCCGGGTGACTCCGGGGTCCTGCGGGAGCCCCGATGGGCATGGTCCACGGCGGCAGGTGCCGCGCTATTGTGCATTGACAGCGATCCCGCGGGTACCGGGCACACGCGACGCGTGCCCGGCCGTAAACCAAGAACACTTGTGTGGGAGACATCCGATGCGCATGCAAGCTCAGTCTGTAGTGCTATTGGCGGCCTTGTTCAGCGGAAGCGCCGCCTGGGGGGCGGAATATGTCTTCAGCTCTCCTCCGCGTGAATCCATGCAAAAGGAAATGGAGATTTATCAACCGATCGCCGAATTCCTCTCGCGCGCGACCGGCGAGACCATCACTTACGAGTATCCCGGCAACTGGCTGACCTACCAGACGAAGATGCTGAAGAACCAGTACGACGTCCTGTTCGACGGCCCGCACTTCGTCGGTTGGCGCATCACCAAAAAGGAACACATCCCGCTCGCGAAGTTGCCGCAACCGCAGACCTGGATCGTCATAACCAAGGCCGGCCACCCGCGCGCCAAACGGCTCTCGGAGCTGGCCGGCCAAAAAGTGTGTGTGCACGCGCCGCCGAACTTCGGGACACTGACCCTGCTCAGCCTGTTCACCAATCCCGCACGCCAGCCGTATATGGCCGAGATCAAGGGTTGGAAGGCCGGATTCCAGGGGGTGATGGATGGCAAGTGCAGCGCCACCATTCTTCCGCTGACCAACTGGAAGGAGTTCGATCCGGACGGCACCATGTCGACCGTCCTCCATCGTCACCAGCCCTACCCCAACCAGGCGTTCACCGCCGGGCCGCGGGTGCCGACCGCGCTCAAGAACAAGATGATCACGGCCCTGCTGTCGCCGGCCGGACAGCAGGCGATGAGCAAGCTGCGCGAGCAGTTCGCCGGCGGCAAGGAGCTGGTGCCGGCGGACAAGGACGAGTACCGCGATGTGGCGCTGGTGTTGCAGAACGTCTGGGGATTCGAGTTCGAGACGTCGACGGCGAAAAACCAGTCGCGCTGAGACACGGTCCGACCGGAGCGGGAGCGGCGCGGGACACCGCCTGCCGGCGTGCGCCGCTCCCCCTCTCCAATGCTTGAAAAGCCAATCCCCCCGGCCTGCGGCCGGGGGGATTGCATTTCACCGATGCAACGTCCCCCCTCGCCTGCCATCGGGGACGCTCCACTCAGAACAAGCGCATCGCCGTATCCCCGCCCGGGATGATGCCGCGGTTCTGCATGTCGGCGGCGATCGCCTCGATCTGGGTGCGGATGACCTTGATGCCCTCGTCAGTGAGCGGCTTGCCGTCCTGGTCCTGGAGCGTGCCGCCGAGGATGCCGCACAGGCCGCGGCCGGTCTCGACCATCTTCTCGAAGACCTTCACCGGCTGGTAGGCACAGGGCACGCTCATGAACAGCGTGAGCCCCTTGGTCTTGAGCGTGCTCATGGCCTCGGGCTTGAACTCGCCGGGGTCGTAGAGATTCGCGAGGCTGAACAAATGACGGCAACCGAGCGGGTTGTCGTTCTTCATGTGATAGATGTTCATGGCGCCGAACTGCATGCCCAGCTGGGTCGCCGCCTGGTTGATGGCGCGGCCGCTGAAACCGGTCGGATTCCTGGCGGCGATGGTCACGCTCGCCAGCACGTCGTTGGTCTCGCAGAACGCGTCGAGCTCGTGGGCGCGCTCCAGTGCCTGCTCGATGGTCAGCGACAGCTTGGTCGGCCGCTTGAGCGCGTCGGCGAGCTTCAAGCTCAGCTGCACGAAGGTGTTGAGCTCGGTCTCGGTCACCGCGCCGCGCGTGTCGGCAAGCTGCACGGCCACGGCGAAGTCGCTGTATTGCGCGTACTCCGGATCCGCCTGGATATTCGACCACAGGCCGGACTTGTAGCCGAGGCCGTAAATCTGGTGCGGCTTCTCCAGCATGTACTCGTTCTGCTTGTACACGCCGAGCGCGCGGTCGCGGCTCACCGGGCCCTTGCCGGGCAGGTTGACGATGAAGTCGATCCGGTCGTCGGGCATGGGGCGGCGCGCCGAGGGGTGCAGCTTCATGTCCTCCTCCGGATCCTGGAGGTTGAGGCTCAGGTTGAGCGGCATGAGCGCGGCGTTTTCGATGCTCTGCAGCTCTTCGGAGAGGTAGTAATCGTCGCTGCGCGAGTCGACGATCGCGACCGCGGCATCGCTCTTCAGGTGCTTGCGCTGGGTGGCGTTCGGCGGGCCCGGGTTGAAGTCGATGCCGCTGCTGATCACCGGCTCCTGGCGGACGGTCGGCGCGGCGGATTCGGCGGGTGTATCGCCGCCGGCGGCGGGGGAAGCGGTTTTCTTCTTGATCAGGGTCCGGGCGCGCCGGCGCCAGTCGAAGCGAAAGCTGTCGTAGGCGCTGAGGGCGACCCCGGCGACGATGAATACACCTATGAGCAACAAGGCGTATTGCAATTCCATGACTTGGTTTCCGGCTTCATCGTTTCGACCCGACCCCCTACATTACAGGTCGGATCATTGCGCGACCATCTCCAGGGCTTGTTCGACGTCCACCGCCACCAGGCGCGACACGCCCGGCTCCGACATGGTAACACCGATCAGCAGCTCGGCGATCTCCATGCTGATCTTGTTATGCGTGATATACACCAGCTGGGTCTTCTGGGACAAGGCCTTGAGCATGTCCGAGTAGCGGATCACGTTGGCGTCGTCGAGCGGCGCGTCGACCTCGTCCAGCAGGCAGAACGGCGCCGGGTTGAGCTCGAACAGCGCGAACAGCAGCGACACCGCGGTCAGCGCCTTCTCGCCGCCCGACAGCAGGTGGATGGTGCTGTTGCGCTTGCCGGGCGGGCGCGCCATGACGCGCACCCCGGAATCCAGGATCTCGTCGCCGATCAGCTCCAGGTAGGCGTGGCCGCCGCCGAATAGCTGCGGGAACAGGCTCTGGAAGCCGGTGTTGACCTTGTCGAAGGTCTCCTTGAAGCGCGTGCGCGTCTCGCGGTCGATCTTGCGGATCGCGTCCTCGAGCGTGGTGAGCGCCTGCACCAGGTCCTCGTACTGCTTGTCGAGATAGCCCTTGCGCTCCGACTGCTCCTCGTATTCCTCGATCGCCACCAGGTTGATCGGGCCTAAGCGGTTGATCTTGGCAGCGAGCTCCTCGAGGCGCTGCTGCCAGGCACCCTCCTCGGCCTCGGCCGGCATTTCGGCAAGCACCTGCTCGAGGTCGATATGCTCGGATCCAGCCTGCTCGACCACGGTCTCGCGGCGCACCGCCAGCTCCTGGCGCGCCATGCGTTCCTGCTCGAGCGCCTCGCGCGCCGTCTGGATCTTCTGTTCCTGGTTGTGGCGCGCCTGTTGCTGCTCGCGCATGGCCGCTTCCAGATCGGCGGCCGTCTGGCGGGCGACCGACAGCCTGGCTTCGATCTCGACGCGCTTCTTCAGGAAATCCTCCAACCGCAGCTTGAGCTCGGTCTCCGGCTCGGCGTCGTGGGCGAGCAACTTCTCCAACTCGTTGCGGCGCTCGGTGAGATGCTTGAGCTGGCCCTCGAGGCGCGCGATGCCGGCGCGCGTCGACTCGTAGCTGGTCTGCTGGCCCTGGCGCTCGATCTCGAGCCGGTGCAGGGCGTCGCGGGCATCGACCGCGGCGGCGCGCGCCGCGTCGAGCTCGGCGCGACGCTGATCGCGCTCGGCGAGCAGCGTGCGCCGCCGCTCGTCCAGGGTGCCGCTTCGGCCCTGCGCCTCGCTGAGCAGCCGCTCGGCGGCGCTGCGCTCGGCGTGCGCGGCGGAAAGCTGCGCGCCCAGGTCGCGTTGCTCGTCCTCGATCTGCCGGCGGCGGGCGGTGAGCTGGCCGAGATTTGCCTCGAGCGCGCCGAGGCGCGCGTGCAGGGCGGTGCGCTCGCGGTTGCGCCCGGCGATCTCCTGGCGGCGCGCGTCGCGGCTGCTTTCCAGCTCCTTCAGGGACTGCTGGGCGGCGCCGAGCTCGGCCTGCCCCGCCTCGATGGTCGCGCTGAGGTCGGCGATCTCCCGTTCCAGGGCCTCGATGTCGCGGCCGCGCGCCAGCATGCCGGCGCGCGCGCTGTCCTTGTCGGTGACGGCGATCCAGTGGCGGCCGACCCACACACCCTGGCGGGTGACGACCGATTCGTGCGGCGCCAGCCCGCCGCGCAGCGCGAGCGCCGCGGCCAGGTCGTCGGCCGCGTAGATGCCGGCCAGCAGCCCGGCCAGATCGACGTCGCCCTTGACCTTGTCGAGCAGCCGCGCGCGACCGGCCGGCGCGGGTGCCGCCGTGCCCGCGGTTTCGACGACCGTCAGCTCGGCCTGCTTGAGCCCGTCGAGCTCGGGCGCAAGATCGTCGAGCCGCGGCACGCAGACGGCCGCCAGATCGGCGCCGAGCACGCGCTCGACCGCCTGCTCCCAGCCCGACTCGACCACGAGCAGCCCGGCGAGCCGCGGCGCCTGATCGAGTCCGCGGGCATGCAGCCAGTCGTTGAGCGCCGCGTCGTGCTTGCCGAGCGCGGCCGATTGCAGCTCCTTGAGGCCGGCGACGCGCGCCTCGGCGCTCTGGCGGGCGCCGCGATCCGCCTCGAGCGCGCTCGCGCGTTGCTCGATGTCGGCGCGCAGCGTCTTGCTGCGCGCCTCCATCTCCTCGAACTCGCGCTCGCGCGCCGCGTGCTCGCTATCGTGGCGCGCCACCTCGGCGCGCAGCGACGCCGGGTCCTGGGCGCCGAGCTCGGCGTCGATGCTGGCGAGCTCCTCGGCGAGCTTGGTCTGGCGGTCGGCGATCTGGCTGAGTTGTTTTTCCAGCGCCTCGATGCGCGCGCCCTGGATCTCGCGGGTCTTCTCGGGCTCGGCGGCGGCCTGGCCGAAGGCCTCCCAGGCCGCCTGCCACTCGGACATCGCCTGCTCGGCGCGCGCCAGCGCCTCCTGGGCGGCGGCGTGACGGGCCTGGTGCTCGGCCAAGCGGGGGGCCGCCGATTCGAGCGCATCGCGCAGCCCGGCGAGGCGCTGCATGTCGCCCTGCAGATGCTGGCTGGCGTCCTCCCAGGAGCGGTTGATCTGGTCCTGCTCGCGCTGGCGCTGCTGGTGGCTGTCGCGCGCGTGCTGGATGGCCTGCTCGATGTTGGTGATCTCGGCGCCGGCGGAATAGAACTCGGCCTGCACCGCGTTGAAATGATCGTTGGCCTCGGTCTGCCTGGCGCGCAGCTCCTCGATCTTCGCCTCGATGCCGCGCAGCTCGGCGATCACCGCCTCGACCGCGGTCTCGCGCGCGGCCAGCGTGCCGTCGTGCTCCTTGAGCTGGTCGGTCAGTCGCCGCCAGCGCAGCCCCAGCAGTTGGGCATGCACCGTGCGCTCCTCGGCCTTGAGCTCCTTGTAGCGCTGCGCGGCGCGCGACTGGCGCTGCAGGCGGTTGATCTGGACCTCCAGCTCCTTGCGGATGTCCTCGACACGCGCGAGATTTTCGCGGGTGTGCTTGATGCGGTTTTCGGTCTCGCGCCGGCGCTCCTTGTAGCGCGACACGCCGGCCGCCTCCTCGAACATGCCGCGCAGTTCCTCGGGCTTGGACTCGATGATGCGCGTGATCGCGTTCTGCTCGAGAATCGAATAGGAATGCGGCCCGAGGCCGGTGCCGAGGAAGATGTCGATGATGTCCTTGCGCCGGCACTTGGTCCGGTTGAGGAAGTAATCCGACTGTCCGTCGCGCCCCGCCTCGCGTCGGATGGAGATCTCGGAATAGGACGCGTACTGACCGGGCGCGCTACCATCGCTGTTGTCGAAGATCAGCTCGACCGAGGCCTTGCCGACCGGCTTGCGCGCGCTCGAGCCGCTGAAGATCACGTCCGCCATCGAGTCGCCGCGCAGATGCTTGGCCGAGCTCTCGCCCATCACCCAGCGCACCGCGTCGATGATGTTGGACTTGCCGCAACCGTTGGGGCCGACGATGCCGATGAGGTTTCCGGAGATGGGGATGCTGATGGGGTCCACGAAGGACTTGAAGCCGGCGAGCTTGATCTTCTTCAGGCGCATTCAGTTTCCGGATGCGATAAACTGGTTATATTAAAGGTGCGACGAAACTAGCATACGGGCCGTGAAATGCCTACCCAACCCAGCAAGACCCTGGAAACCTTCGACAATCCCCGGCCGGACCGCGATTATATCATCGAGATCCGCATGCCGGAGTTCACCTGTCTGTGTCCCAAGACCGGACAGCCGGACTTCGCGACCCTCTACCTCGATTACGTCCCCGACAAACGCTGCGTCGAGCTCAAGTCGCTCAAGCTCTACATCTGGTCGTTCCGCAACGAAGGCCACTTCCACGAGGACGTGACCAACGCCATCCTGGCCGATCTGGTCAAAGCCACGGCGCCGCGCTATATGCGGCTGCGGGCTGAATTTTACGTGCGTGGCGGGATTTATACCACCGTCAGCGTCGAACACCGCAAGTCCGGCTGGGTCGCGCCGCCGCCCCCGCCGATACTGCCGGACGATCCCGACGCGGCGCCGCCCACCACCGACGCCGCCCACGCGCCGGCGGGCGGTCGCGGCGCGGCGGCGCAGCGGCCTCCTGCAACACCTGCCGATCGGGTCGCGGCCGCCAAACCCGTTGCGGGCGCACCGGCGCCGAATGGGCGCTTCCGCATGCTCGCCCGCGAACGCCGGCCCGCCCCGGCGCCGACCGCCGGCGGCGGCGATAGTCCGACCCCGGCGCCGGCCGCTCCGCCGCCGGACGGGCTTTACCTCGGCATCGACATCGGCACCGGCGGCTGCCGGGTCATGGTGATCGACGAGCAGGAGCGCGTGGTCGGCGAGGCCGCGGCGCCGATCCCGGTGCCGGTCCGGCACGACAACCAGATCACCCAGGATTCGACGCTGTGGTGGAAGGCCGCCGACGCCGCGCTCCGCCAGGTCCTGCAGAAGGTGCCGGCGGAGAGAATTCGCGCCATCGCCGTCGACGGCACCTCCGGCACGCTGCTGCTGACCGACAAGAAAGGCGCGCCGGTGACTCCTGCGCTGATGTACAACGACAGCCGCGCCGTGGTGCAGGCCGACCGGCTGCTGCCGATCGCGGGCCGCCAGAGCGGCGCGCATGGCGCGACAAGCAGCCTGGCCAAGCTCCTGTGGCTGACCGAGAAGCAGATGACCAAAAAGGCCGCGCATGCCCTGCACCAGGCCGACTGGATCACCGGCAAGCTCACCGGCCGCTGGGGCGTCAGCGACCACAACAACAGCCTCAAGCTCGGCTACGACTCGCAGGCCCAGCGCTGGCCGGACTTCCTGGGCACGCTCGGCCTCGATACCGCGCTCCTGCCCGAGGTGTACATCGCGGGCGAGCCGATCGGCACCATCAGCGCCGAGATCGCCAAGACCTACGGCTTGAGCGCCGATACCCAGGTGATGGCCGGCACCACCGACGGGGTGGCATCCTTCCTGGCCGCCGGGGCCAGCCGCCCGGGCCACGGCGTGACCGCGCTGGGCTCGACCCTGGTCATCAAACTGCTGTCCAACAAGCCGGTGTTCGCCCCGGAGCACGGCGTCTACAGCCACCGCCTCGGCGAGCGCTGGCTGGTCGGTGGGGCCTCGAACAGCGGCGGCGCGACGCTGCTGCAGTACTTCAAGGTCGAACAGATGCAGGAGATGACCCCGCTCCTGGACCCCGAGAGCTTCACCGGGCTCGAGTATTACCCGCTGCCCGACGTCGGCGAGCGCTTTCCGGTCAACGACCCGAACATGGTCGCCAAGCTCGAGCCGCTGCCGGGCAATAGCGTCACGTTCTTTCAGGGCATGCTCGAGGGCATTGCCAGCATCGAGGCACTGGGCTACCAGCTGCTGCACAAGCTCGGCGCGCCGGCCGTGACCGAGGTGCGCACCACCGGTGGCGGCAGCCGCAACCCGGGCTGGACCCGGATCCGCGAGCGCACCCTGGGCGTGTCGCTCAAGAAACCGCGCTCGGGGATGGCCGCCTTCGGGACGGCCCTGATTGCCGCCGGCCGCGTCGACCTGCCCAGCTGAAATCCGGACCCGGCTTAACCATTTCATTATATTAGAGACTGCCGGATTCTGGGGCGTGCGCTTACTATTAAGGACCCGGGGGCGATGTCGCGCGCCATACCGGCCGGCACCAGTGTATTGAATTCCGACACTGGCACTCTCGTTTCCCGCTGCTACCCTAGATGAGACAAGTAAGGCTTTGGTTGAGCTAGCGGCAGTAAGTCCGTCACAACCAAAAATAATAATAACCTTCGATCGATCCGGGAAAGTGAAGGACGCATGCCCCCTAGGAGCCAGCGTGATCCGTTGACTGGTCTCATCAACCGCGCGGCGCTGCTGGAGCGTCTCGATGCGGAGGTGGCGCGCAGTCGCGTACACAAACTGCCGTTCGCCGTCATTCTGTTCGATGTCGACCGATTCAAGCTGGTGAATTTCGGCTTCGGCGACCGCCAGGGTGACGAGGTGTTACGGACCGTCAGCGGCGCCGTCAAGGCGCGGTTGCGGCCGCGCGATGTCGTCGGCCGCTGGGGTGGGCAGCAGTTCCTGTGCATACTGCCGGACACGCCGGCGAACATCGCCTGGGACATGGCCGAGCAGATGCGCGGTGCGATCGAATCCCTGGCGATGCCGATCGAGGCCAACATCCTCCACGCCACCGCGAGCTTCGGCGTGTCCTGCTTCCCCGGCGACGGCACGCTGGTGCGCCAGCTGCTCGCGGCCAATGACGCGGCGCTGTACACCGCCAAGGAGTCCGGCCGCAACCGCACCATCCTGGCGCGCGACCTGCCGCACCAACCCTACGGCATCGGCAGCATGCTCGAAGCCGCGTTGCGCGAAAATCGCGTGGTACCGGCGTTCCAGCCGATCGTCGATCTCCGCACCGGCCATCGGGTCGCGGAGGAGGCGCTGGCGCGCGTGATCGTGTCACCGGACCGGACGCTGCTGGCGGAGGAATTCATCGATGCGGCGCGGCTCTTGCAGCTGACCTACAAAATCGACCGCACGGTGATACTCAACACCTTCAATCGCTGTCTGGCGCTGCTCAACGGCAACGGCGCGCCGCCACTGCGTCATTTCGTCAACATCTCCGGCAACCTCTTGCGTCATCCGGCGGTGGTGGAAGAGCTGCTGGCAGTCGCCCGCCAGGCCTGCGCCACGCACGGCGACAGGTTGGGGGCCGAATTGCCGCTGGTCATCGAGATCACCGAGCGCGAGCTGCTGCACGACATCAAGTCGGTGCGCGCGATGCTCAAACCCTTCATGGACTTCGGCGTGCACCTGGCGCTGGACGACTTCGGCAGCGGTTACTCGTCCTTCCATTATCTGGCCGAGCTGCCGTTCACCTTCCTCAAGATCGAGGGCAGCCTCATCCAGCGCATCACCGAAAAGAAAGTGCGCACCATCGTGCAGGGCATTCAGAACACCGCCGCCGACCTGGGTCTGATCACCGTGGCGGAATTCGTCGAGAACGCCGAAACCGCGCGCATCGCCCACGACCTGGGCGTGAACTGGGCCCAGGGATTCCACTACGGTGAACCGGTGATCGTGTAATCACGCCTCGACCGCCGCCTCCGCCCCCCCGGTCTCACCCTTGTTGTCGGTCCAGCGGACCTCGACCTTGTCGCCGGCCTTGGCGTTGGGCACGGCCACGGCGATCAGCGGGTCCTTGGAGATCGCGACCCCCATGTCGATGTTGGCCACGGCCTGGCCGTTCAGGTGGATCTGCAGGGTCTGGATGAAGTGGGCCGGGATCTTCTGCTTGGTCTTGGCATCGACGCGCTGGCCGGTTTCCATCGGGTGGTTGACGAGCACCAGGATCTCGGTGGTGCCGTCCTTGGGGCGGGTCTTGAGTTTCGTGAGTCTTGCCATGATGAATGTTCCTCGTTTAGTGATCGCTCGGCGCTGCCGGCACAGGGATGTGCCGCCTGCCTCCAGGGCCTGTAACCTTCCTCGAAGCCGCAGCGCGAAGCGAAAATCGCATTTTCGATTCGCGCGCCGTCAACGGCCAGGGATGGCCGTTGACGGCATATTATCAACCGCCGCAACCGCCGACCGTCACCTTGATCTGCTGGGTGGCGACGTGCAGCTTGCCGCCGGCCTTGACGTAGGCCTTGACGTCGGAGGTCTTGCCCATCTTCATGCGCGCCGAGAAGTAGCCGGCGGCGCCGGTCAGGG
>DASWHF010000032.1:0-1994 GCA_036393295.1 Acidiferrobacterales bacterium
CTTTCGAGTCAAGATCAAAGGCGAAAACCCGGAGCACGCGGTGTTCTCGCCCGACGGGCGCTTCGTCTACGTCAGCGCCGAGGAGGACGACAAGCTCGAGGTCATCGACGTCGCGGCCCGCGCCCTCGTCGTGCAGCTCAAGGTGGGGACGCGGCCGCGCGGCATCGCCTTCACGCCCGACGGCGCCAAGGCGTACGTCGCCTGCGAAAGGGCCGACACCGTCTATGTGCTCGACGCGCGCCAGCACAAGATCCTCGGCACCATCAAGGCGGGCCTGCGCTCCAACGGCCTGGCGATGCACCCGGACGGCAAGCGCCTGTACCTGACCAACGGCGGCGACGCCAACGTGATGGTGATCGATACCGGGGAAGACAGGGTGATCGCGACCATCCCGGTCGGCCGGCGGCCGTGGAACATGGCGCTCACGCGCGACGGCGCGAAGCTCTATGTCGCGAACGGCAGATCGGACAGCGTATCGGTCATCGACACGGCCAAGAACGTCCGCATCAAGGACATCCCGGTCGGCAAGACGCCCTGGGGCGTGCACATCTTTGAGTAGGGACCGGCCGATGCCGCGCCTTCATGGCAGGACGGCTCTTGCGGTGCTGGTGTGGGCCGGATCGGCCTGCGTTCTGGCCCAGGACGATGCCGTGGTGGTCACCGCGACGCGCGTGGACCAGCCCAGCCTGGATATACCGGCGTCCATCGACCGCGTCTATGCCGAGGAGCTGCGCGAGGGCCGGCCGCAGGTGAACCTGTCGGAGAGCCTGGGCCGCGTGCCCGGGATCGTGGTGCTGAATCGCCAGAACTACGCGCAGGACCTGCAGGTGTCTTCGCGCGGCTTCGGCGCGCGCGCCGCCTTCGGCGTGCGCGGCATCCGCCTGATCGCGGACGGCATTCCCGCCAGCATGCCCGACGGGCAGGGGCAGGCGGCGACTTTCGACCTCGGCACCGCAAGCCGCATCGAGGTGCTGCGCGGGCCGTTCTCCAGCCTCTACGGCAACGCTTCGGGCGGCGTGATCAACGTGCTGACCGAGGACGGGCCGCCAGTGCCGACCGCGGAGGCCGGCTTTCATGCGGGGAGCTACGACACCTTGCGCGGGTCGCTCAAGTTCGGCTGGCAGCGCGACACCGTCGGATACGTCGCCAATTTCTCGCATTTCGAGTCCGAGGGCTACCGCAATCACAGCGCGGTTCGGCGCGACCAGTTGAATTCCAAGGTCAAGCTTTCGCTGGACGGGGACACCAGGCTGACGCTCGTCGGCATGGCGCTGCACCAGCCCGACACGCAGGATCCGCTGGGGCTTACCGCGGCCCAGGTGGCGCAGAACCCGCGGCAGGTCGTGCCGGGGGCGATCACCTTCAACACGCGCAAATCGATCGATCACGACCAGGTCGGCGTAACGCTCGACCATGCGCTGTCCGGCGCGACCCGGCTGCAGGCGAGCGCCTGGGGTGGCACACGCGACGTTGAGCAGTACCTGGCGATTCCGCTGATATTCCAGAATCAAGATACGCACTCCGGCGGCGTGGTGAACCTCGATCGCAGCTTCGGCGGCGCTGCGCTTCGCCTGTTCGGCGATGGCAAGCTCGGCGGGCGGCCGCTGCGGCTCTCCGTCGGGCTGGAGTACGAGCGCATGGCCGAGCGGCGCCGAGGTTTCGTCAACAATGACGGCGTCGCCGGCGCGCTCAAGCGCGACGAAGACAATGTGGTGGCGAGCACCGGGCTTTTCGCGCAAGGTGAGTGGCGCTTCGCCGAACGCTGGTCGGCGCACGCTGGCTTACGCGCGAGCCGCGTGGAGTTCGAGTCCACCGACTACTTCGTTGCTACCGGCAACCCGGACGACAGCGGCGCCGTCGACTTCAGCGCCACCACACCGGTGGCGGGGCTGCTCTACCGCCTCGACCCGCAGACCAGCCTGTACGCGAACTACGGGCGCGGCTTCGAGACGCCGACATTCGTTGAGCTCGCCTACCGCAACGCCGGCACCGGA
>DASWHF010000033.1:0-46471 GCA_036393295.1 Acidiferrobacterales bacterium
CGTAGGCCTTGAACTCGCCGCCGAACTTGGTGGACAACACCTTGGTCAGGGCCGCGGTGAGGGTGGTCTTGCCGTGGTCCACGTGGCCGATGGTCCCCACGTTGAGGTGGGGTTTGGTGCGTTCGAATTTTCCCTTGGACACCTTGAGGTACCTCGTCTGTCTCTATAAATAAGTTAGCGCGTTTGCCCAAAACCATCACACCGACCCCGACGCCACGCCGGAATCTGGAGCCCATAATCGGAATCGAACCGATGACCTCTTCCTTACCAAGGAAGTGCTCTACCGACTGAGCTATATGGGCGAAATGCAGAGAAAAGAGAAAAGTTTAAAGAGCAAAGTCGAACCGGCCCAGGGCTCCAAATCTTTTCTCTTTTCTCTTTTCTCTTTACTCTTTCCTCTGCCTTATGGAGCGGGTGATGGGAATCGAACCCACGTTATCAGCTTGGAAGGCTGAAGTTCTACCATTGAACTACACCCGCGCTTTGCCCACGCTTGCATGGCGCGATCGTCGCCCGCCAACACCAATGCCGTCCCGTTACCCACTTTATTCCTGGTGGAGGGGGGTGGATTCGAACCACCGAAGGCGTAAGCCGACAGATTTACAGTCTGTTCCCTTTGGCCGCTCGGGAACCCCTCCAAAACATAAGCCGCGCATTATGCGGGAAAATTACCCTAGCGGTCAACAGCTTCCGGGCCCTTTTCTGCAGCCGGCAGCGCGTTCTGACGACGCTTGAACGCTAGCCACGGGGGTCACGGGGAGCACGGGGAAAACCTTTTTGGGCAGAAGGCGTTGATCGGACCCCCAGTCCACGGCCGGAGGGAAACAGGATTCATCCCCGTGACCCCCGTGGCTAACTCTTTAAATCTCTATAGAAACTAAGCCTTTCCCTGCTGGCGGATCAGGTTCAGCGCCGAGCCGGCCATGAACCAGGCGAGCTGCTCCCCGGTCAGGGTATGGCGGGCCTCGATGCTCTCCGCTCGACCGTCGGCGTGGCGAACCCGTACCGTAACGGGCCTGCCGGGGGCCACACCGCCCAAGCCCTCGAAGCTCAGCCGGTCGTCCCGCTCGATCTTGTCGTAATCCGCCGGGTCCGCGAAGGTCAGGGGCAAAACCCCTTGTTTCTTAAGGTTAGTTTCGTGGATCCGGGCAAGGCTGCGCACCAGCACCACGCGCGCCCCGAGAAACCGCGGGCTCATGGCGGCATGCTCGCGCGAGCTGCCCTCGCCGTAATTCTGGTCCCCGACCGCCACCCAACCCTGCCCCTTGGACTTGTACTCACGCGCCAGCTCGTTGAGCGGCTGGCCGGCCTTGCCGGTGAAGATATTGAATCCGGTCCCCGCCCCCTCGGAAAACACATTGTCCGCGCCCGAGAACATATTGTCGCTGATCCGGTCGAGGTGGCCGCGGAACTTGAGCCAGGGGCCGGCCGGGGAGATATGGTCGGTGGTGCACTTGCCGCGCGCCTTGAGCAGGACCGGCAGATCGCGGTAGCCGGCGACCTTGTCGACCGGCTCGAAGGGATCGAGCAGCGCCAGGCGCTCGCTCTGGGGGTCGACCACGACCCGGGCCGCGGCTGGATTGTCGGTGGGCGGGACATAGCCGGACTCGCCCGGATCGAAGCCCTGGGCCGGGAACTCCTCGGCGCTCGGGGCCTTGAGGGCCAGCGTCCCGCCGCCGGCCAGCGGCACACCGTCTTTCAGCGGATCGCGGTCGAGCCGCCCCGTCAGCGCGTAAGCGGTCACTACCTCCGGGCTGCCGATGAAGGCGTGGGTGGCGGGATTGCCGTCGTTGCGGCGCGGAAAATTGCGGTTGTACGAGGTCAGGATGGAGTTCTTGTCGCCCTTGGCCACGTCGCTGCGCTCCCACTGGCCGATGCAGGGGCCGCAGGCGTTGGCCAGCACGGTCGCGCCGATCGCCTCGAGGTCGGCCAGCAGGCCGTCGCGCTCGATGGTGGCGCGCACCTGCTCCGAGCCCGGCGTCACCAGGAACGGCACCCGAGCCTTGAGGCCGGCGGCCCGCGCCTGGCGCGCGACATGCGCGGCCCGGCCGATGTCTTCATAAGAAGAATTGGTGCAGCTGCCGATCAGGGTGGCCTTGAGCTCGGGCGGGTAGCCCTGGGCCGCGACGTCGCGGGCGAGCTCGGAGACACCGCGCGCCAGATCCGGCGTGTGGGGTCCCACGATCTGCGGCTCGAGCGTCGACAGGCCGATCTCGACCACCTGGTCATAGTACTGGTCGGGGCTGGCCAGCGCCTCGGGGTCGGCGGTCAAGTCCGCGGCACGCTCGCCCGCGAGCTTCGCGATCTCGGCACGGCCGGTGGCCGTGAGGTAGTCGCCCATGCGCCGGTCGTAGGGGAACACCGAAGTGGTGGCGCCGAGCTCGGCGCCCATGTTGGTGATCGTGGCCTTGGCCGTGCAGGACAGCGCCTCGGCACCGGGACCGAAGTACTCGATGATCTTGTTGGTCCCGCCGCTCACGGTCAGCAGGCCCGCGAGCTTCAGGATCACGTCCTTGCCGCTGGTCCAACCGCTTAGGGTCCCGGTGAGCTTCACCCCGACCAGCTTGGGCCACAACAGCTCCCAGGCCGTGCCGACCATGACGTCGACCGCGTCGGCGCCGCCGACGCCGACGGCGATCATGCCGAGGCCCCCGGCGTTGGGCGTGTGCGAGTCGGTGCCGACCATGAGCCCGCCCGGGAAGGCGTAGTTCTCCAGAACCACCTGGTGAATGATGCCCGAACCCGGTTTCCAGAAACCCATGCCGTACTTGGCGGCGCTCGACGCCAGGAATTCGTAGACCTCGTGGTTGGTCTTGTCGGCGATCGCCAGGTCCTGACGCGCCCCGACCTTGGCGCGGATTAAATGGTCGCAGTGCACGGTGGTCGGCACCGCCACCGACTCGCGTCCGGCGGTCATGAACTGCAGGATCGCCATCTGCGCGGTGGCGTCCTGCATGGCGACCCGGTCCGGCCGCAAGGGCGCGGTGGTCTTGCCGCGCACCGGCAGACCCTGGCCCTTGTCCTCCCAATGGGCGTAGAGAATCTTCTCCGCCAGGGTCAGCGGCCGGCCGACCTGCTTGCGGATCGCAGCGACGCGGCCGGGAAGTTTCTGGTAGTGCGCGCGGATCATGGCCAGCGCGTCGGCGGGGAATTTTTCCATTCTGATTCAGTACCTGTGAAAAGGTGGAGCCCGCAACAGGATTCGAACCCGTGACCCTCTGATTACAAATCAGATGCTCTACCAGCTGAGCTATGCGGGCGTGGCGCGTGACAATCCGCCGCGACAATGCCGGCCAATTGTATGCTGCGGGCGGGAAAAAATGAATTACGGCGCGGCATCGGCCGGTTTCGCGGCCGGCGCGGCCGGCGGCGCCGTGGCTTCGGGCGCGCAGTCGCGTGCCGTCACCGCCACCTCGCCGGCACCCCAATCCTGACGCTTGAGCTTGCCCACCAGCTCCTCGGCCACCGGCGTCGAGACCTCGAGCCACACCAGGGTCTGATCGCGGTAGCGGATCTCCTGCCCGGCCTTCACACCCTTGGCCTCCAGCTCCTTCATCAGCCCCCGGGCGTTCTCGGCCTGGCTGAACAAGCCGAGCGAGATCGCGTTCTCCTTGTCGGGCTCCTGCATGATGAAGGCATCCTTGACGCCCAGCTTCTTGAGCTCCTGGAGGCGCGCCTCGGCGGCCGCGCGCGACTTGAGCGGCGGCAGGTGCACCCAGTAGCTCGCCGCCTCGCGCCGGCTTTCCTCGCGGCGCGTGTGGGTGAGGTGCAGCTCGCCGAGGCGCTCGGCGGCGCGCGCGGCGGTCTCCTCGCCATCGAAGGGCCCGACGGTCAGGCAGCGCAGCGCCGGCGTCGCCCGCTCGGGCTTGACCGGCGACAGGCTCGGCGCCGGCCGGCCGCGCTGGGCGGCGCGGTCGGCACGCCGCGCCAGATCCGGACCCACGGTGAGCGGCACCATCTTCTCGGCGTTGACCGGCGGCAGCGGCTGGTAGGCGGCGTCGCTCGCGGCGTCGCGGTGCCACAGGCCCCACATCAAGAGCCCGATATTCGCGAGCAGCAGCGCGCCGAACAGCCACTTGAGCAGCGCGGGCGCGGACGGCAGGTTCATGGCGCGCTCGCGATCACGGCGAGCCCCTTGAGCACCAGGGCCGGGGCGGCGACCACGGCATAGGGCAGGCGGCCGTCCAGATACGGCCGCAGGCGCTCGCCGTCGCCGCCAGTCAGCAGCAGGCGCGTCGCCGGACCGAGCCGCGCGCCCTGCTCGCGCGCGACGCGCTCGATCGCGCCGGCCAGGCCGTAGAGCGTGCCGGCCGCGACCGCCGGCGCGGTGGCGCGCGCGAAGCAGTCCGCGACGGGCGCGTCGACCTCGCGGATCGGAGTGCGCGCGGTCAAGGCCTCGCGCGCCAGCGCCAGCCCCGGCAGGATCACGCCGCCGAGGAACTCGCCGTCCGCGGTCAGGGCATCGATGGTCACGGCGGTGCCGCAGTCCACGACGCAGGCCGGGCCCGGATAGCCGTGGTGCGCGCCGATCAAGGCCGCCCAGCGGTCGGCGCCGAGCCGGGCCGGTTCGTCATAACCGTTGCGCACCCCCGCCTGGTGCGCGCGGGCGACGATGAACTCCACGGGCAGCGACCAGCGCGCCGCCACCCAGTCGGCGAGCGTGCGATCGTGCTCGGCGCCGGCGACGCTCGCCGCCAGCACCCGGCGCGGCGCCGGCAGCGCCGCCCAGCGCGCCGCCAGCACGGCGGCGAGGCCGCCGGCGTGCAGGTCGGCCTCCACGCGGTCGGCGCCGGCCGGCCGCCACTTGATGCGCGTATTGCCGACGTCCACCAGCAGCGTGCCGGGCGCGTTCACGGCGCCGGCCTCAGGCTGACTTCGCCGGCGTGGAAGGCGCGCAGCCCGCCGCGCGCGTCGCGCAGCAGCAGCGCGCCCTGCGCGTCGATGCCCGCCGCCTCGCCGTCGAAATGCTCGCCGCCCGCTTCGAGGCGCACGCGCCGGCCGGCGTAGAAATCGTAACGCTCCCAGTCCGCGCGAAACGGCCCGAGCCCCTCGCGCGCGAAGCGCTCGAACATCTCCGCCAGCGCGTCGATCAGGAGCGCCGCCAGGCGATTGCGGTCGACGGCGGCGCCGGTGATCCCGGCCAGCGCCACCCAGGGTTGATCGATGGCCGCCGCCTCGCGTTCGCTCAGGGCGCCGTTCACGCCGACACCGATCACCGCCAGGGTCGGACCGTCCGCCTCGCCGCGCAGATCGACGAGGATGCCGGCGAGCTTGCGGCCCTGCCAAAGCAGATCGTTCGGCCACTTGATCCCGACGCCGGCGGCGCCGTACTCGCGCAGGGTATGCGCCACCGCCACACCCGCCGCCAGGCTCAAGCCGGCGGTGCGCGCCGGACCGCCGTCGAACCGCCGGGCCATGGACAGCATCAGGTTCTGATACGGGCTCGCCATCCACGCCCGTCCGCGCCGCCCGCGGCCGCCGGTCTGGAACTCGGCCAGGCAGACGCGGCGGTCGACCGAATCGGCGGGGCAGCGCAGCAAATGAAGACTGGTGGAATCGATTTCGTCGTACACCTCGATCGCGATGTCGGACCGCGCCAGCGCGGCGCGGATGCGCCCGGCATCCAGCGGCGCGCAGGGCTGCGCGAGCCGGTAGCCGCGCCCCGCCACCCGATGGATCGTCAGGCCGGCCGCGCCGAGCCGCCCGACCGCCTTGGAGATCGCCGCGCGGGTCAGTCCCAGCGTCCGGCCGAGGTCGGTGCCGGAATGGAAGTTGCCGTCGGACAGAATGCGCAGCAGCTCAATGCGCGTGGTCATGGACCGGGATTCTAACAGGCGGGCGGCGCAGGCCGCACCCGGCGCGAACGCGCGGCGCGAAACCGGTAGAATCGCCGGACCGGCCGCACGCGGCCGGCGGCGAATCAACCCCCGGGAGGAGACCACCATGCGCATCACCAGAGTGCTCGCGACCGCCGGCGCGGCCGCGCTGCTCGGCGCCTGCAGCCACGTCGTGCCGCACTACCAGGAATCCGTCGACACGGTCGCCAAGCTGGAACAGGCGGGCGGCGGCAAGGTCGCGGTCGACGAATTCCGCGGCGTCGAATCCATGCAGGTCCTGCACGGCCGCGCCAACACCTTCAAATCGCCCTACGGCGGCCGGTTCTCCACCTACATCCAGGAGGCGCTGCGCCTGGAACTGGCGCGCGCCGGCCGCTTCGACCCGGACGCGCCGGTGCGCGTCGCGGGGGTGCTCGACCGGAATGCGCTGGACATCGACGGCGCCAACGTCGGCAGCCAGGAGATCGCGGTGCGGTTCACGGTGACGCGCGACGGCCGCAACGTCTACGAGCGCACCCATTCGGCGCACCGCGAGTGGGCGTCTTCGTTCGCCGGCGCGATCGCGATCCCGGCCGGCCGCGACGCTTACCCCGGGACCGTCACGGAGCTGCTCGACAGCCTGTTTTCCGACCCGGCCTTCCTCGGCGCGATTCGCTGACTCCAGGAAAAAGGCCGTCCCGGCATGCCGGGACGGCCCGTCCTAGATCGTCCGCGGGCTTGCCGGCGCGCGCCGGCGGCACCCGCTCCAACTGGCCGCTTAAGGCGTAGCCAGCGGCGTGACGGCCGCGTCCGCGAGCCAGGCGTAGCTGCGCGGCGCGTTCCAGGAATAGCGCAGGACGTTGTCGTTGGCCATGCTCTGGTAGAGGTTCTTCACCATGTTGCCGACGATGCGCTTGGGCGCCTCGACGAGGCTCTTCTCGCCGAACGGCAGGAATATGATGCCCTGCCACATGCTGAGCCCGTCCTTCAACTGATAGCTCTTGAGCTTGGCGCCGTTGCGATCGGAGACCGTGGCGTTCAGCTCGTACTCGACCGACACCTTGCTGGGGATGATGTACAGGCTTAAGCCCGTGATGATCGCGCCGACCAGCGCCGGCCCCATGTCGGCACGCTCGATGAGCTCGATCTTGACGGAGTAATCCATGTTCTTGGCGTCGAAGGCGTCCATGGAATGGCGGCTGAACAACGTCGACTCCTTGGTGATTTCCTCGACGATCCCCTTGAGGTTGGCGGTCATCTGGACGTTCTCGGTCGGCGCCCCGCCTTCGCCGCCCTTGGGATCCATGCGGTACTTCACGTCCAGCGCCACCGACGGCCGGCTGGCGAACTGGCTCTTGTTCGGCAGCGTCGTCACCTCCGGCAGCTGCTTGTCCGGAAATATCGCGCAGCCCGCGACCAGCAGGACCGTACCCGCCACGATTGCAACACGACCCGTCAACTGTTTCTTCACGGCTTCCTCCCTCGTTCAACTTCTTGATTGGCGGCGCCATCGCCGCCCCAATGATGAATGGTAGACAGCCGGCAGGCACCCCGCAAGCCGGCGGACGGCCGCGGTTACGAACCCAGCCAGGCGACGCGGTGCGCGCGTGGCGCGCCGTCGGCGTCGGGCATGAAGCGAAACTCGCAGGTATCCATCGGCGGCGCCTGCAGTTCGACGACGAAGGTCATGAGCTCGTCGCGGCGGAACGCATGCACGGTCACCCGTTCGCCCGGCCAGTGAGTCGCCAACAGCGCATCCAGGTTCGCCTTCGTTACCCGCAGGCCGTCCACGGCCACCAGCGCATCGCCGGCGGCGAGCCCGGCCGCCTGGGCGGCGGCGCCGTCGAATACCTGGGCGAGCTTCGCTTCCGCGCCCTCGGTCAGCTTGACGCCGAGGACCGCGCGCCGCATCAGCTCGGCCGCGGATTTCTTCGGCGGCTTGCCGCCCTTGTCGGCGGCCGACTCGGCCGGGCGCACGACGAACTCGACGCCGACATCGCCGAGCAGGCCGGCGAGCGGCAGGTCCTCGGTCGAACGCAGCGCCCGGTCGAAGAACTCGCGCAGATCCAAACCGCTGACCTCGGCGGCGAGACGCTCGATGCCGCCCTCCTCGACGCCGGTCGGGGTGCGGCCGTGGCGCTCCCACAGTGCGCGCATCACGTCGTCGAGCGACCGGCGGCCGCCGGTGCCGCACCGGAGGGTGAGATCCAGCGCCAGCGCCACCAGCGCGCCCTTGGTGTAATAGCTGACGATCGCGTTCGGCGCGTTCTCGTCCTGGCGGTAGAACTTGGTCCAGGCGTCGAAGCTGGACTCGGTGACGGTCTGCTTGAAGCGCCCGCTGCCGCGCCACACCCTGGTTGCGGTCTCGCCGAGCGCCTGCAGGTAATCCTGGGGCTCGATGCGTTGGCTGCGCACCAGGGCGAGATCGTCGTAATACGACGTGATGCCCTCGAAGGCCCAAAGCTGGCGGGTGTAGGCCTCGCGGCTCAGGTCATAGGGCAGGAAGGCCTTGGGCTTGATGCGTTTGACGTTCCAGGTGTGGAAATACTCGTGGCTAACGAGGCCGAGGAAGGCGCGATAGTCGTCGTTGACCGCCGCCTCGCCCGGCCGCGGCAGGCTCTTGCGGCTGACCAGGAGGCTGGTGGAGGCGCGGTGCTCCAGGCCGCCGTAGCCCTCACCGACCACCATAATAAGGAACACATAGCGCGCCATCGGCGCCGGCTCGCCGAAGAACGTTATATGGTGCTCGCAAATGGCCTGCATGTCCCGGCACAGCCGGTCCAGGTCGGCACGCTGGCGGCCGGTCAGCACGACGTCATGCGGGACGCCGCAGGCGCTGAATTGCGCGTGCGTGAAGGTACCCATCTCGACCGGGTGATCGATCAGCTCATCGTAGTCGGCGGCGCTGTAGCGGCCGAAACCGAAGGCCGGGGCATCGAGCGCCGGCAGCGCCGTGGCGAGCCGCCAATCGCGCACGCCTTCCGGCGGCAGGATCTCGACCTCGCACGGGCGCCGCTCCCGGCCGTGCGCCATCAGGAACACGCTCGCACCGTTGAAGTAGCCGTGGGTGGTATCGAGGTGGGCGGCGCGCACCGACAGGTCCCAGGCATACACCTCGCAGGTCACGGTGAGCAGCCCGGCGCAGGGCGCGCAGCGCCAGCTGTGCTTGTCGAGCTTCTCGACCGGCACGGCCGCGCCGGCGCACTCGGCAGTAAGCGTCACGATGTTGCGCGCGAACTCGCGGATCATGTAGCTGCCGGGGATCCAGGCCGGCAGCGAAAACGCCTGGCCGGCCGGATCGGGGTCGGCCACCGTGCAACGCACCTCGAAGAGGTGGGCGGCGGGGTTTATCGGGAAAATGCGGTAGCGGACCGGGGCGGGCATGGGTGGATTCTAACCCGGACCCGGCCGGCGCCGGAACGGCGCCGGCCCCGATGGCCACGGCCGGAGCGGTCCGCGGGGTCCCTGGCAAAGGTGTGGAACGCGGCCGGACAGTCATTGTAGGATAGACCCACGGCACGTCGACGCGGCCCGCCCGCCGCCCGGCCGCACAACTCCGCGAATAACGAAACCGGGACAAGGAGTTGTCACGCACGACCACTTGGAGGAGCACCCTTATGCGAAACTATCGTGGGTATCGTTTCACGTTGAGCGCCTGCACGCTCGCGGTGGCGGCCACCCTCGCCGCCGCCCCGGCGCGGGCCTTCGAGTTCAGCAGCCCGTCCGGCGAGCTGCGCGGCAGCTTCGACACCACCGTGTCGCTGGGCGCGTCGTGGCGCCTGCAGGATCTCGATCCGGAGCTGGTCGGCATCACCAACGGCGGCACGGCGCGCTCGGTCAACGAGGACGACGGCAACCTCAACTATGAGAAGAAGGACACGATCTCCGCGGCGGTCAAAGTCACCCACGACATCTCGCTCGATTACCAGAACTACGGTGCCTTCGTTCGCGGCACCTATTTCTACGATCACGCTGCGGCGCACAAGAAGGACGAGTTCGGCCCGCAGGCCGAGGACCGGCTGATCTCGGATGCCGACCTGCTCGATGCATACGTTCACGGCGCCTTCGACATCGCCGGCCGCAATCTGAGTCTCAGGCTCGGACGCCAGGTGGTCAGCTGGGGCGAGAGCACCTTCATCCTCAACGGCATCAACGTGATCAATGCCATCGACGTGCGCAAGCTGCGCGTTCCGGGGGCGGAATTGAAGGAGGCGCTCGTGGCATCGCCGATGGTGTGGGCCTCGCAGGGGATCACTCGCACCACGTCGGTCGAGGCACTCTATATCGCCTCCTGGGACAAGACCGATCTCGATCCACGCGGCAGTTTCTTCAGCACCAATGATTTCGTCAGCGAGGACGGCGACAAGGTATACGTCGGTTTCGGCCGGCGCGTGGACCAGCATGATCCGCCGGGCGTTTTCGGCGTTACTCCGGATGCCGCCGGTTGGGCGCCGCGCGCCGCCGACCGTGACCCGGACGACTCGGGACAGTACGGTTTCGCATTGCGGCAGTTCCTCCCGTGGCTGAACAACACGGAGATCGGGCTTTTCTACGTCAACTATCACAGCCGAACCCCGTTCATAACCGGCACTCGCGGCGGGCTGACGGCCGTTACGCCCGTCCCCGGCTGCTCGGTATTCGATCTCCCCACGCTGCTCGGCGGCGGCGGCTTCCCGGCCGCCTGCGCGGCGGCCGCCGGACGCGCGGGTGTTTACTTCCTCGAATACCCCGAAGACATCCGCATGACCGGCCTCAGTTTCAACACTTCCGGACCGTTCGGCATTGCGCTTCAGGGCGAATTCTCCTATCGCCCGAACCAGCCGGTTCAGCTTGCGTCCACCGAGTTACTGCTCGCCGCGCTCGGGGCAGCCAACAATATCACCGGCAATGCCGCTCAGGCCTTCGCCGTGCCTTATGGAACGGAATTGACCGGCTACCGCCGGCTCAAAATGAACCAGGCGCAGATGACCGCGACGAAGGCGTTCGGGCCGACACTCGGGGCCGACCAATTCGTTGTGCTGGGCGAAGTCGGGTTCACCTATCTCGATCTGCCGAACGACCTGTTGTTCAATGGTCCCGCGACACACCTGCCGGCTCCCGGTTCCAGCACTGCGGCATCGGGTGGCTCGGCGCAACCGGGTGGAGAAGGCTACGCCACCAACAACTCCTGGGGCTACCGCCTGTTGGCGCGCTGGGATTTCGAAAATGCCCTCGGCGCCGCCAGCCTGTCGCCGCGCATTGTCTACGCTCACGATGTGCACGGCGTGAGTCCGACATTTAATCAGGGAGCCAAGGCGGTGACGGTCGGGCTCAGCTACAACCTGCGCCAGGTCTGGACCGCCGACGTCGCCTACACCGGCTACTGGGGCGGCCGCACCTACGCCGGCACCGATCCGGCCGGCGCGCCGGCCGGAACCACGCAGAGCGCCAGCTACGCCAGCAGCGCCAACCCCAACAAGGACCGCGACTTCCTGTCGGTCAGCGTGAGTTATGCGTTTTGACCGCGCACCCGCCATCCCGACGCGAACGAATGAGGAGACCGACCATGTTTGACCGCAAGCTTACCGTTCTGGGCGCCGCGCTGGCGCTGACGCTGACCGCGCTGCCGGCATCGAGCGCCGTGACCGCCGAGCAGGCCGCCGCGCTCGGCACGACCCTGACGCCGATGGGCGCGGAAAAGGCCGGCAATAGCGCCGGCACCATCCCGGCCTGGGACGGCGGCATCACCCGGCCGGTCGCCGGCTACCAGCCCGGCGGCCACTACCCCGACCCTTACGCCGACGACCAGCCGCTGTTCACCATCGACGCGTCCAATGTCGACAAGTACGCCGAGAATCTCTCGCCCGGCCAGGTCGCAATGCTGCGCAAGTACAAGACCTGGAAGCTGAAGGTCTACCCGACGCGGCGCAGCGCCGCCTTCCCGCAGGGCCATTACGACGAGACCCTGGCGAACGCCACCAAGGTGACGCTGGTGCGCGGCGGCAACGGCTTCCAGGGCACCAAGGGCGGCATCCCCTTCCCGATCCCGCAGGACGGCCTGGAGGTGGTGTGGAATCACCTGACCCGCTACCGCGGCGACACCTATGCGATGTCCTGGAGCCAGGCGCCGGTGACGCGCACCGGCAGCTACACCCTGGTGCGCTTCGAGTACGAGTACGACTTCCACTACGGCAACTTGAGCAAGCCGCTGAACCAGCGCCAGGACAACAAGCTGTTCAACTTCCTGCAGATCGTCACCGCCCCGGCGCGGCTCGCCGGCCAGATACTGCTGGTGCACGACTTCGCCGACCAGGTGCGGCAGCCGCGCCAGGCCTGGACCTACAACCCGGGCCAGCGGCGCGTGCGGCTGGCACCGAACGTCGCCTACGACAACCCCGGCACCGCCGCCGACGGCCTGCGCACCAACGACGACTTCTCGATGTTCAACGGCGCCACCGACCGCTACGACTGGAAGCTGGTCGGCAAGAAGGAGATTTACATCCCTTACAACTCCTACAAACTGAGCGGCAACAGCCTGAAGTACCGCGACGTGCTTCGGGCCGGCCACGTCAACCCGGAGCACGCGCGCTACGAGCTGCACCGCGTCTGGGTGGTGGAGGCGACCCTCAAGCGGGGCGTGAGCCATCTCTACAAGCGTCGTACCTTCTACGTCGACGAGGATTCCTGGGCGATCGTGGTCGCGGACAAGTACGACAACCGCGATCAGCTGTGGCGCGTCTCGGAGCAGCACAACATCAATTTCTACAACGTGCCGATGTGGTACCCGGTGCTGGAAGTGCACCACGACCTGCAGTCCGGCCGCTACATCGCCATGGGCCTGCGCAACGAGGAGCCGAAGCTCTACGAGGTGGTGCAGCGCCGCGAGGCCGACTTCACGCCGGCCGGGCTGCGCGCGATCGGCACGCGTTGACGCGGAGGAGGCTTGCCGCCGGCCCGGAAACGAAGCCGACGCGAAGACGCGAAGACGCAAAGAAAGTCGTCGATGCTGGAGACGGAGCTACCAGTAGAACGTAGGGTGGGGCCCTGCCCCACCCTGGCGCGCGCGTGAAGAAGCAATGGCCGTTTCGGCGGGGCAAGGCCCCGCCCTACGATAAACGTTGCGAATTCTGCTAACCTGACCGACCATGAAGACAACCACCGCGGCCGCCCTGCTCCTTGCCGGCATCGCCATCCTGCCGACAGTGCAAGGCGCGCCGCCGGCCGGCGCGCCGATCGACAAGCTGCTGATCCTGGACGCGCAGCGCATCGGCGAGCGCATCGTCTGCGTGGGCGAGCGCGGCTATATCCTCTACTCCGACGACGACGGCCACAGCTGGCAGGCCGCCCGCAGCCCGACCGACGCCACCCTCACCGCGCTGCACTTCCCCGACCCCGGCCACGGCTATGCCGTCGGCCACGACGCCGTGATCCTGCGTTCCACCGACCGCGGCGCGAGCTGGACCCCGGTGCACGCCGCGCCCGAGAAGGAGGCGCCGCTGCTCGACGTCTGGTTCGCCGATACGCGCCACGGTTACGCGGTCGGCGCCTACGGCGCGTTCTACGAGACCCGCGACGGCGGCGATTCCTGGCAGGCACGCGCGGTGCTCGACACTGACCGCCACTTCAACGCCGTCACCGGCGCGCCGGACGGCCAGCTGTACCTGGCGGGCGAGTCCGGCACGCTGGCGCACTCGCCCGACCGCGGCGCCAGCTGGCGGCCGCTGCCTTCCCCCTACCGCGGCTCGCTGTTCGGCATCCTGCGCGTCGCCGACGGTGGCCTGCTGACCTACGGCCTGCGCGGGCGCGTCTACCGCTCCGCCGACGGCGGCCGCGGCTGGCAGCAGATCGACGCGCCCAACACGGCGAGCCTCATGGGCGGCACGGTGCTGGCCGACGGCACGGTCGTGCTGCTCGGCCACGACGGCGCGGTGCTGGTGAGCCGCGACCACGGCCGGCGCTTCGCCCCCCAGGCCAGCCACACCCGCCGCGCGCTGATCGCGGCGGTGCCGGCCGGCGGCGACCGCGGCCTGCTGCTGTTCGGCGAGGCCGAGCCCGGCGCGGCGCGCGCCTTCCTCGAGCACGAGCGCTTCTAGATGCAGGCCACGGTCGACAGGCTGATGCAGGCCGCGGCGCGGCTGATCTTCGACCACCCGCGCTTCTGGCTCGCGGTGTTCGCGGTCGTCACCGTGCTGCTCGGCATCTCGGCGAGCGGGCTCCGGGTGGACGCTGCCTTCAACAAGATGATCCCGCTCGAGCATCCCTACATGCGGGTGTTCACCGAGTACCGCGACACCTTCGGCGGCGCCAACCGCGTGATCGTCGCGCTCAAGCAGCGCGACGGCGACATCTTCAACAAGCCGTTCTTCGACACGCTCAAGCAGGTCACCGACGAGGTGTTTTTCATCCCCGGCGTCGACCGGCCGACGGTGACTTCGCTGTTCACGCCGAACGTGCGCTACATCGAGGTGATCGAGGAGGGCTTCAGCGGCGGCAACGTGATCCCGGCCGACTTCCAGGGCACGCCCGAGGACCTGGAGCGGGTGCGGCGCAACGTGCTCAAATCCGGCGGCGTCGGGCGGCTGGTGGCGAACGACTTCAGCGCCGCGCTGGTGCGCGCCGAGCTGCTGGAGGTCGATCCGGTGTCGGGCGAGAAGCTCGACTACCAGCAGGTCGCCGAGCGGCTCGAGGCGATCCGCGCCAAGTACCAGACCGACGACGTCAGCGTGCACATCATCGGCTTCGCCAAGGCGGTCGGCGACATCGCCGACGGCGCGCGCGGCGTGATCGCCTTCTTCTTCGTCGCCTTCTTCATCACCGCGCTGCTGCTCTACTGGTATTCGAGCTCCTGGAAGCTCACCGCCCTGGCGCTGGTCTGCGCGCTGATGCCGGTGGCCTGGCTGCTGGGGCTGCTGCCGCTGATCGGCTACGGCATCGACCCGATGTCCATCCTGGTGCCGTTTCTGATCTTCGCGATCGGCGTGAGCCACGCCGTGCAGATGACCAACGCCTGGAAGCTCGAGACCCTGCACGGCGCCGACGGCGTCACCGCCTCGAAGCGCTCTTTCCTCAAGCTGTTCATCCCCGGCGCGGTGGCGCTGCTCGCCAACGCGCTCGGCTTCATGGTGATCCTGCACATCAAGATCGCCATGGTGCAGGAGCTGGCGATCACCGCCAGCCTCGGCGTGCTGTTGATGATCATCACCAACAAGATGCTGCTGCCCATCCTGCTGTCCTATATCCGTCTCCGGCCCGGCGAGGTCGAGCGCGCCAGCGGCAAGGAGACCCGCGGCGACGCGCTGTGGCGGCGCATCAGCCTGTTCGCGCAGACCCGCACGGCGCGCTGGGTGATCCCGGCGGCGCTCGCGCTGCTGGCGCTCGGCGCCTGGCAGGCCCACGACCTCAAGACCGGTGACCTGGGCGTGGGCACCCCGGAGCTGCGCGAGGACTCGCGCTACAACCTCGACGTGCGCGCGATCACCGGGAGCTTCTCGATCGGCGTCGACGTTCTGTCGGTCATCGCCCAGACCTACGACGTGCCGGGCGCCTGCACCGACTACGGGATCATGCGCAGCATCGACGATTTCGTCTGGCACATGACCAATACCGCGGGCGTGCACTCGGTGCTGGCGCTGACCGATTTCGCCAAGACCATCAACGCCGGCTGGAACGAGGGCAACATCAAGTGGCGGGTGCTGTCGCGCAACCCCGACGTGCTGGCGCA
Organism: Acidiferrobacterales bacterium; assembly: GCA_036393295.1. Lineage (GTDB taxonomy): Bacteria > Pseudomonadota > Gammaproteobacteria > Acidiferrobacterales > UBA6901 > DASWHF01. The sequence continues at coordinate 15,517 of DASWHF010000033.1, forward strand.
GTCGGTCACGCCGGTCGACACCGGCAGCGGCCTGCTCAACTCCGACTGCAGCGCCATGCAGGTCCTGATCTTCACCCGCGACCACCAGGGCGAGACCATCGCCCATATCGCCGACGCGGTACGGGACTTCAAGCGCGAGCACGACTCGGAGCAGCTCCGGTTCCTGCTGGCCAGCGGCAACGTCGGCGTCATGGTCGCGACCAACGAGGCGGTCGACGCCGCCGAGATCACCATGCTGATCTCGCTGTTCGGCGCCATCTCGGCGCTGTGCCTGGTGACCTTCCGCTCCTGGCGCGCGACGCTGTGCATCATTCTCCCGCTCGGCCTGGTATCGGTGCTGTGCAACGCGCTCATGGCGCTGCTCGACATCGGCCTCAAGGTCTCGACCCTGCCGGTGATCGCGCTCGGCGTCGGCGTCGGCGTGGACTACGGCATTTACCTCTTCGAGCGCATGAAGCACGAGATGGAGGAACGGGGCTTGAGGCTGGCGGACGCCTTCCACGAGGCGCTGCGCCAGCGCGGCACGGCGGCGGTGTTCACCGCCGTCACCATGACCATCGGCGTCGGCAGCTGGGCGTTCTCGGCGCTCAAGTTCCAGGCGGACATGGGGCTGTTGCTGGCCTTCATGTTCCTGGTGAACATGCTCGGCGCGATCTTCCTGCTGCCGGCGCTCGCCGCCTACCTGGTGCGGCCGGCGGCGCGGAGCGCGGCATGACCGCCGCCCCCGGACGGCTGCTGCACGTGGCGCGCCTGGCGGTGCGCTGGGGCGACATGGACGCGCTCGGGCACGTGAACAACGCCTGGTATTTTAAATACATGGAGCAGGCGCGTATCGCCTGGTTCGACGCGCTCGGCATACCGATGATCCAGGACGATCAGGGGCCGGTGCTGGTCACCGCGTCCTGCACCTTCCTGCGGCCGATCGTCTATCCGGCCGAGATCGAGGTCGCGATCTACGGCGACACGCCCGGACGCTCCAGCTTCAACGTCCACCACGTGATCCACAAGGCCGACGACCCGGACACGCGCTACGCGGAAGGCGACACCAAGGTGGTGTGGTTCGATCACACCGCCGGCAGGTCGGTGCCGGTGCCGGAGCATATCCGGCGGCACCTGCCGGAGTAACGACGCGGGTTGTCATTGCGAGGGTGCGTCAGCGCCCTCGCAATGACAGATGTTACGGACTGGACCCGATCAGCTTGCACTCGGCAATTTCGGCGGCACCGACATCGGCAGGAACGACGGCAAGGTGCGGCCGCCCGACCAGCGCCCCGATGCGAATTCCGCCCTTGACGTAGTAGGTCTGCCCGGCCTTGACGTCCAGGGTCACCGAGCTCTTGGCCTCGGTCTTCGCCCAGATCTCGATCTCGCCGGGATCCGCGAAGTACGGATAGTAGCCGCCGTTGGTGAGATTCGTAATGACGGTGTCTTTCGCCTTGACGCCGTAAGAAACCGCCGCGCCTTTGAACGACGCAGGCCGGTAGACGTATACGAGCCCCTTGTCCGCCGGTATGCTCTCGACCTGCTGGAACGCCGCACCCTTGGTTGCACAACCGGACATCATCGCCAGACCGGCAACGGCGACTGCACCGAACAACAACGACCTGATTCCGTTTTTCACAGCGATCACCTCCCCAAACGTTGAAACCCATGCCCTGGCCTGCGCCACGGCTCCTACGACACCTATTGCAGACGTACGAGCTGCTCGAGATGCGCCTCGTCGTGAATCATCTGCGTCTCGATATTGTCGCGCACGGCCAGCAGTCCGTCGCGCCGCAGCTCGGTCGCGGTTCGGAACGTCCAGAGGTTGGTGGTCTGCACCACGAAGCCGACCGCCCGATAGGACTTCAGCAGCGCGCCGTCGCGCGACACCTTCAGCTCGGCGACGATGGTCAGGGTGTTCTGGCCGGTGGGGAATCCGACGATGGTCAAGGGATTGTACAGCGCGATCGCGTCCAAGTCGGTGTTGCCGTACGCGACTTCGTGCTGGTAATGCGCGGTGATCCCGGCGTTCGTCGACGTCTCGTGCCGGAGGGTGCGCGGGAGATAATCGCGGTTGCCGTCGAAGACGACGTTGGCGGCGAGCCGGAACGTGCCGAGCGGCGCCGGCGCCAGCTCCGGACGCACCTGCAGATCCGGCGCACAGGCCGACACGAGCAGCGCCGCTACGGCATTGACCAGGACGTGCAGGACGCGACGCATATCCGGATTCCCTCCCCCAAATTATGCAGCCTTTTTTCCACAGTCGGTGAAACCTGTCAAGCTGAATCGTGTGGCTGGACCGATCAACAGCCGGATGTACGAACGTTCAATAAATTGAACAGGCAACGCCGGCCGAGGCCGGTCAGGCCGTCCAGGCCCGCCACGTCGGCCACTGCGCGACGAGTTCCGCGAGCGCCGCGTAGCCGTCGGCCCCCGGATGCGCGCCGTCGCCGGCGCGCAGCTCGGCCGTCCAGGCCGGCAGGCCGCGCAACGCGTCGAACACCTCGAGATACGGCACGTCGAGCTCCGCGGCGAGCCCGGCGAAATGCCGCGACAGCACCTTGATGCGCAGATTGTGGGCGTCGTCCAGCAGCGGCGTCGGGCCGATCCACAGCAGCGGCCAGCGCCCACGACAGGCGCCGAGCATGGCGCGCGCGTTGTCGAGCGTGGCGCCGGTGGTGACGCGCATCGCGCCGTCCTCCAGCACGGTGTCGTTGACTCCGAAGGCGAACACCACGCGGCCGTCGATCCCCTCCGGCAGCCGCGCGCTGACCTCGTCCAGCCAGCGCGCGGCGATGTCGGCGCTGGTGTCGCGGCGGATGCCGAGGTTGTAGTACGTCACGTCGTGCCCGGCTTGGCGCGCCCGCGCGCACAGCCGCCCGGCCCAGCCGAGACAATCCGGGTCGCCGGTGCCGTTGACCAGCGAGTCGCCGACGAAACAGATGCGGGTGTCCTTCCGGCTCATCGCAAGGCCTACACGCAGACTGCCGTCTTGCCCGGCGCCCCGGCGACCTCGCGCACCAGGCGTGGCACCAGGTAGCCCGGCAGACGGGCATTGAGCTCGGACAGGATGGTGCGCGCCCGGTCCTCCGGCACGTCGAAGTGCGCCGCACCCTGGACCTTGTCGAGCAGGTGCAGGTAATACGGCAGCACGCCGGCGTCGAACAGCGCCGCGCTCAAGTCGGCGAGCGCCCCGGCCGAGTCGTTGACGCCGGCCAGCAACACCGACTGGTTGAGCAGGGTTACACCGGCCTCCTTGAGCCGGGCGAGCGCGGCACGCACCCCGGCGTCGATCTCATTGGCATGGTTGGCGTGCGCCACCATGACTACCGCGAGCCGGGTGGCGCCGAGCCAGGCGAGCAGCGCGGCGTCGATGCGCTCCGGCAGCACGATCGGCAGGCGCGTGTGCAGGCGCAGGCGGCGGACATGCGGGATGCGCCCGGCCGCCTCCGCGAACTCGGCGAGCCGGCGGTCGGAGAGCGTCAGCGGATCGCCGCCGCTCAGGATCACCTCCTCGATACCCGGATCGGCGGCGATGTAGTCCAGCGCCGCACGCCAGCGGTCGGCGCTGGCGATGGCGTCGCCGTAGGGAAAGTGCCGGCGGAAGCAGTAGCGGCAGTGCACCGCGCAGGCGCCGGTGGCGGTCAGCAACACCCGGCCGCGGTATTTGTGCAGCACCCCGGGCGCGGCCAGCGCGGCGAGGTCACCCACCGGGTCGGGCCCAAAGCCCTCCGCCACCGCGCATTCCTGCTTCAAGGGCAGCACCTGGCGCAGCAGCGGGTCCTGCGGGTCGCGCCGGGCCATGCGCGCGACATATCCCCGGGGCACGCGCAGCGGGAACAGCCGGGCGGCGGCGCGCGCCCCGGGCAGCCATTCCGGGCCCAGTTCCAGCGCCGCCAGCAGCGTCTCGGGGTCGGTCACGGCCGCCGCCAGCAGTGCCTGCCAGCGGGGAGTCTGCCTTATTGCCTCGGTTCCGGTTATCATAGCGCGCGATTTTGTCCCCAGCTCCACGTATACAGGTGTTCCATGGCGAACTACAGCACCAATGAATTCAAGCCCGGCCTCAAGGTGATGCTGGACGGCGATCCCGGCTCCATCATTGAAAACGAGTTCGTCAAGCCGGGCAAGGGCCAGGCCTTCAACCGCGTGAAGATCCGCAACCTCAAGACCGGGCGCGTCATCGAGCGCACCTTCAAGTCCGGCGACACCATCGAGGGCGCCGACGTCATCGACACCGAGATGCAGTATCTCTACAGCGACGGCGAATTCTGGCATTTCATGAACCCCGAGAGCTACGAGCAGCTCGCCGCCGACGCCAAGGCGATCGGCGACTCGGCCAAGTGGCTGAAGGAACAGGACACCTGCCTGGTCACGCTGTGGAACGGCGTGCCGCTGTCGGTCGATCCACCGCATACCGTGGTCCTGAAGATCGTCGAGACCGATCCGGGCGTGCGCGGCGACACCTCGGGCGGCGGCGGCAAGCCGGCCAAGCTCGAGACCGGCGCGGTGGTGCGCGTGCCGCTGTTCGTCCAGACCGGCGAGTCGGTCAAGGTCAACACCCGCACCGGTGAGTACATCGCCCGCGCCAAGGAGTGAGCCGGCGCGTCGCGGCGCGACACGATGAGCGGCCCGCCCTCCCCCGATAACGACGACTGGCGCCCGACGGCGGCGCGCGCGCGTCTGGAACTGCGCGCCAAGCTCCTGGCCGCGGTGCGCGCGTTCTTCGCCGCGCGCGGCGTGCTCGAGATCGAGACGCCGGTGCTCTCGACGGCCGCCGCGACCGATCCCCAGCTCGCAAGCCTCACGACCCGCTACACCGGCCCGGCCGCCCCCGCCGGCCGCCCGCTGTACCTGCACACCTCGCCGGAATTTCCGATGAAGCGCCTGCTGGCGGCCGGCAGCGGGGACATTTACCAGGTCTGCAAGGTGTTCCGCGACGGCGAGGCCGGGCGCCGCCACAACCCCGAGTTCACCCTGCTCGAATGGTATCGCGTCGGCTGGGATCACCGCCGGCTGATGGACGAGGTCGAGGCGCTGGTCACGACGCTGCTCGCACCGACCCGGCGGCTCGAGGCGCCGGAGCGGCTGACGTACGGCGACGCCTTCCAGCGCCATTTAGGCGTCGATCCGCACCGGGCCGACGGCGCGGCGCTCGCCGAACGCGCCGCCGCCCTCGGGATCGGCGCGCCGCGTGGACTCGGCACCGACGACCTCGACGGCTGGCGCGATCTCTTGTGGACCGCGTGCGTCGAACCGCGGCTGGGGCGCGCGCGACTGACGTTCGTCGACGACTATCCCGCCTCGCAGGCGGCACTGGCGCGCGTGCAGCCCGGCGAGCCTGCGATCGCCGAGCGTTTCGAGCTGTATCTGGACGGCGTCGAGCTGGCCAACGGTTTTCACGAGCTCGCCGACCCCGGACAGCAGGCCGCACGCTTCGAGCGCGACCTGAAGCGCCGCCGCGCGGCGGGGCTCGCGGAACCGCCGCAGGATGCGCGCCTGCTCGCGGCGCTCGTCCACGGCCTGCCGGACTGCGCCGGCGTGGCACTCGGCGTCGACCGGCTGGTCATGCTCGCGGCCGGCGTCGACGACATCCGCGCGGTGCTTGCCTTCCCGATCGACCGCGCGTGAGCCGTGCCTGGTGCGCGGTGAGCGGGGCAAGATGCCCCGCCTACAAATCCAATTATTGTAGGCGGGGCATCTTGCCCCGCCGGTTGTGGCCGCGCCCGGGCGTCGCCGCGGGGCTGGAAGCCCCGCCTACAGTTATTTAAGGCAAGGTCCCGCCGTAAAAGCCGCGATGGCGCTCCATCAGGTAACACAGGCAATCCTGGCGGATGGCGCGGCTGTCCCAGGTAAGCATCGACGGCATCACCGGCAGCCGGGTGCGGATCTCGCCGTCGCGCACGACGAAGAAGCGCTCGTGCGCGTCGAGGCCGCGTTCGTCGTGCACCGTGAGACGCGCCGCGCTGCCCGGCCGCAACCGGGCGAGCGCGGTGCCGGCCGGCAGCTCGCGGAAATTCAAGTGGTCGAGGTCCGGCGCGAATTGCAGATCGGCGTCACCCGGCACGAAATCGAAACTCACCTCGGGCGGCACTTTCACGATCGCGACCGTGTGGAACAGATCGATATCGTGGGGCGGCACGGCATGCGCCGGAATCGCCGACAGGTTCAGGCAGGCGTGCAGATACTCGGCGGCATGCGCGATGCCGGCGGCGTCGCCGGCGCGGCCGCACTCGACCGTCACCGCCGGACACAGATCCGAGAACGGCTCGACCAGCACGCCGTCGGGCTTGAGAAAGTGCACCACCGTGCGCTGAAACAGCGACGCCAGGTGCAGGCCACCGGCATCCAGCCGGCGCACGCAGGCGTAGTGCGGATTGATGCCGGTGTTGTTGTGGATATCGACGCAGGCGAACGGGCGGCGCTCCGCCGTCGCCGCGACCACCTGGCGCGCCATCGCCGCCTCGGGGCCGTCGCCGATGCCCCAGATGCGGTTGTAATCCGGCTGGCCGGGGAGAAAACGCTCGCCGGCGCGCGCGGCGGCGACATTGCCGATGAAGATCGACAGCGCGCGCGGCAACTCGCGCCCGGCATAGTCGCCGAGCGCCCGTCGCAGCGCCTCCCAACCGGTGTCCTCGTTGCCGTGCAGCAGCACTGACACGAACAAGGGCTCCGGCCGGCGCCCGGGCAGATGTATCAGCGTCGGGCCGCTCAACCGCTCGTGCAGGCGCGCGGCCTCGCGCTCGACGAGCCCCGGCGGCAGACGGTCGAGCACCGTCAGCATTCCATCCCCCATTCGTGCACCGGCGCGCCCTCGCGCTGGCGCGCGTTGTAGCTGCGCGTGAGCCGCGCCATGTCGGGGCCGTGCTTCTCGACGAAGGCGCGCTGCCAGGCGGCGCCGTTGCGTCCGCGCTTGACGCGTGCCGCGATCACGCCGAGATAACGGTCGATGTCGCCCGCGTCGATGCCGAGCGCCGTGAGCCCCGCGGCCGCCTGCGGCAACAGCACGTCGGCGAGCAGGCCGCGCACCGGCGCCGGCCTGCCGTCCAGCCAGGTGAGGTTGGCGCGCAGGCCGTCGCGCGCCGCCGCGTAGAAATTGGCCTTGGCCTCGGCGAAACCGAGGCGCGTCTCGGGCGCCGGCTGCGCGCCCGCCAGGGCGTGCACCAGGCCGTAGTACAGCGCGGCGTTGGCCACCGTGTCGATCAGGCTCGGGCCGGCCGGCACCACGCGGTGCTCGATGCGCAGATGCGCGACGCCGTCGTCGTCGAGGCCGATCAGCGGCCGGTTCCAGCGCCAGATGGTGCCGTTGTGCATGCGCAGGTGCTCGAAGCGCCCGGGCGGCGCGTCGAACAGCTCGGGGAGCAGGATGCGGTAGTCGTGCAGGTTCTCCTGAAAGCATTCGAGCAGCGAGTCCTGGAGGTAGCGGTGGCCGAAGGTCACGCGGCCCGCGCCGCACGCCGCCTCGCCCGGCGCGCATACCGACACCGCCTGCTCGAACAGCGGGATGCGCGTCTCGTCCCAGAGATCCCGGCCGAACAGATAGGGCGAGTTGGCGCTGACCGCGACCATCGGCGCCGACAGGATCAGCGCCGCGTTGTAGAAGCGCACCGCCGCTTCCGGCGCCACCTGCAAGTGGATCTGGAACGAGGTCGCGGCCGCCTCCAGCATGACGTCGCCGTGGAAGGTACGCAGGCGCTGGCGCCCCTGGATGTCGAGCGTCAGCGGGCGTCCGGCGCGCAGCCTCAGAATCTGCTCGTTGAGCGCGCGGTAGCGCGTCATGTCCGACATGTGGTCGAGGGTGAAATCCTGCTCGGTGGCGGTCGGCAGAATGCCGATCATGAGCAGCCCGGCGCCGAGCGGCGCGGCCGTGGCATTGCAGCGCGCCCAGGTGTCGACGAGCGCCGCGTGCATCGCGCCCAGCATGTCGCCGGTGAGCGGCCGGGCGCGACCGTTGATCTCGACGTTGAAGCGCGCCAGCTCCGGCACCACCAGCGGATCGTCGAGCGCGGCGAGGAACGCGGCGTTGACCGGCGCCGCCCGTCCGCCGGCGTCGATCAGCCAGCTCTCGAGCTCGAAGCCGCCGACCGCCTGGCGCGCCGAGAGCCGCCCACCGGCGAAGTACGCGGCCAACAGCTCGGTCTCTTCGCGCAGCCTGGATTCGAAGGCGGCGAAGTCGCGCTTCTGGTAACGGCTGCTGCTGACTTCCTTTCCCATGATCGGCCCCCGCGGATCGGCCGTGGTGCACGCGACCGGGTCATGCTCCTAGCATAGCGCGTGGCCCGAGGGGGCGCCGCCACGAGGCGGCCCGAACCGGCCTCAGGCCTCGATCCAGAACGTCACCGGCCCATCGTTCACCAGGCCCACCTGCATATCGGCACCGAACTCGCCGGCCGCCACGCGCGCGTGCCGCGCGCGCGCCCGCGCGACCAGGTGCTCGAACAGCCGCCGGCCCTCCTCCGGAGCGGCGGCCGGCGTGAAGCTCGGACGCATGCCCTTGCCGGTATCCGCGGCGAGCGTGAACTGCGGCACCAGCAGCAGCCCGCCACCGGTGTCGGTGACGCTCAGATTCATGCGCCCGCCGGCGTCGGCGAACACACGATAGCCGAGCAGGCGGTCCAGCAGCCGCTCGGCGCGCGCCGGACCGTCGCCGCGCTCGACGCCGACCAGCACCAGCAGACCGGCGTCTATCGCGCCGACCTCGCGGCCCGCCACGACGACCTGCGCCCGGCTCACGCGCTGCAGCAGGCCGATCATGGCACGGGCGGCGGCGGCGCGGCGGTGGCGCCGGCGGCGTGGGCATCGAGGAAGGCCTTGATGTCGGCGTGGACCGGCGCCGCGGCGCGGCGCGGCGACCACAGCGCGGAGACGATGTTGAAATGGCCGAGCCCGGGGTAGACGCGCCATTCGGCGCTGCCGCCGCGTTCGCGCACGCGCTCCGCGAGCCGCCGGCTGTTGCCGGTCTCGACGAGACGGTCGTGATCGCCGGTCATCAGCAACAACGGCGGGCCGTCGGCGCCGGCGAAGGTGATCGGCTGCGTCGCCTCCGGGTCCGGCGCAGCGGCGAAGATCTCGCGCAGGCGTCGCGTTTCGAGCGGCTGGAAGTCATAGAGACCGGCCAACCCGATCATGCCGCGCAGCCACCCGCGCGGGATCCCCTCGGCGGCGAGGTAACGCGCATCGAGCGCCAGCAGGGCGGCGATGTGCGCGCCCGCCGAGTGTCCCATGACGAACACCCGCCGGGGATCGCCGCCGTAACCGGCGATATGCCTCCGGGCCCAGGCGAGGGCGCGCGCGCCGTCCTCGACGAAATCCGGAAAACGCGCCTGCGGATACACGCGGTAATCGGGCACCACCGCCACCGCGCCGAGCGCGGTGAGCGCCTCGGCGAGGAATTCGTAGTCCGCCTTGTCGCCGCTGCGCCAACCGCCGCCGTAGAAGAACACGACCACGGGCGCGCCGAAGGCGGCGCGCGGCGTGTAGACGTCGAGCTTGAGACGCGGTGCGTCACCGAACGCGATGTCGCGCACCGCCGAGTGCCGCGACCGGTCGGTGAGCGCATTGATCGCCCACAGGGGCGAACAGCCGACCAGCGCCAGCAGCACGGCCAGCACCGCCCAACGACGCATTCCGAGCGATTCACGCATCGCCGCCTATTGTTGTCGACGGCGGAATCGAACGCAATTCGGGTCGGTCGCGGCGTTCTGCTATAGTGGGCGGGTCGCGCGTTCGTGAAGGAAGCCGGCATGCCCCAGGACCCCGTCACGTTGTACACCCTCGGCCACGGCGACCGCAGCCTGGAGGAAGCGCTCGAACTGTTGCGGCGCGCCGGCATCCAGTGCCTGGTCGACATCCGCGCCTACCCGCGTTCGCGCCGCCACCCGCAGTTCAACGACGATCCGCTGCGCGCCGCCCTCGACGAGGCCGGGCTCGTCTACCACTGGGCCGGCCGCCAGCTCGGCGGACTGCGCCGCGGCCGCGCCGACTCTCCCCATCATGCGCTGACCGACGAGGGTCTGCGGGCCTTCGCCGACCACATGGATACCGCGGAATTCGAGCGCGGCGTGGCCCAGCTCACGCGCCTGGCGCTGAAATCGCCGTGCGCAGTGCTGTGCGCCGAGCGCGCGCCGGAGCGCTGCCACCGATCGCTGCTGGCCGACTACCTGACGCTGAACGGCCTGCGCGTCGTGCACCTGCTCGAGGAGGGGGAGAGCCGCGAGCACCTGCTGAGCCCGCTGGCACGGCGTGAATCCGGGCGCCTGATCTACGACCGCAACAGCCAGCACTCGCTGGGGCTCGACAGCTAGCGACGCGCCGGATTCGGGCGCCGAAACGAACCCAACGCAGCGGCGCGGAGAAATGTCCACCACGGTAGGCGGGGCATCTTGCCCCACCGGTCCGTCGCCAAGCCATGCCGGCGGGGCTGGAAGCCCCGCCTACAATATTCTTTTCGAGAAGCGCGCCTTCATGTCGGCGATGGCCGCGTCCAGGCCGGCGCCGGTCTTGCGGTTGTACGCCTCGAGCAGCGGCAGGACGCGCGGCACCAGACCCTCCAGCCACGGCTCGATGCGCGCGGCCTCGCCGTTCATGAGCATCAGGAGGGCGCGGTCGATGCTGAGCAGCTCGACGACGTTGCCCTGGTCGGCGGACGCCGCGGTCATCGGCTCGCGCGGCGGCACGATCTCGCGCAACGGCTGCGGGCGCGCCGGCCTGGCCGCGGGCGCGGGCACCTCCCCGGACGGCTCCGCGGGAGAGGCCAGGGTGACCTCTTCGAGCGCCGCCGCCGCGGACTGTCGGTCTTCGGTCGCGACGCGATCGCCACCGTCGGCCTTGGCGTAACGCAGGCGGCGCTCGGCGATCGCGATCAGCCCCTCGATGTCCTCGGCGTCGTCGTCGGGCAGGCTGGCCAACCCTAAGCTGACGGTGATCGGAATGGCGAACGCGCCCTGGGCGAACGGCTGCGCGCGCAGCGCCGCGAGGATGCGCTGACACAGCACGTCGGCCTCGGCGCGGTCGGTGACCGGCGCGAGGATCGCGAACTCCGCGCCACCGATGCGCGCCACGGTGTCCTCGGTGCGCGTCGCGCCCACCAGCAGCTTGCCGAGCCATACCAGCACCTGATCGACCACGTCGTCGCCGTGCTGCCGGTAGATCGCCTTGAGCTGGTCGATGTCGAGGCGCAGGACCGTGAGATCCTCGCCGTGGCGCAGCGCGTGCGCCAGGTCCTGCTCGCCGCGCTGCAGGAAATAGCGCCGGCTGCTGAGCAGGGTCAGCGGATCGGTGGTCGCCTGGTCCTCGAGCGCCGCCTCGGTTTCGGCCAGCAGCCGGGTGGTCTGGGTGAATCTCACCTGCGCGTGGACGCGCGCCTTGAGCTGGATCTGATCGATCGGCTTGACGATGAAATCGGTCGCGCCGCAGGCGAGCGCGCGCGCCTTGGTCTCCTCGTCCTCGGCGCCGGTGATGGCGATCACCGGCAGGTCGCGGACGCGCGGGTCGTCGGCGGCGCGGATGCGGCAGATCAGGCCGTAGCCGTCGAGCCCCGGCATCTCGATATCGGTGATCAGCACCTTGACCTGCTCGTCGGCCGCGAGCGCGTTCCAGCCGGCCTCGCCGTCGCCGGCCAGCACCACGTCGAATTCGCCGTGCAGCATCTTCTGGATGGCCTTGCGGATCACGAGCGAATCGTCGGTCACCACAATCCGCGCGGCGCCGTCGGGCGCCTGCCCTGTTTTTTCTGCCATGCGTTGGACCTTGTGTCGCCGCCAGGGCGCTCCTGCCCCGGACTCCGCCCGATGTGATGGTGAATGGACCGGGCAGCCCCCGCGGCCCGTCCTAGTTAAGTCTAGCAGGCTTTGCAGTTTCAATAGGGTCCGGGCTTGATTAGAATGAGGCCCCGAGCCGCAAGGGATTGAGCCATGTCCACGACAAGAACGGCCGGCGCCCCCCGCCCGCACCCGGCCTCACCGCCCCAGGCCCCGTCGCGCACGGCGCGCTACCGTGCCGTGCGGCGGCGCAGCGAGGCGCTGTGCGACCCGCTCGCGGCGGACGACTACGGCATCCAGACGATCCCCGAGGTGAGCCCGCCGAAGTGGCACCTGGCGCATACCAGCTGGTTCTTCGAGACCTTCCTGCTGCGGCCCCACCTCGCCGGCTACCGCGACTTTCACCCGCAGTACGCCAGGCTGTTCAACTCCTATTACGAGACCGTCGGTCGTTATCATCCGCGCGCGCAGCGCGGCTGGCTGTCGCGCCCCACGGTCACGGAGATCTATCGTTACCGCGCGCATGTCGACGAATGTATGACGGCCCTGCTCGACGACGAGACTCATCCGGCGCGCGCCGAGATCGACGCGCGCCTGCTGCTCGGCCTGCACCATGAGCAACAGCATCAGGAGCTGCTGCTCATGGACATCAAGCACGTGTTTGCCAGCAACCCCCTGCATCCGGTGTATCGTGCGCCGGACGCGCCCGGGCCGGGTGTCGCGCCGGCCGACGGCTGGATCGACTATGCCGGCGGCAGGCAGATGCTCGGTCACAACGGCGCGGACTTCGCCTTCGACAACGAGCTGCCGCGCCACCCGGTGATCACGCCGGATTTCCGCCTCGCGCGCCGGCCGGTCAGCAACGCCGACTACCTGGAGTTCATCGAGGCCGGCGGCTACCGGCGCGCCGAGTACTGGCTGTCCGACGGCTGGCGCAGCGTGCAGGAACAGGGCTGGCAGGCGCCATTGTATTGGGAGGCCGACGACGGACAGTGGTCGATCGCCACGCTCGCCGGCCTTCAGCCGCTCGACCCCGCGGCCCCGGTGTGCCACGTGAGCTTTTTCGAGGCCGATGCCTATGCGCGTTTCCGCCGAGCGCGCCTGCCGACCGAGGCCGAGTGGGAGCAGGCCGCGCAGGGCCACCCGGTGCGCGGCAACTTCTACGAATCGGGCTGCCTGCAGCCGCAGGCCGACGCCGGCTCCGAAGCGCCGGCGCAGCTGTTCGGTGACGTCTGGGAATGGACCCGCAGCGCCTATCTGCCCTATCCCGGCTACCGCGCCCCGGCCGGCGCGCTCGGCGAGTACAACGGCAAGTTCATGTCGGGCCAGATGGTGCTGCGCGGCGGCTCCTGCCTGACGCCGGCCGACCACGTGCGCGCCAGCTACCGTAACTTTTACCATCCCGCCGACCGCTGGGTATGCGCCGGCATCCGGCTGGCGTGCGACGCATGAACGCACCGGAGGTGCATTTCCACGACCAGCGGGTCGAGACCCTGAGCTTCCTCGAGGAGGTGCTGCTGGGCCTGAGCACCGACCCCAAGTCCATCCCGCCGAAGTTCTTTTACGATGCCACCGGCTCGCGACTGTTCGATCGCATCTGCGAGCTGCCCGAGTACTACCTGACGCGCACCGAGACCGCCATCCTCGCGGCCTGCGGCGCGGAGCTCGCCGGGCTCGTGGGCCCCGACTGCCTGCTGGTCGAATTCGGCAGTGGCAGCAGCCGCAAGGTGCGCGTCCTGCTCGAGGCGCTGCAACCGGCCGCCTATCTGCCGATCGACATCTCGCGCGAGCACCTGCTCGCCACCGCGCGCGGCCTGGCCCGCGACTACCCGTGGCTGCGCGTGCACGCCACCTGCGCCGATTATTCGAACGGCGTGACGCTGCCCGTCGACGCCGACGGCCGGCACTTGCTCGGGTTTTTCCCCGGATCGAGCATCGGCAACTTCGACCCCGCCGACGCGCTGGCCTTTCTGCGGTCGGTCGCCGGCCTGCTCGGGCCGGACGGCGCCCTGCTGATCGGCGTCGATCTGAAAAAGGACGCGGCCGTGCTCCAGGCCGCCTACAACGACGCCCAGGGCGTCACCGCCGAGTTCAATCTCAACCTGCTGGCGCACATCAACCGCGAGCTCGGCGCCGACTTCGATCTTCAGGCCTTCGAACATTGCGCCTGGTACGATCCGCGCCGCGGACGCATCGAGATGCATCTGCGCAGCCGGCACGACCAGAGCGTGCGCCTGGCCGGCCATGAGTTCCGGTTCGGCGCCGGCGAGAGCCTGCACACCGAGAATTCCTATAAGTACGACGCCGGGGAATTCCAGTCCCTGGCGCGCGCCGCCGGTTTCAAGCCGGTCCGGCTGTGGACCGATCCCGAGCGGCTGTTCAGCCTGCACTATCTGCGCGTCGACGCCGCGCCCTGACCCCGGCGGCATTTGCACTGCACCGGCAAATAGGGTGTAATCCCGGTACTTTGGAGCGTCCCAACACCGTCCGGCCGTAGAACCCGTCCAGCCAGCCTTGCAACCCAGACCCCGACGCCATGCCACCGCGCCCCTTGCACCCCACAGCGCATGACGCGGGGCCCGCGGCGGCGGAATGCCCTCACTTTTCGACGACCTGAGACCATGCCGAAGAAGAACAGCTATACGCGCGAAGAACTCCTGGCCTGCGGTCGCGGCGAGATGTTCGGCGCGGGCAACGCCCAGCTGCCGCTGCCGCCGATGCTGATGTTCGACCGCATCGTGCGCATCAGCGAGGAGGGCGGCGCCAACGACAAGGGGCAGATCGTCGCCGAGCTCGATATCCGCCCCGACCTGTGGTTCTTCACCTGCCACTTCGAGGGCGACCCGGTGATGCCGGGCTGCCTGGGCCTGGACGCGATGTGGCAGCTGCTGGGCTTTTACCTGGGCTGGAGGGGCGGCCCCGGCCACGGCCGCGCGCTCGGCGCCGGCGAGGTCAAGTTCACCGGCCAGGTCACGCCCAAGAACAAACTCATCACCTACCGCGTCGACATCCGGCGCATCATTATGCGCAAGCTGGTGATGGGCATCGCCGACGCGGCCATGGAGGTCGACGGCCGGGTGATTTACACTGCCAATGATCTGCGTGTGGGCCTGTTCACGTCCACCGACAATTTCTAGGGATTCGCATGCGCCGCGTCGTCGTCACCGGAATGGGTATCGTTTCGAGCATCGGCCTCGACAAGCAGGAGGTGCTGGCGGCGCTGCGCGCCGGGCGTTCCGGCATCGAGCGCTGCCAGGAATACGTCGATCTCGGATTCCGCACCGCGGTGCACGGGCCGGTGCGCCTCAACCCCGAGGAGCACATCGACCGCAAGATCGTGCGCTTCATGGGCAACGGCGCGGCCTACAACTACCTGGCCATGCAGCAGGCGATCGCCGATTCCGGGCTGGGCGCCGAGCAGGTCTCGCATCCGCGCACCGGCCTGATCGTCGGCTCCGGCGGCGCCTCGACCGAGAACGTGGTGCGCGCGGTGGACCTGCTGCGCACCAAGGGCCTGCGCAAGGTCGGCCCGTACATGGTCACGCGCACCATGTCCAGCACCAACTCCGCCTGCCTGGCGACGCCGTTCAGGATCCAGGGCGTCAATTACTCGATCAGCTCGGCGTGCTCGACCAGCGCGCACTGCATCGGCAACGGCGCCGAGCTGATCCAGCTCGGCAAGCAGGACATCGTGTTCGCCGGCGGCGGCGAGGAAGTGCACTGGTCCATGACGCTGATGTTCGACGCCATGGGCGCGCTGTCGTCGAAGTACAACGACGCGCCGGCGCGCGCCTCGCGCACCTACGACGCCGAGCGCGACGGCTTCGTCATCTCCGGCGGCGGCGGCGTACTGGTGCTGGAGGAATTGGAGCACGCCCGCGCGCGCGGCGCGCGGATCTACGCCGAGCTGGTCGGCTACGGCGCGACCTCCGACGGCTACGACATGGTGCAGCCCTCGGGCGAGGGCGCGGTGCGCTGCATGCGCCTGGCGCTGGACGGCATCGACGGCCCGGTCGACTATATCAACACCCACGGCACCAGCACGCCGGTCGGCGACATCCGCGAGCTGGAGGCGATCCGCGAGGTGTTCGGCGCCGAGGTGCCGGCGCTGTCCGCCACCAAGTCACTGACCGGCCACGCGCTCGGCGCCGCCGGCGTCAACGAGGCGGTGTATTCGCTGTTGATGATGGAGCACGGCTTCATCTCGCCGTCCATCAACATCGACACCCTCGACCCCGCCGCCGAAGGACTCCCGATCGTGCGCACGACCCGCGAGCCCGTCGCGCTCGAGCGCGTCATGTCCAACAGCTTCGGATTCGGCGGCACCAACGCCTGCCTGGTGTTTCAGCGCTACCGCGACTGATCACCGGCCGCCGGGCTTGGCATAGCCGCGCGGACGGATGGCGACGGTGTTGTGCACCTGGGTGCAGAGCCTGCCGTCGGCGAGGTAGAACCCGAACTCGAACTCCGGCGTGCTGCGGCCGCGCGCGGCGAGCTCGGCGCGGATCGCCGCCTCCTGAGCGGGCGGGAAATCGAAGCGCAGCTCCAGGTCGCCGCGCCCCTCGTGGCGGAAATCCAGTTTCAGCGCACGGGTCCATACCGAATAACCGGGGAACACGCGGCTGCAGGCGAGCGCCGCGATCGGGTCGGCGAGCGCCGCCTGGAAGCCGCCGAACATGCCGCCACCCATGTTGCGCGACACCGCGGTCAGCGGCAGGCGGATGCGCACGCGCCGCCACCCGGGCCCAAGCTCCAGGACCTTGACGCGCATCAGCCAGAACGGCGGGTACCACTCCAGGCGCCGCCGGTCGGACAACGGCAGCCGGCGCATCAGCCGCAACAGATTCATCACCCCTCCCCGGCGACCGGGCGCGACGCCGGCCGGCGATCCGCGGATCCATCGACCGATTGTGCATCCTGCCGGGACACCGTGCAAAAACGCCCCGGCCGCGCCGCGCTCAATTCAGCCGCGCGCCGCGGCGCTTGAGGTCGGTCATGCTGGCATACACCTCGCGCGCGTCGGGCGCCGCCGGCGCGATCTCCAGGTAACGCTCGTAGTCCTCGGCCGCGGCGCGGAAGCATTCGAGACGCTCGTAGATCCGCGCGCGGTCGCGCAGCTCCTCGGCGTTGTCGGGCACGATGAGCATGATGCGATGCACGACCATCAGCGCCTTGTTGAGGGACTGATGGTGCAGATGGATGCCCTTGAGGTTGCGCAGCACGCGCAGCAGGATCTCGCGCTTGCCGGCGGCGCCGAGCCAGCGCGCCGGATCCGGATCGATCGCGGGCTCGTCCTGCAGGACGCGCGCGAGACGCCCGCGCAGCGCCTCCTCGTCGAGCGCGACGCCGCCGTCGAACGGATCGACGATGCGCGGGCCGTTCGCCGCCTCCGCCCGTACCAGGAAATGGCCGGGGAAGGACACGCCGGACAAGGGCAGCCCCAGGCGCCAACCCACCTCCAGGTAGACGATGGACAGGGTGATCGGGATGCCGAGCTTGCGATCCAGCACCTCGTTCAGATAGCTGTTGCGGGGATCGTAGTAGTCGTCGCTGTTGCCGCGAAAGCCCTGCTCGCGGAACAGACAGTCATTGAGCCGCTCGAGGCCGGCCTCGGTGTCGCCGGACAGGGCCCGGCCGGCCGCCTCGGCCAGCGCGTCGAGACGCTTCAGGTAGCGGCCGGCGTCCAGTTCCGGGTACTCGTCCTTGGCGATCAGCAGCGCCGCCTCGGCGAGGTCGAGCACCTCGTCCGGCATCGCCAGCATGCTGGCCCAACGTTCCGTCACCGACCCGTCCACATCGCCCCCGACCCGTTCGTTCTTTACATCCAGCCGCCCGAAAACGTCCAAGCCCTCCGTAACTTTTCTCTTTTTTCTTTACTCTTTTCTCTGCCTGTCCCGCCCCGCCGCGGGGCCGGACGGGCATCTCACAAGCATAGCAAAGCCGATCCGGACGGACGGCTTAAGCCCCGCGCCGGGCGATCAGGGCCAGTTTGCGCCGGCGCGTCAGGCGCTTGATCGCCGCCTCGCGCTTGAGCGCCGCCGAGCGGCCCGCGCAGGCCTCGCGGTAGACCAGGCGCAGCGGGGCGCGCCCGCGGGTGTAGCGTGCCCCACGGCCATCGGCATGGGCCCGCAGCCGGCCGTCGAGGTCGTTGGTGGCGCCGGTGTACAGGCTGCCGTCCCGGCACTTCAGGATGTACACCCACCAGGGCGAGGTGACCGCTATGCGTGCCGTCATCGGCCGTCAGCCTAACGGAATCCGGCGCGACGCCCAAGCCCGTCAGCCGGCGGCGGCGCTGGCCGGCGGCGGACCGCCGATCGCATCCGGCAGCTCGGGCGGCTCGTCCCGGGGCGGCTCGTGGATGCTCAACTCGAGGCGCGGCGCGGCCTTCTCGCCCTGGGCGGTCTTGCTGTTGAGCTTGATGTTGAGCTTGAGCTCGCTCACCGAATCGGCGTTGCGCAACGCGTCCTCGTAGCTGATCTGGCCGGACTCGTAGAGCTCGAACAGCGCCTGGTCGAAGGTCTGCATGCCGAGCTCGCGCGACTTGGCCATGGTCTCCTTGAGCGCGTGCACCTCGCCCTTGAAGATCAGGTCGGAGACGAACGGCGAGTTCAGCAGGATCTCGATGGCCGCGCAGCGCCCGCCGCCGTCCTTCTTCGGCACCAGGCGTTGCGAGACGACCGCCTTGAGATTGAGCGACAGGTCCATCAACAGCTGGGCGCGCCGTTCCTCGGGAAAGAAGTTGATGATGCGGTCGAGCGCCTGGTTGGCGCTGTTGGCGTGCAGCGTCGCCATGCACAGGTGGCCGGTCTCGGCGAAGGCGATGGCGAACTCCATGGTGTCGCGGTCGCGGATCTCGCCGATGAGGATCACGTCCGGCGCCTGGCGCAGGGTGTTCTTGAGCGCCGCGAACCAGCTGTTGGTGTCGGCGCCGACCTCGCGGTGGGTGATGAGGCAGTTCTTGTTCTTATGGACGTATTCGACCGGGTCCTCGATCGTGATGATATGCCCGTGGCTGTTCTCATTGCGGTAGTCGATCATCCCCGCCAGCGACGTCGACTTGCCGGAGCCGGTGCCGCCGACCAGTATGACCAGCCCGCGCTTGGCCAGCGCGACGTCCTTCAGCACCACGGGCAGCCTGAGCTCGCCGAACTTGGGGATCTGGGTGGTGATGGTGCGCAGCACCATGCCGACATGGTTCTGCTGCATGAAGACATTGACGCGGAACCGCCCGATGCCCTCGGGGCTGATCGCGAAATTGCACTCCTTCTCGGCCTCGAACTCCGCCTTCTGTTTGTCGTTCATGATGGCATGGGCGAGCGCCCGGGTGTGCACCGGATTGAGGCGCTGGGCGGTGACCGGCGTCATCTTGCCGTCGATCTTCATGGACGGCGGAAAATCGTTGGAGATGAACAGGTCCGAGGCCTTCTTGCCGATCATTGCCTTGAGCAGGCTGTGCAGGTAATTGACGGCTTGTTCATGATTCATGTGCTACGACTCTCCCGTACTCGATCGAAAAAAATCCGCCCCGCGGATGTCACCGCGATGTCGTCCGCCCGGGGGGGGGCGGCGGGTTCCGGCTTGTTGCGGGGCTGGTCCTGCTGGCGTTCTGGATCCGGCGGCTCGTCGGTTTTGCCCGGGCCGGATACCGTTCGCGGCTCGTCGGTCGCCGGACGATGGCCCGTCCTGCTCAAAGTTTGGGCAACGCGGCCGGCGCGACCGAAAAAAAAGTATAGGTCAGTAATCCGCCGATACCAGCGCGCCGCGGATCAAATTGCGCCGAATCTGGTATGATGCGCGGCGCGCGGCAGCAAAATCAGCATACTGGGCAAACCTCCTGCCGCGTTCCCTGAACTGGCCGGCCGCCGGGATCCGGCGGCCGGCCGTGAACACCGCGATGCCCGGAGACATCCATGGCCGAAATGATCAGCGATACCGGTCTCAAATACGAAGACCTCGCGACCGGAGACGGCGACACGGCGCGCGCCGGCCAGAACGTGTCGGTGCACTACACCGGCTGGCTCACCGACGGTGCGAAATTCGATTCGAGCCGCGACCGCAACGACCCGTTCCAGTTCCAGCTCGGCGCCGGCCGCGTCATACGCGGCTGGGACGAAGGCGTGCAGGGAATGAAGGTCGGCGGCGTGCGCAAGCTCACCATCCCGCCGCAGCTCGCCTACGGCACGCGCGGCGCCGGCGGCGTGATCCCGCCGAACGCCACGCTGGTCTTCGAGGTCGAGCTGCTCGGGATACTTTAATACCCGGCCCGGGCCCGGCTTGCGCACGGCAGAGGAAGTCGCTAGCGTTAGACCCCAAGCCAAGATGACGCACTCCCTTTCCCCCGCCGATCGACCGCGACGCCTGCTTGGCGCGACGCTCGTCGCCATCGCGCTCGGCCTCGGCGGCTGCGCGAGCCTGGTCGCCTCGACCACCGCGCCGCTGGCGGTCAACCTGAGCCGGGCGATACTCGACCAGACCGACCCCGAGACTGTCCAGGACGGCGCGCCCGCCTACCTGCTGCTGATCGACAGCCTGATCGCGCAGAACCCAAAGGACGCCGATCTCCTGATCGCCGGCGCCAGGCTCTATGGGGCCTACGCCTCGGTATTCGTCACCGACCCGGCGCGCGCCCGGCGGCTGACCGAGCGCGCCCGCGACTACGGCGATCGCGCCCTGTGCCGGCAGCGCCGCGCGCTGTGCGGCGTCGGCGAGGGCAGCCACGACGACTACCTGCAGCGGCTAGCCGAGGTGCGGCCGGCCGACGTCGCCGCGCTCTACGCCCAGGCGGGCGCCTGGGCGGGATGGATCGAGGCGCGCGGCGACGACTGGAACGCGATCGCCGACCTGCCCAAGGTCGAGGCGGCAATGCGGCGCGTCGTCGAGCTCGACGAGGCGCATGCCGACGGCGCGCCCTATATCTACCTCGGCGTGCTGATGACGCTGCGGCCGCCGGCGCTCGGTGGCCGGCCGGAGGAAGGGCGGCGCTACTTCGAGCGCGCCATCGCGCTGTCACAGGGGCGCGATCTCATGGCCAAGGTCCAGTTCGCGCGGCGCTACGCGCGGCTGACCTTCGACCGCGAGCTGCACGACCGGCTGTTGCACGAAGTGCTGGCGGCCGATGCGCGCGCGCCGGGGCTGACGCTGATCAATACCCTGGCGCAGCGCCAGGCCCGCGAGCTGCTGGCCGGCGCCGACGCCTATTTCTGACGGGCGGCGGCCGCCATTGAATTGCACCGTCAGCCGCGATACGGGAGAATCCCGATCTGACCGGGCGGTCAGGAAACGGCCGGCCGATCCGACTGATTGAGGGGCGATCACCGCGCACTGCCGGCCCGCGGCGACGCCGGCGGCCATGACGGAGCGGGCACCATCGGGGCAGCCAGATGACCATGCAGCGCCTATTCACCGCGACCACTCTCCTCGCCTTGCTGCTCCTGCCGGCGCGCGTCCTCGCCGTCGACTTCAAGATCGCCACCCTCGCGCCGGACGGCACCGCCTGGATGCAGGAGATGCGCGCCGGCGCGGCGCTGATCGCCGAGCGCACCCAGGGGCGGGTCGGGTTCAAGTTCTACCCGGGCGGCGCAATGGGCAACGACAAGAGCGTGTTGCGCAAGATCCGCGCCGGCCAGCTGCACGGCGGCGCCCTCACCGGCGGCGGCCTGGCCGAGGTCTACCCCGACAACCAGATCTACAGCCTGCCGCTGATCTTCCGGTCGTACGAGGAGCTCGACTACGTGCGCGCCCGCATGGACGAGCTCATCATCCAGGGGTTCGCCGGGCGCGGTTTCGTCAGCTTCGGGCTGGCCGAGGGCGGCTTCGCCTACCTGATGTCACGCGAGCCGGTGAAGACCACCGCCGATCTCAAGAATCTCAAGGTCTGGGTGCCCGAGGGTGACGTCATCACCCGCACCGTGTTCGACGCGCTCGGCGTCGCACCGGTCTCGCTGCCGCTGACCGACGTGATGACCGGCCTCGAGACCGGCCTGATCAGCACCATCGGCGCGTCGCCGAGCGGCGCCATTGCGATGCAATGGCATACCCGGGTGAAATACGTCACCGACGCGCCGCTCATGTACTTCTACGGCACCCTGGTCATCGCCCAGCGCGCCTTCGACCGGACCAGCCCCGCCGATCAGAAGATCGTGCGCGAGATCATGCAGGACGTCTACCGGCGCCTCAACCGCCAGGCACGCGTCGACAACAACGGCGCGCGTGCGGCGCTCGAACGCCAGGGCGTCGAGTTCCTGCCGCTGCCGGCCGCGGAACTCGACAAGCTGCGCTCACTGGCCGGCGACGCGATCGAGCGGCTCGGCAAACAGGGCGTCTATACCCAGTCCATGTTCAGGACCCTGGAGAGTCACCTGCAGGCCTACCGCCGCAGCCACCCCATGGCCGCTCACCGGCCCTAGCGCATGCCCACCGACCATCCGGTCCTGCGCCGGCTGCTGCGCGGCATCGCGCTCGTCGAGGACGGCCTGCTCATCGTCCTGCTGGCCCTGATGATCGCCCTGGCGGCCGCGCAGATCTTCATGCGCAACGTGCTGGGCAGCGGCGTGACCGGCGCCGATCAACTGCTGAAGCTGCTGGTGCTGTGGCTGGGCATGCTGGGCGCGATCGCCGCCAGCCGCGGCGATCGCCATATCAACATCGACATCCTGTCGCGTTTCCTCGCCACGCGCGCACGGCTCTTGTGCCGGCTGGTGGTCGACCTGTTCGCGGCGCTGGTCTGCGGGCTGATCGCGGTGCACGCGGCGCGCTTCGTGCACACCGAGTACGAGGCCGGGGTGACGGCCTTCGGGCGCATGCCGGCCTGGATCACCGAGCTGATCCTGCCGGTGGCGTTCACGCTGATCGCGCTGCGCTACGTCGTCATGTTCTTCGCCGATCTCAGGCGGCTGCGCGGCGGGACACCGCCGTGATCGTCGCCGCCGCGCTGCTGCTGATCGCCTTCGCCATCCTGGGCGCGCCG
Source organism: Acidiferrobacterales bacterium (assembly GCA_036393295.1). Classification (GTDB taxonomy): domain Bacteria; phylum Pseudomonadota; class Gammaproteobacteria; order Acidiferrobacterales; family UBA6901; genus DASWHF01. Next base: position 38,221 of record DASWHF010000033.1, read on the forward strand.
CTGTTCGCGGTCATCGCCGCCGGCGCGATGTTCAGCTTCTACCGCGCGGACGTCGACCTCTCGGTCATGGCGATCGAGATCTACCGGCTCGCCGAGATGCCGGTGCTGGTGGCCATTCCGCTGTTCACCTTCGCCGGTTACCTGCTGGGCGAGAGCCAGGCGCCACGCCGGCTGGTGCGGCTGACCAACGCGCTCATCGGCTGGATGCCGGGCAGCCTGGCGGTCGTGGCGCTCGCCACCTGCGCGATGTTCACGGCCTTCACCGGCGCCTCCGGCGTGACCATAATCGCCATGGGCGCCCTGCTCTATCCGGCGCTCGCCCAGGCCGGCTACCGCGAGAATTTCAATCTCGGGCTGATCACCACCTCCGGCAGTCTCGGGCTGCTGTTCGCGCCGTCGTTGCCGTTGATTCTGTACGGGGTGATCGCCCAGCAGCTCGAGGTCGGCCGCGGCGTCGGCATCGACGAGCTGTTCCTCGCTGGGCTCCTGCCGGGCATCCTGATGCTGGCGTTGCTCGGCGGCTATAGCCTGTGGACGAACCGGGCGATCCACCAGCCGATCCAGGACTTCTCCTGGCGCGAGGCGGGCGCGGCGGTGCGCCAGGCGATCTGGGAACTGCCGCTGCCGGTCATCGTGCTGGGCGGCATCTACGGCGGTTACCTGGCGGTGTCGGAGGCCGCGGCGATCACGGCGATCTACGTGCTGGTGGTGGAAACGCTGGTCTACCGCGAGGTCGGCTTTCGGCGGCTCCTGCACGTGATGCACGAGTCCATGGTGCTGGTCGGCGGCATCCTGATCATCGTCGGCGTGTCGCTCGCCTCGACCAACGCGCTGATCGACGCGCAGATTCCGATGCGGTTGTTCGAGCTCATGCAGGAGCGCGTCAGCGATCCGTTGACCTTCCTCATCCTGCTCAACCTGTTTCTTCTGGGGCTCGGCATGATGCTCGACATCTTTTCGGCGCTGGTGATCATGGTGCCGCTGATCCTGCCGATCGCGGTCGGCTTCGGCGTCGATCCGGTGCACCTCGGCATCATCTTCCTGGCCAACATGCAGGTCGGCTACTTCACGCCGCCGGTGGGCATGAACCTGTTCATCGCCAGCTACCGCTTCAAGAAACCGGTGGCCCAGGTGTTTCGCGCGACCTTACCGTTCTTCTTCATTCTGCTGGCGGCGGTGTTGATCATCACCTATTGGCCGTGGCTGTCCTTGGGCCTGCTCGGGCGCTAGGCGAACGACACGGCACGGAATGCCGCCGCGTCCGGGTCATGGCTTGCCAGCCCCGGCCAGGAACATCCAGGTGTCGACCACGGTGTCGGGATTGAGCGACATGCTTTCGATGCCCTGGGCCATCAGCCACTCGGCCAGGTCGGGGTGGTCCGAGGGCCCCTGACCGCAGATGCCGATGTACTTCTTGCGGCGCCGACAGGCGTCGATCGCGAGTTTGAGCAGCATCTTGACGGCCGGATCGCGCTCGTCGAAGCGGTTCGCCACCAGGCCCGAGTCGCGGTCCAGGCCCAGCGTGAGCTGGGTGAGGTCGTTGGAGCCGATCGAGAAGCCGTCGAAGTGCTCGAGGAATTCGTCGGCCAGCAGCGCGTTCGATGGGATCTCGCACATCATTATCACTTTCAGGCCGTTGTCGCCGCGCTTGAGGCCATTGGCGGCCAGCAGCGCGACGACCTCGCGCGCCTCGTCGACGGTGCGCACGAACGGCACCATGACCTCGACGTTGGTCAGCCTCATCTCGTCACGCACGTACTTCAGTGCCCGGCACTCGAGCTCGAAACAATCGCGGAAATCCTCGGCGAGGTAACGCGAGGCGCCGCGGAAACCGAGCATGGGGTTCTCCTCCTTGGGCTCGTAGCGCTCGCCGCCGAGCAGGTTGGCATACTCGTTCGACTTGAAATCCGACAACCGCACGATCACCGGCTTGGGATGGAAGGCCGCCGCCAGGGTCGCCACCCCCTCGGCCAGCTTCTTCTCGAAGAAATCCACCGGGTCGGCGTAGCCGGCGCTGCGCGCGCCGATCGCATCGCGCAGCTCCCGGGGGAGGTCGTTGAAATTGAGCACCGCCTTGGGGTGGACGCCGATCATGACGTTGATGATGAACTCGACGCGCGCCAGGCCGATACCGGCGTTCGGCAGCCACTGGAAGTCGAAGGCGCGCTCCGGGTTGCCGACGTTCATCATGATCTTCACCGGGATCGGCGGCATCTTCTCGAGGCTGGTCTCGCGCACCTCGAACGGCAGCTCGCCGCGGTAGACGTAGCCGGTGTCGCCCTCGGCACAGGAGACGGTCACCGCGTCGGCATCACCGAGCCGCTCGGTCGCGTCGCCGCAGCCGACCACCGCCGGGATACCGAGCTCGCGGGCGATGATGGCGGCGTGGCAGGTGCGCCCGCCGCGGTTGGTGACGATCGCCGCGGCGCGCTTCATGATCGGCTCCCAGTCCGGGTCGGTCATGTCGGTCACCAGCACGTCGCCGGGCCGGACACGGTCGAGCTCGGCGGTGCTCATCACCACCCGTGCGCGCCCGGCGCCGATGCGCCCGCCGATGGCACGGCCGCTCGCCAGCACCTCGCCGCGCCTGCCCAGATGAAAGCGCTGGACCAGCGCGCTGGTGGCGCGGCTCTTCACGGTCTCGGGGCGCGCCTGGAGGATGTAGAGCTCGCCGTCGCCGCCGTCCTTGCCCCATTCGATGTCCATCGGCCGGCCGTAGTGCTCCTCGATGACCACCGCCTGGCGCGCCAGCGCCTCGACCTCGGCGTCGCTCAAGGAAAAACGGGCGCGCGCCGCGGGCTCGACCTCGACCGTGCGGGTCGCTCGGCCGTGCGGGTCGCCGTCGTCGGCATAGATCATCTTGATGGCCTTTTCGCCCAGCGTGCGGCGCAGGATCGCCGGGCGCTCGCGTTTCAGCAGGGGCTTGTGCACGTAGAACTCGTCCGGGTTGACCGCGCCCTGGACGACGGTCTCGCCGAGGCCGTAGGCAGCGGTGATGAACACGGCGTCACGGAATCCCGATTCGGTGTCGAGCGTGAACATCACGCCGCTGGCGCCGAGGTCGCTGCGCACCATGCGCTGCACGCCGGCCGACAGCGCCACCTGGCGGTGATCGAAGCCGTGGTGCACGCGGTAGGCAATGGCGCGATCGTTGTACAGCGAGGCATAGACCTGGTGGACGGCCGTCACGACGCGTTCCTCGCCGCGCACGTTCAGAAACGTCTCCTGCTGGCCGGCGAACGACGCCTCGGGCAGGTCCTCGGCGGTCGCCGAGGACCGCACCGCCACGCTCGGCTCGCCGCCCGATTCCTGCGCCATCGCCCGGTAGGCGGCGCGCACCGCGGCGTCGAGCGCCGCCGGCAGCGATGCCGCCAGGATCCAGTCGCGGATCGCGCGCCCGGCGGCGGTCAGGGCCGGCAGGTCCTCGACGTCCAGCCCGGCGAGGCGCTCGGCGATGCGCCCGTCGAGGCCGCCCTGCGCGAGAAAATCGCGGTAAGCCTGCGCGGTGGTGGCGAAGCCGCCGGGCACCTTGACGCCCGCCTCCGCAAGCCCGCGAATCATCTCACCGAGCGAGGCGTTCTTGCCGCCCACACGGGCGACGTCGTTCATCCCCAGGGACTCGAAACGCGCGACATAATCCGCCATGACCTTCTCCTCACCCCGCCCGGCCGCAGCCCGGATATCGAGGACCCAGTGTAAACCATCCGCCCCGCGGCGGTCTGATCCGGGTCAATTTCCGCGCGGCTTCTGGCAGAATGGCGGCATGGAACGCGGCGTCTTCTTCGTCTCCGATCGCACCGGCATCACCGTCGAGACCCTGGGCGGGAGCATCCTCGCGCAGTTCGCCGGTGTGGCGTTCCGCAAGTCGACGCTGCGCTTCATCGACACGCCGGAGCGGGCGCGCGCCGCCGCCGGCGTCATCGAGCAAAGCGCGCGCGAGCTCGGCATCCGGCCGATCGTGTTCACGACCATCATCGATCCGGCGGTACGCGCCGAGCTGGCGCGCGGTGGCGGTCTGGTGCTGGATCTGGTAGACGCCTTCATCGCGCCGCTCGAGGCGGAATTCGGCCGCCCGGCGGCGCGGGCGGTCGGCGTGACCCACGGCGCGCTCGATACCGGGCGCTACACGCTGCGCATGGACGCCGTCAACTTCGCGCTCGCGACCGACGATGGTCTCAACGAGGTCGACTACGATCGCGCCGAGCTGATTGTGCTCGGCGTCTCGCGCTCCGGCAAGACGCCGACCTGCCTGTACCTGGCGCTCACCTACGGTATCTACGCGGCCAACTATCCGCTCACCGAGGACGACTTCGAGAATCCGCGACTGCCGGCGGCGCTGGCCGGGCGGCGCACCAAACTGTTCGGCCTGAGCATCGATCCGCGCCGGCTCCAAGAGATCCGCCAGGAACGCCAACCGGGCAGCCACTACGCCTCACTCAAACAATGCCAGCGCGAGGTGCACCAGGCCGAGTCCCTGTATCGCGCCGCGGGCGTGCCGTGGATCGATACCACGCGCATGTCGGTCGAGGAGATCGCCACCACGATACTCCAGACGACGGCGCTGCAACCGCGCGCCGGCTGAGCGCACTCGCGCGAAAGCGCGGTGCAGGCCTTTACCGCTGATCCGGTGCATAACCGCAGTTGTGATGCTTCACTGGACAACGGGCGCCGGCGAGACCGGCGGCGGATGCGCGCAGACGAGGGGTGCGGCGCGCGCGGCGGCGGACGAAGCGGCATCTCAGGCCGATGACGGTTCTGGCATCGCGGACCCGCGCGCGTATAGTTCGGAAGGATCTCACCCTTCATGGAGGATCGGATGAAACGCGACAAGGAAGACACCGGTGACCGGCCGGTGGTGCTCGATGCCATGATGCGATTCGGCGGTTACGGTTATCGCCGCTGCGACATCAAGGATCTCAGCATGCACGGTGTGTACGTGCTCGCCTCGGACGGCAGCCTGACGCGGCTGACCAAAAACGAATCCGTCGAACTGGCGCTCAAGCTGCGCGCCAACGGCAAGGTCAAGACCCATGTCTTCCAGGCCCAGGTCCGCTCGGTGGATCGCCGCGGCGCGGGCTTGAGCTTCAGCGACGCGGACGTCGACGCCTACAGCGCCTTGCTGCACCTCACGTTTCGTTCCTGAACGCCGCGCTTCTCCGCTCCGCGCTTAACGCCCGGGCTCATTCGTGGGTGACGGCCGCAGCCGGCTGGCCGGCCCGGCTGTCGGGGGTCGCCGGAAACAATAAATTCAACAGCGCGCTGTAGGCGCCCAAATCCATGGCACCGAGCCGCAGCCCGGCGCCACCCGGCGCCGTCCTGACCACCCGGGCCGGCACCACGAAGCGGCGTATCCCGCCGTCATCGCTCACACTGATCCCAAGAGAAACAACGGCCCCCGTCTCAAGGCCGGCGGTGCTGCCGCCGGCCACGTAGGCGCCGTCGAGAGTGAGATCCTTGAGTCGGCAGGCATGGGCGGCGGTGGGGGACGCTTGGACGAGAACTTCGCGGTCCATCGGGCGGCGCTGGCATTCGCGCATTTCCATGACACCCTCCTTCGGACGACCGCCTGAACGGACTGCGGCCGGCGATCCGTGATACGGAGACAGTCTTGCCGGCAAGCATACCGCATGCGGCCGGTAATGTCCGCAAGTAGTTGAAATCACTTAAAAACTCCAGGAATCCAAGGGTTTGGATCTAATCTTGACTATACCAGTATACAATAGTATTTTATTAAATACTGATGTATAAGCCAGCCTGATCTACCCATAGGAGGTCATAGCCATGTCCAGCCTGATTCCGAATTTCCCGAGTGACGGCGTCGTGACTGTCAACCGTGTGATCTTGAAGCCGCAGTACACGGTGGACGACCTGCAGGAGCGGGTGGCGATACTGTGTGAGAACGTCAAGACCTACCATTCCGACACCGGTTTCGTCGGTGGGTTCGTCGCCCTGAACAGCGGCGCCATCTCCAACGAGGGCAGCACCGTCGGCCAGGCCGTCGAGAGCCCGCTGAAGAACAAAGAGGCCCTGGTGGTGACTTTCTGGCGCTCGCTCGAGGAACACGAGCAGTCGCACCGCAGCGACACCTTCCAGCCGCTGTTCAAGCAGGTTCTGGAGCTGTGCGAGAACGGCAACGAGGAAATCGCCTATGCCATGCTGTGGTCGGGCAAGGCCTACAGCCCTGACGAGGCCAAGACCGCACGCAAGGCCAAGGAACGGTACGCCGGCAAGTCGCACGCAGCCTGACGTTCGACTGGACTGGACGGCAGGGCGGGAGGTATCCGCCCTGCCGTTTTTTTCGTCTAAAGCCCGACAGCGAGCGCCTGATCGCGATCCGGGAAGCCACCGCCGTCGAGATCGAGACCCCGGGGCAGCACCACGTCCATGGCCAACGGCAGGTGGTCCGAATAGACGTAATCCAGCGGTTCGACGCGCTCGACCACGAGCGACGGTGTGACCAGGATGTGATCGATGTTGTGCAGCGGGCGCCAACTCGGGAAAGTGTGGAGGTCCGGCCGGGGCGCGCTCAGCGCCGTATTGCGCAGCAGCCAGGCCATTTCGCGGCTGTCGGCACGGCAATTGAGGTCACCCATCACCACTGCATGCGGGCAACCGTTGATCAGCTCGCTGACGAAGGCGAGCTGACGCAGGCGTGCGCGCTGACCGAGTGACAGGTGCAGAATCAGCACCACCAGCTCCGATTCGCCGGCGCCGAAATGGGCGCTTAGCACGCCGCGGCCCGGAATCATCCCGGGAAGCTTGTATTCGACCAACCGCTCCGGCCGCAGCTGGCTCAACAAACCGATGCTGTGCTGGGCGAGTTTGCCGAGATCGCGGTTGGTCTGGTCGTGCCAAAAGGGAAAATTCGCCTTGCCGGCCAGGTACTGGGTCTGGTTGACGAAACCCGACCGCAGGCTGCCGCCATCGACCTCCTGCAAGCCGACGATATCGAATTCACCGAGGAAGCCGGCGATGGCATTCAGGTTCTCGACACGCTGCGGATGCGGCAGGACATGCTTCCAGCTGTGAGTGACGTAGTGGTGATACTTGGCGGTGGCGATGCCGGTCTGGATGTTATAGCTCAGCAGGCGCAGCCGGCGTCGGGAGTCGGCGTCGGGGCGCGGCGGAAATGCCGGTACCTCACGTTGCGGTGTGACGCTGAGCGCCGGCTGGGCGGCCGCGTGTGGCGGCTCGGGGGCCACCCGGCGCCGGCTGGCGCGCGGCCAGCCGCGGGTGAGACGATGTCTAACTCGCGGAAGCAGCGTCGAAATATATGTCACGAGTGCCCCTTGTCTTGCTTGGCGTGCGTGGGAATCGGCCAAATTCTATGAGTTAGGTGCAAAATCCGCGCTGATCCCCGATTGAAGTCCATTTCCCGCGGCCCGCGCCCGGCTGACGCGCCCGTGTCGTCAGCTCGCGGCGATGTGATTAACTATGTCCTGTCTCTACAATCTAGCCACCATCCGGGTCGACGCAAGCCGCTCCGTCCGGTATTTCAGCCGGTTCATCCTCTCGCAGGGGCGGGTGCGCGCAGCACCGTGCCCCCGCGCGACCCAAGAAAAAGCCCCTGCCGTGTGAGAACGGCAGGGGCTTCGTGATAAGAGCCTGGCGGTGTCCTACTTTCACGTGGGGAAACCCCACACTATCATCGGCGCTGAGCGTTTTCACTTCCGAGTTCGGAATGGGATCGGGTGGTTCCCGCTCGCTATGGCCACCAGGCAAACCGGTGTGCCGCCCCGCCGTTTCCGGCGAGGCCGCAGCGTAAAATAATTCGGGTAGTTGGTTTCAGGCGTGGATATGTCATCGGCATTGGACCGCACCCAAAACTGCTTGGGTGTTATATGGTCAAGCCTCACGGTCAATTAGTACAGGTTAGCTCAACGCGTTACCGCGCTTACACACCCTGCCTATCAACGTCGTAGTCTTCGACGAACCTACAGGAGAGTAAACTCTCAGGGAGATCTCATCTTGAGGTGGGTTTCCCGCTTAGATGCTTTCAGCGGTTATCCCGTCCGAACTTGGCTACCCGGCTGTGCCATTGGCATGACAACCGGTACACCAGAGGTCCGTCCATCCCGGTCCTCTCGTACTAAGGACAGATCCTCTCAATTCTCCAACGCCCACCGCAGATAGGGACCGAACTGTCTCACGACGTTCTGAACCCAGCTCGCGTACCACTTTAAATGGCGAACAGCCATACCCTTGGGACCGGCTACAGCCCCAGGATGTGATGAGCCGACATCGAGGTGCC
>DASWHF010000034.1:0-7617 GCA_036393295.1 Acidiferrobacterales bacterium
GAGGCGCCGATCAACGCGAACGCCAGCAGCACGGCCGGCAACCCTGTGCGAATCCCGTGGCGATGGGCCATGGCGCAAGTCCCCTGAAATCCCGTCCCTGTATACGCCCTGGGGCCCCCAAAGTGCCATGCCACCTTGGTCGAACCATGCGCACGTCGTAGCAGGGTCGCGGTAGGATTCCAGCTTCCGCCGCCTGGTGATTGGGATTCCCTCGATGACCGAGACGACCCGCGTGCAGTGCTGGCACGGGCGAAAGCCTTGATCCAGCCGGCCTTCACGCGGCGCCCCGGACGCGCCGTGCTGGCGCTGGTGCTGGCCGCCGCCCTGCCCGGGCCGGCGCTGGCCCTGAACCCCGAACTCGCGGTGACCCAGTACAGCCACCGCGCCTGGGCCGCGGACCAGGCCGAGGGCAGCCTGCCGCAGAACTCGGTGTTCTCGATCCTGCAGACGCGCGACGGCTACCTGTGGCTCGCGACCCAGGAGGGCCTGGCCCGCTTCGACGGCATCCGCTTCGCGGTGTTCAACACGCGCAACACGCCGGCCATCCGCCACAACGACGTCTGGCAGTTGCTGGAGGACCGCGACGGCAGCCTGTGGATCGGCACGCGCGGCGGCGGCCTGACCCGTTACCGCGACGGTGCGTTCACGAATTATTCGAAGGAGAACGGCCTGTCGAACGACCACATCCAGGCGCTCTGGCAGGACCGCGCGGGCGACCTCTGGATCGGCACGCGCGGCGGCGGCCTGAACCGCTTTCGCGACGGCAAGTTCACCGTCTACACGACGCGCGAAGGCCTTTCGAACGATACCGTCTACGCACTGCACGGCGACGCCCAGGGCAATCTCTGGATCGGCACCGACGGCGGCGGCCTGAACCGCTTCCGCGACGGCAAGTTCACCGCCTACACCACGCGCCAGGGCCTGACCCACGACACCGTCTACGCCATGTTCGCCGACGCCGACGGCAGCCTGTGGGTCGGCACGGGCGCGGGCCTCAACCGGTTGCAGGAGGGCCGCATCACCGCGTACCGGGTCCGCGACGGCCTGTCCAACGAGAACATCCGGGCGATCTACCGCGACCGCGCGGGCAACCTGTGGCTGGGCACCGACGGCGGCGGCCTGAACCGGTTCAGCCAGGGCCGCTTCGCCGCGTTCACGAGCAAGCAGGGCCTGTCCAGCGACAGCATCGGCGCGCTCTACGAGGACCGCGAAGGCAGCCTGTGGATCGGCACCGACGCCGGCGGGCTCAACCGTCTCAAGGACAACAAGTTCATCGCCTGGTCCACGCTCGAAGGCCTGCCCAACGACAACGCGCGCGCCATCCTCGAGGACCGCGACGGCGCGCTGTGGATCGGCACGTTCGGCGGCCTCGCCCGCTACCAGGACGGCGCCTTCAGGACGTTCGGCCGCAAGGACGGCCTGTCCAACGAGGTGGTGCTGTCGCTCGCGCAGACGCGTGACGGCGCGCTCTGGGCCGGCACGCTGGGCGGCGGCCTGAACCGCTTCAGCCAGGGGAGATTCCAGCACTATTCGCGCGCGCAGGGCCTGCAGAACGAGACCGTGCTGTCGCTGCTCGAGGACAGCAAGGGCACGCTGTGGGCGGGCACGCGCTCCGGCGGCCTGCACCGCTTCGACAACGGGCGCTTCCACGCGCTGACGACGGCCGACGGGCTGACCAGCAACGACATCCGCTACCTGCTCGAAGGCCGCGGCGGCGAATTGTGGATCGGCACGCTCGGCGGCGGCCTGAACCGCTACCAGGACGGCAAGTTCACCGCCCTGACCAAGCAGCAGGGGCTGTCGAACGACCTGGTCCTGTCGATCTACGAGGACGGCGACGGCACGCTGTGGATCGGCACCTTCGGCGGCGGGCTGAACCGCTACCGCGACGGCAAGTTCACCGTCTACACCACCCGCGAAGGCCTGCTCGACGACGTGGTGTTCCAGATCCTCGAGGACGGCCACGGCAATCTCTGGATGAGCTCGAACACCGGCGTCTATCGCGTGAGCAAGCGCGAGCTCGACGATTTCGCCGCGGGGCGGATCACGTCGGTCAGCCATGTCGCCTACGGCCTGGCCGACGGCATGCGCAGCAACGAGTGCAACGGCGCCCACCAGCCGGCCGGCTGGAAGGGGCGCGACGGCCGGCTGTGGTTCCCGACCATCCGCGGGATCGCCGCGGTCGACCCGGACCACTTGCCGCTCAACATGGAGCCGCCGCCGGTCGTGCTGGAGCAGCTGCTGGTCAATGGCAAGCCCGCGGCCCCGGCGGCCGAGATCGCGCTGCCGCCCGGGCGCCAGAAGCTCGAATTCGAGTACACCGCCTTGAGCTTCCTCGCGCCCGAAAAGGTCCAGTTCCGCGTCAAGCTCGAGGGCTTCGACGAGGAATGGGTCCAGGCCGGCACGCGTCGCTCGGCGCAGTACACCAACGTGCCGCCCGGCCGCTACACGTTCCGCGTGATGGCCAGCAACAACGACGGCGTCTGGAACGAGGCCGGCGCGAGCCAGGCGATCTACCTCAAGCCGCTGTTCTGGCAGCGCCGCTCGTTCTACCTGGTCTACCTGCTCGTGCTCGCAGCCGCCGTCTACGTCGGCATGCGACTGCAGCGGCGCCGTGTCGACGAGCTGCAGCGCCGCGAACGCGAGCTGCTGACGCTGATGAGCGAGCGCCAGCAGGCCGAGGATGCGCTGCGCGCCGCCAACCGCTCGCTCGAGCTGCGCGTGATCGACCTGTCGCGCGCGCGGCCCCAGCCGGAGGCCGGACCGCAGGTGACCGTGCGCCCGCTGCCCGACGAGGCGGCGCGTCCCGAGATGAGCCAGCTGGTGCAGGACTTCAAGAAACTGCTCGAGCAGCTGGCCGCGCGCGAGCGCGACCTGCAGGAGACGCGCGACGTGCTGGCGATCGAGGTCTCCGAGAAGACGCGCGCCAACGAGGACCTGGAGCAGGCGCTCCGGCAGCTGCGCATTGCCCAGGCGCAGCTGGTACAGAGCGAAAAGCTGGCCTCGCTGGGCTCGCTGGTCGCCGGCGTCGCGCACGAGATCAACACGCCGGTCGGCATCGGCGTGACGGCGGCGTCGACCCTGCAGGACTGGGCCCAGCGCGTGCAGCAGCAGCAGGCCAACGCCACGCTGACCCGCTCCGAGCTCGACCGCTTCCTCGCCGTGGCCGGCGAGTCGACCCAGATCCTGCTGAAGAACCTGCAGCGCGCCGCCGACCTGATCCAGAGCTTCAAGCAGGTCGCGGTCGACCAGTCGAGCGGCGAGCGGCGCCGGTTCGAGGTGCGGGCCTACATCGACGAAGTGCTGCTGAGCCTGGCGCCCAAACTGAACCGCACGCCGCACAAGGTCACGGTCGAATGCCCGGCCGCACTGGTCGTCGACTCGTATCCCGGCGCGCTGGCGCAGATCCTGACCAACTTCATCAGCAACTCGCTGGCGCACGCGTTTCCGGCCGGGCGGACCGGCGCGATCCGGATCACGGTCGCCGAGGACCAGGGCTGGATCGTGCTGCGCTACGCCGACGACGGCGTCGGCATCCCACCCGAGAACCTGGGCCGCATTTACGATCCGTTCTTCACCACCCGGCGCGGCTCGGGCGGCAGCGGCCTGGGCATGCACATCGTCTACAACCTGGTGACGCAGATGCTCGGCGGCACCATCAGCGCGACCAGCGCCGCCGGCCAGGGGGCGGTGTTCGAGGTGCGCTTTCCCGCCGAGCTGCGGCGGGCGGCCTGATCAGCCCTTCGTGCCTGCCACCTTCGCGCTGGTCATGGAAAGCCGGTAGATCATCGACTCGAGGAAGGTCTTGTAGAAGCGCAGCTGGCAGCCTTCGCTGCGCTGCTCGAGCCGCGTGCCGCTGACCTTCAGCGCGAGCACCTGGCTGTCGGCGATCACCGAGCAGGTGCTGCGCTGCGTCGACAGGAACCCGGCCTCGCCGTAGCAGTCGCCCTTCTCGAGACGGTGCAGGGCCCGGCCCATGCGCCGGACCTCGGCGCTGCCGAGCACCACGATATAGAACGCGTTCTCGATCTCGCCTTCCTGCACGATGACCGAGCCGGCGGCGTGGTTGCTCAGCGAGCTGGCGTTGAGCACTTCCTCGATCTCGCTGTCACTGAACCGGTCGAAGAAGCGCAGCCGGCGCAGCGAGTTGCTGTTGTCGCGGCGCGCCAGCTGCCGCTCCTGCATGCGCAACGCGTCGAACAGCCGGGCCAGCTCGCCGGCCAGCTCCTGGCCGGTCTGGTAGCGGTCGCGCGCCCGCTTCTGCAGCAGGCGCGATACCACGCTGCAGACCTCCGGCGAAACGTCGATCCGCGAATCCTCGACGCGCGGCGGCGCCGTGTGCTCGATCATCTGGAACAGCGTGCGCAGGTCGGGCGCGCGGAACAGCGGCGCGCCGGTCAGCATCTGGTACATCACGGCGCCGAGCGAATACAGGTCCGAGGCCGGCGTCAGCGGCTCCATGCGGACCTGCTCCGGCGACATGTACAGCGGCGAGCCGAGCAGGCTCTGCGACAGTGCGAACCCGCTCTGCGTGTCGGTGTTGATCTCGGCGATCGAGAAATCCATGATTTTCGGCACGCCGGACTGCGTCAGCATGATGTTGCTGGGCTTGATGTCGCGGTGCAGGATGCCGCGCGTGTGCGAGTAACCCAGCGCGTTGGCGCACTTGAAGATGATCTCGAGCACCCGCTCCACCGGCGGCCGCGGCGCGTGCGGATTGCACAGCGGCAGCAGCGTGGCGCCGTCGACGTACTCCATGACCAGGTAGAACAGGTCGCCTTCGGCGCCGGCGTCATGGAGCTGGACGATGTTCGGGTGCTGCAGCATGCCGGCGGCGCGCGCCTCGGCAAAGAACGCGCGGCCTTCCTCGGTGTCCTCCGGCGCGATCGAGCCGTCGCCCTGGTGGCGCGCGATCTTGACCGCGACGTCGCGCTTCACGAACGGGTCGTAGCTTTTGTAAACGATGCCGCCCGCGCCGCGGCCGAGCTCGCCGCGGATCAGGTACTTGCCGATGCGCTCGGGGACGTTCTCGACGGTGCGCCGCTTGCGCTCGCCGGTGGACGCCATGAACGTCGCATCGAAACTCTTGGGCTTGGCTTTCCTGGACACGGCTCGATTTTCTGGGAGATCGGGCTCGCGGCATCTTGACACATCGGCCCCAAGGCGCCTGACCGGCCGGCGCCGTCGCGCCCCGGCGATTGGATCAAGAAGGGCAGGACGCCGGCATTCACCGGCGCCCTGCCAGTGCCGGCAGGACGGCGCGGCGCCGAAGCGCGCCGCGCAGAGCCGCCACCAGGAGCCCCAGCAGCCAGGCCGGATCCCCGGCCCCGCCACCGCCACCCGAGCCGCCGCCGGCCTGCGGCTGCGCCGCCGAGCGCGTCAGCGCGTACGTTTGCGTGGCGGTATCCCCAGGCGTATCGGAGAACGCGATCTGGCCGTTGCCGTCGGCGGTGAAGGCGCCGACGGCGGTGCCCCCGCGGGCGACGTCGTAGGACACGCCGGGGCCCAGGTCGCCCACACGGTACTGGACGGCGCTCCCGCCGTTCGCGGCGCGGGCGATCCAGGTCTTGCGCCGGTCGCCGCTGGTTTCCCACAGCGTCGGCGCCACTTCGACGAGCGAGCCGTCCGTGGTCACGAACAGCGGCCGGGTGTCGACGACGAAGGCCGCGCCCGCGTTGTCCGCGTTCAGGTCGATCGCGGAGTCGGAGCCGGTGACCGAGACCAGCAGGTCGCGCGCCAGGTCGAAGATCGCGCCGGCGTCGTCGGTGAACCGGGCCAGGGAGCCCGTGTCGACCTCGAGGCTGGCGCGGGCGGTCTTGGTGAAATCGGCGCGCAGCGGGCGATCCACCGCGCCATCGAGGCGCACGACGGCGCCCGACCCGAACGTGTTCTCGCGGAAGGACACGGTCTGTTCCGACGTCGAGGTCGCGTTGCGGACCGACACGCCGTCGTCCAGCGTGTTGCCGGTGAACGCGTTGTTGGTGGCGTCGGTGATCTTGAGGCCCGTGATGCCCGACGTCCCGACGGTGTTGCCGGTGAAGGTGTTGTCGCGCGGCGTCAGGTCGCCGCAGACCGCGTTGCTGTCGGTGGCCGGCTGCATGAAGATCCCGTACTCGCCGCTGCCGCTGATCTGGTTGCCCTCGACGGTGTTGCCGCGCGCGCCCACGGTCAGCCGGATGCCGTACTTGCCGTTGCCCGAGATCATGTTGTCCTTGACCAGCGCGCCGGCCGAGCAGAACACTGCGATGCCGGCGTCGACGTTGCCGTTCGTGGTGTTGCCCTCGACGATGGCGTCGTCGGCGAAGTTGTGCAGCATGATGCCGTTGCCGCCGCCGCTGCCGCCGTTGGCGCTCGACGTGTTGTTGGTGATCTGCGCCCGCAGGCAACTCTCCGACAGGATGATGCCGTGCTTGCCTTTCGGATCGATCTTGCCGTTGTCATGGACGTTGTTGCCGTCGATGACGAGGTCGTCGCTGTGGTCGTGCGCGTCGAACCCGTAGCCGTCGTTGCTGTGGACTTCGTTGCCGGTCCACTGCCCGCCCTGCAGGCCGAACGAATAGACGCCGTAATGGTTATGGTGGATCGTCGAATTCTTGACGTCGCCGAGCACGTCGACCAGGGCGAGATCGCCGTTGGCCTTCCACGACAGGCCATAGCGCTCGGACGCTTCGAAGCCGAGGTAGCCGACGTCGCTGTTGAGAATGTCCATCCGGGACGTCCGCGGCAGGGCATTGAGGATCGCCGAGCGCGCGCGCATGTGGGCGCGGCCATCCGCCGAGTTGGTGTCCGGACCGCCGGCCCCGCTGTCCCACGACGTCACTTTCACGCCGTCGACGCGGACCGTGCCGCCGCCCGCGGTGGTCGAGCCGGCGTCGAAATTGCCGGCCGTGATCGAGATGAAATTGGTCACGTCGGTCGCCGGCGCCGTGGACGGGTTGCTGAGCAGGCGCAGTTCGCTGACGTCGCCGCTCAGCAGCAGCGTCGTGTCTTCCTCGACCACGATGTTCGCGGTCAGCAGCCAGATATTGGCCGCGGGATCGACCCGCTGCAGCGCGGCGTCGGGCAGGCTCGGGGTGGTGGCGCGGATATCGGTCAGCGTCATGCTGCCGCCGCCATAGACGTAGATCCGGTTGTTGCTGGCGCTCCAACGCGACAGCGCGGCGGCCGCGTCCGGCGCCGCCAGCGCCATCATCAGGGCCGCCGTGAGGATCGCAACCGGTTTCACGCGCCAGCGGCGCGCGGGCGGTCCATCGGGGCAGGGCAGCCGCCGGGCCGGAACGGAGGAGATGGAACGGTCGGATATCTGGAGCGGGTGATGCATGGCTTGCTCTCCTGGGTGCCCGATGCAACTTCACTCTGAGAGCCGCCACGCCCGCGTCCGTCATCGCCTGCCAGCCTCCCCCGAGAACTGGAGGCGAAGATGGGCTGGGAACATTGACCGCCAGCTCTCTTCGCAGCGACAGACCGGCCTCGCGCCACGGAGTTCCGGAACGCCGCGCGGAGATGTGACGCAGCGCTCAGGAACTTGTTCCCGGCGCGCCGGTCACCAAGCAAACCCCTCGCCGCCGGGGCTGAAGTGAAGCTCATCTGGGCCTTCCTGCTGTTGCTCGGCCTGCT
>DASWHF010000035.1:0-43596 GCA_036393295.1 Acidiferrobacterales bacterium
GGCGATGATGAAGTTGACTTTTCGACCACCGACGGCGCCACGCCGGTTGAAACCACTTATCTCGATCCAGGAGTCTACGAAGCACGTGTTCTGGTCAAAGACAGCACCGGCAAACTGTATCAGCTCGTTCGGCCGGTCGTCGTCAAGCCGGTCGAGGCCGTCGATACCTCGCTTCAGGCAATATACCAGAACATGATCGATCACTTGCGCAATGGCGACATCGAGGGCGCGTTGCTCAATATCTCGCCGAGCATGCGCGAAAAGTATCGCGGGGTGTTTCTGGCGCTCAAGGACGATCTGCCCTTGGTAGTCGATCAGATGGGTTCCCTGCATCCCGTTGCTCTCGGGGAGAACCATGCCGAATATGTGCTCATTCGTACCGAAAACGGCGAGCAGAGGGGCTATTTGCTAGACTTCATCAAAGCGCAGGACGGCGTCTGGCGCATAAACGGAATGTGACAATGGTTGAGCTACCACAGAAAAGGCCAGCGCGTCGAAGCCGCCGGTGGATCCGAGTCACCGCCGGTATTTTTGTCTGCCTTCTCGCCGTCATTCTGTACTTCAGATTCCCGATCCAGTGGAGCAAGACCATTGTTGGAACAGTCACGATTGAAGGTAGCGGCGAACCGGTCGAAGGGGCAGTTGTGTTTCTTGTTTGGAAGGCCTCCTACGGGTGGAGCGGAACGGTGTGCGAGCATATTGAATCGACGGTGACGGACGCCCAAGGGCAATACCGCATCCCCGCCTGGATCAAGCTGGCACCCTATCCGGGCTCGTCCCGCAGAGTGCAAATCCCTATCGCTTATAAGGCTGGATTTCGTTATACCGGCGCATACGACAATGATGTGTATGTAGTGCCATTTGTCGGAACAGCCAGCCAGCGAGTGGAGTATCTCGCGCAATTGGCCGGCAATGCCTCCTGCTCTCCGCGCAGTCAGCGCATGAGGCAGGCGCTGCCGCCCCTCAAGGCCATGCTCGCGGAGGCCGAGTCGCTGGCATCGACAAGTGAGGACCAGGTATCGGTTTACGTCATCCGCTACGATATCGATTTTATTGAAATCGGCGGTGAGGAAATGATGCGCCAATTCCTCAGGGACCATCCACCCGGCACTTAAGACATGAATACTCTTCGAACTTGCATAATGGCGATTGCGATGTCAAGTTATGCGGCCGCGGCCACCGCATACGAGATCCAAACACACTCTCGCATGACGTGGGGATCGATCATTCAGTCTGTATTGTGGGGGCCGGAAATACTTGCTGATCTCGATATTAGAAACGGATCCGACCCATTCGGCAATCAATACTTTGTGATTCTGGATCCGAAAACGAACAATATTGAGCTTCGTGAGGTGCTCGAATACGAACTTGAAAGACGCCGTATGCCTGACATCCTTAGG
Organism: Acidiferrobacterales bacterium; assembly: GCA_036393295.1. Classification (GTDB taxonomy): domain Bacteria; phylum Pseudomonadota; class Gammaproteobacteria; order Acidiferrobacterales; family UBA6901; genus DASWHF01. The sequence goes on from DASWHF010000035.1 coordinate 1,401, forward strand.
CAAAGGCGGCTTTCGATCGACAGCTGGCTCGTCCGTGGCGCAATTCGCGAAGATGATTACTTGCATACCCGCATATGCTTCGCGTTTTCAGGAACTCCCCAGGAAGAGGAAGTCAGCCGCCCCCTCAGTCATTTTTACGACCCGATAGCGGGGCGTGCATTGCATCCGACAGCGGGCCATACGGAAAGATCGCCCGACTGGGGGCTGGGCACTACGGATGTGTTTTCGGATCCCGACTCGATAAATCCCAATCGGGTCAATCGCTTCACGATTCTGGACGCGCGTGAAGCGATGTATCGCGCGCTCACGGGCAGGTCGGCGATTGGAAGTACCGTGGCTCAGACCAGACAACAGCGCAATGCCTATTGGGCATCAATGTTCCGTACTCTCGGAAACGTGCTGCACCTGATCCAAGATGCCGCGCAACCTCAGCATACACGAAATGACAGTCATGCCGGTGTATGTTCTGAGCATCTTACGGGCGAGGAAAGCGTGTATGAAGAGTACACCAATGCGCGAGCGTTGCGCGAAGCGTATATCTTGCCATCGTCACGAAGTGTGGTCGTCACGACCGGCCTCCCGTATTTCGAATATCCCAAGGTAACGTTCAATGAATACAGATCATTTTTCAGCACTCGTCATCATACGACGGCGGTGCATGGGCGACTTGGCATCGCGGATTACTCCAACCGAGGGTTCTTCACCGCAGGCACAAACTTAGGCACCAATCGCTTCCAGGATCCGACCGAGAACGCCAACCTGTATGGTAGAGAGCTGCTGCCACTCAACTGGCAACATCAACCGTTGCCATTTCCAGTGTCGCTTGAGCTCTACACTCGACCGGTCTTTGACAGTGTGACACAAACAATTCAATCCGATGTCCGTCTGACGACAAGAGGAGCATGGGATCAATTCCTGGAAGAGAGGCAGAGGGGACCCGTGTACACGCTGAATCGGTACAACTACGACCCGATGGCCGAACTGCTGATTCCGCGGGCGACGGCATATGGAGCTGGATTCATCGATCACTTTTTCCGCGGTCGATTGGAAATTCAGCCGCCTGACGAGGGCGTATACGCCGTTATTGACCACAGTCAGACCAACAAGAAAGACAGCGACGGATTCAAGTCCATAAAGTTGAAATTGCGAAATATCACACCTGCCATCGTGGAACCAAGCGGCACATTTCCTCAGGAAATGGCTCAGGGAACCTTGGTGGCGGTGGCGAAGTTCCGGCGAAACGTCTGTTATAAATCGGACCTCGAAGGTGAATTTCGGCCTCCGGCAAGCGAAAACGATCCCAAGCAGACGTGGAACGGATGTCTGTTAAAGGATTATCGAACTGCCGACGAAGAAATACTCGTGTCCAAGCCGATTGTCGACGTCGTTCTTTCGAGCAGTCCGGATACGCCGCCGAAGGCGTATACATTCACTTTCGAAACACCAATCCCGATCAACGCCACCGACCTCAAGCTTCAGGTCGTCTATCGTGGCGTGTTGGGCAGCGAGCAGGACGCGGTCGTGGTTGCGACCAAAGATCTACGCGAACCGACGTATTTCTCGTTTTTCAACGGCTCGGATTTCTTTATGGTAGATCGGCAGTTTTACAGCTATGCACAGATTGAAAGCGACCCCGACCTCTTTCAACGGGCCTCAGCGACCTCAGGTCTGGAGCGTTTGGATGCGCTTGACCTGACGGATATGACGTTCTGGTTCAAGCCGACGAAACCCGTGCTTGCTGTCGCGCATTTGGCGCCCGGAACATATTTTCGTGTCTCCTATTTAACCGATTCGGATGATGTGAAAATAAACTATCGAGGAATCGGTTATCGGCATACGCAATATCTAATAGGGGTCCATGAAACCGGGCTGATCATTACCAGCGCATCTACAAACGTCGAGTCAAAAAAGAACTACACTGAATTTCAGGCCGTGAATCGCTGGCTTTCACTTCCGGAGGATATCGCGGCGCCGGTTCGGCGTGCCCGGAGCCATTACTTCTGGCAAGAAGAGTACTTCTTTCAGCACAACGAAGGTGCCACTGCAACGATACCCAAGGATATCGCAAGCTCAGAGATCGACAAGCTGCCTCCGGCCGTCGAAGTGAATCCGAAGACGATCAGGGTGGTATTCTAGGAGAATTTTCTCGGTGCAGAAAATCCTCAGGTGTTTGACCTTCGTGCTGGCCATCTCGGTCGCCGGCCCTATGGCCGCGTGGGCCCAGGACAACGATCGGCATCGATACCTTGCCACCGAGTTTAGTGGCCGCGTGCTCGACCCTTTCACCCAGGAACCGATCCAGGGGGCTGTCGTCAGTGCGTCGTGGGTCCTGGTGTCGTCCGCTGGAACCACAATAGCCGATGGGTCGCCGCGGCTCTATACAGAACAAGTGCAAACCGACGCGGACGGGCGTTTTCGGATAGCCGGATGGAAAGGGGGGCTATCCGCTCCGTCGGGATGGATGCTCGCGAGCGGACTTGACCCTATGATTCGTGTGTACAAGAACGGATATGAGCATCGCGAGCTTCGTGGCATTAGTCCGGCGGCTATGGTAGCCAGTCGTGGCTCCGGTCGTCCTCGCTCAACGGGTGGTGCTGATTTGGATCCAGAGAGAATATACCTGCGCAGGCTCGGCAGCGGCCCAGGACGACGAGCCGAGCCACGCAGTGCGGACCAGTTGGACGAATGGCAGATCTGGCGACAGCATTTCGAGGAGGAGCTCGCGGCCTCAAAATGGACGGCGCGAAGCGGTCGTTCCGCCAAGAATCAGCGATTGTTGTACGAACTGATTGCGTCCAACTGCAGGGAAGTCGCTCCTGAGGTGCGCGATCAAATTTGCGTATCCGAAAAATCGGACGAAGCCAAGCTAATGAAGGCCGTGATCACGCCGGCACGGCACGTTGCCCCCGAATTTCCTGGAGTGCCGAATTCTGCAACAGAATCACCACCCAATCCACGTTCCGGCAAGCTCGAAGGGCGAGCACCTTATGCCGACAAGACAAACATCGGCTCGAAACCGTCGGCCGCTGATCAAGGGCAGTAATCGGGATCGATGCAGGTTTTGTGTGATATCCAAGGGCGGGTTTCAACGTACGCTGTGGTCGAACTTACATTCCTTGTCGCTGGTGATCTCGGTGCGGTGCGGTATGGCGCGCTAGCGCCCACCGTACGTGCTCCCGCACCAACTCCGAAGAATGATCCACCCGCGCGCGCAGCGCGCCGACCACCGCGTCCGAGGTCGGCGCGTTGCCGAGCGCGACGGCGATGTTGCGCAGCCAGCAGTCGTGGCCGATGCGGCGGATCGCCGAGCCCTCGGTGTATTTCAGGAACTCGTCCTCGCTCCAGGCGAACAGATCGACCAGCCGCGGGGCGTCGAGGCCGTGGCGCGGGGCGAAGTCCGGTTCGGCGGCGAGCTCGGCGTAGCGGTTCCAGGGGCAGACCATCTGGCAGTCGTCGCAGCCGTAGATGCGGTTGCCGATCAGCGGCCGCAGGTCCTCCGGGATGCTGCCGCGCAGCTCGATGGTGAGATAGGAGATGCAGCGGCGCGCGTCGAGCTCGTAGGGCGCGACGATGGCGCCGGTCGGGCAGGCGTCGAGGCAGGCGCGGCAGGTGCCGCAGTGGTCGCTCGCCGGCGCGTCGACCGGCAGCGGCAGGTCGACGTAGAGCTCGCCGAGAAAGAACCAGGAACCGGCGTCGCGCGCCAGCAGGTTGGTGTGCTTGCCGATCCAGCCGAGGCCGGCGCGCTCGGCGAGCGCCTTCTCCAGGACCGGCGCGCTGTCGGTGAAGGCGCGGTAGCCGTACGGCCCGACCGCGCGGCCGATGCGCTCGGCGAGGCGTTGCAGCCGGGTGCGCAGGAGCTTGTGGTAGTCGCGGCCGAGCGCATAGCGCGAGACGAAGCCGAGCGCGGCGTCGTTCAATACCGCGTCAATGGCGGCGCCGCCCGGCGGTAAATAATTCATGCGCGCGGAGATCACCCGCACCGTGCCGGGGACCAGCTCGGCCGGGCGGCTGCGGCGCGTGCCGTGGCGCTCCATATAGGCCATCTCGCCGTGACGCCCGCGGCCGAGCCAGTCGAGCAGGCGCGCCTCGGCGGTGCCGAGATCCGTGTCGCCGATGCCGACCCGGTCGAAGCCGAGCTCCCGCCCCCAGGCCTTGATATCGCGCGCGAGCCCGGCGAGGTCGGGTTGCGAGGGTGTGGCATCGGCGGATGGCATGACGGGCTCCTGGCGGCTGCACAAGGTCATTCCGTGTCTGGCCGCGAGCCACTATGATAGTCGCATGCCGCCGCTGCCCGAAGCCCTGTATCGCGCCGCCGACGCCCGCACCGCGGATGCGCGCGCCGTCGAGCAATATCACGTCGCCGGCGCGCGCCTCATGGGCCGCGCCGGGCAGGCGGCCTTCGAGCTGCTGCGCCAGCGCTGGCCGCGCGCGCGGCGCATCGCGCTGGTCTGCGGGCCGGGCAATAACGGCGGCGACGGCTTCGTCATCGCCGATCTCCTCCGCGACGCCGGGCTGACACCCGTGGTCATGGTCGCCGATCCGGCCGCCGTGTGGCGCGGCGACGCCGGCGACGCGCGTATCGCGCTGGAGCGCGACGGGATCGTCGCCCATCCGTTCGCGGCCGCCGCGCTGAGCGACTGCGAGCTCATCGTCGACGCGCTGTTCGGCACCGGCCTGACGCGGCCGCTGGAGGAACCCTGGCGCGGCATGATCGAGGCCATCAATGCCAGCGACCTGCCGGTATTGGCCATCGATCTGCCGTCCGGACTGCACGCCGACACCGGCCGGGTGCTGGGCGCGGCGGTGCGCGCCAGCGCCACGATCAGCTTCATCGCCCTCAAGGCCGGGACCTTCACCGGCAGCGGCCGCGCGCACGCCGGCGAGATCGCCTTCCATGACCTGCGCCTGCCGGCCGGCGTGCTCGACGGCCTCACGCCGCTGGCGCGGCGCATCACGCCGGCCAACCTGTCCGGTCTGCTGGCGCCGCGGGCGCGTGACGCCCACAAGGGCAGCGTCGGCCGGGTGCTGGTGGTGGCCGGTGCGGCCGGCATGCCGGGCGCGGCGCGCCTCACCGGCGAGGCCGCCTACCGCAGCGGCGCGGGGCTGGTCACGGTGGTCACCGATCCGGCGCACGCCGCGCAGATCGCCGCCGCCCGCCCGGAGCTGATCGCCCAGGGCGCCGCGTCCTCGGCCGGGCTCGACGAGCCCCTGGCGCGCGCCCACGCCGTGGTCATCGGTCCGGGCCTGGGGCACGGTGACTGGGGCCGGTCGCTGTTCGAACGCACGCTCGAGGCGCGAGCGCCGCTCACGCTCGATGCCGACGCCCTGAACCTCCTGGCCCGCGAGCCGGTGCGGCGCGACGACTGGGTGCTGACGCCCCACGCCGGCGAGGCGGCGCGCCTGCTCGGTTGCGGCGTGGATGAGGTCGAGGCCGACCGCTTCGGCGTCGCGCGCGCGATCGTCGAGCGGTATGGCGGCGTGTGCGTGCTGAAGGGGCCGGGCAGCCTGATCGCCGGTCCGGCCGCTGAGCCGCTGTGGTTGTGCGACGCCGGCAATCCGGGGCTGGCCACCGGTGGCAGCGGCGACGTGCTGGCGGGCGCGATCGGCGCCTTGCTCGCGCAGGGGCTCGCGCCGGTGGACGCGGCGCGCGTCGCGGTCTGGTGTCACGCGCGCGCCGGCGACCGCCTGGCGGCCGTCCACGGCGAGCGCGGCCTGCTCGCCGGCGATCTGCCGCCGGCGCTGCGCGCCGAACTGAATGCGCTGGTGACGGTGTGCGCCTGAGCGTGCGCGCCGGCGACGCTCAGGCGATGGAGGCGCTCGGCGCGCACGCCGCGTCCGGGCTCACGGCCGGCATGGTCGTGCACCTGCACGGCCCGCTCGGCGCCGGCAAGACCACCCTGATCCGCGGCATGCTGCGTGCGCTCGGCGCCGGCGGCGCGGTGAAGAGCCCCACCTATACCCTGGTCGAGCCCTACACGCTCGGCGACCGGCGGCTTTTCCACTTCGATCTCTACCGCATGCGCGATGCCGAGGAGCTGGAATTCCTCGGCATTCGTGATTATCTTGAAGGAAGCGGGATCTGCCTCATCGAATGGGCCGAGCGCGGCGCCGGCGTGCTGCCCGCGCCCGATGTTGACGTTTATATAGAACCGGGTGAATATGGCCGCACCGTGCATTGGGTCGCACACACCGACAACGGCGCAACACTCGTCGGCGGACTGACATCATGACGCCGTCGCGCCGCTTCTTTCGCTTCATTCCGATCTTCCTGATCCTCGTCCCGTTCGGCGCCGGCGCGACGCCGGTGAACGTCGAGCACCTGCGCCTGTGGCAGGCGCCCGACCACACCCGCCTGGTGTTCGACCTCAGCGGCCCGCTCGAGCACCGGTTGTTCCTGCTCAAGGACCCGGACCGCATCGTCATCGATCTCGACAACGCCGTGATCCCCAAGCCGCTGCCGGCGATCGATACCGGCGGCCGCATACTCGCGGGGGTTCGCAGCGGGGGGCGCGGGCCGAACGACGTGCGCATCGTGCTCGACCTCAAGCTCGCCACCCAGCCGCGCACCTTCGTGCTCAAGCCCTACGGTGAGTACGGTCACCGCCTGGTCATCGATCTGTACGACGCCAAGGCTGCGGAGGAGGAGGCGCGACTCGACGCCCGGCCGGCGGCGCCGGTCAGCCAGGATCTGATCATCGCCATCGACGCCGGGCACGGCGGTGAGGACCCGGGCGCCATCGGCCGCCGTTATCGCACGCGCGAGAAGGACGTGGTGCTGGCCATCGCACGCGAGCTCGCCAGGCTGATCGCCGCCGAGCCGGGCATGAAGCCGGTGCTGATCCGCGACGGCGACTACTACATCGGGCTACGTGAGCGCATCAAGAAGGCGCGCCGGCACAACGCCGACGTCCTCATCTCGATCCACGCCGATTCGATCCCCGGCCGGCACGCGCGCGGCTCGTCGGTCTACGCGCTGTCGGAGCGCGGCGCCACCAGCGAGGCCGCCAAGGTCCTGGCCGACAAGGAAAACGCCGCGGACTATGTCGGCGGCGCAAGCCTCAACGACAAGGACGATCTGCTGCTCAAGGTGCTGGTCGACATGACCCAGACCGCCACCATCAGCGACAGCCTCGATCTGGGCGGCGACGTGCTCGGCGCCCTGCGCGCCATCGGGCCCTTGCACTCGAACAACGTCAGCCAGGCCGGCTTCATGGTGCTCAAGTCGCCGCACATCCCCTCGATCCTGGTCGAGACCGCGTTCATCTCCAATCCCGAGGAGGAGCGCAAGCTGCGCAACCCCGCCTTCCAGCGGCGCATGGCGCAGAGCATCTTCGCCGGCTTGAAGCGCGCCAGTCCGCGGTTGCTGGCGCGCCGCGGGCTGCCGTCCGGCACGCCGGTGGCGGGCAGCCTGTCGCCGGCGGCGCCGCCGTCGGCGCGCGAGTACGTCGTCAGGCGCGGCGACACGCTGTCGTCGATCGCGCGTCGCCACGAGATCCACATCGACGCACTGCGCTTCCTGAACGACCTGCAGGGCAACGACCTGCCGGTCGGTCTCAAGCTGCGCATCCCGGCGCGCGCCGGCGACGGCTGAGCCGCGCGCCGGACGTTTTCCAATAACAATCATCTTTCCGGGGGAGGCTATGCGGAGTTCCTGTGATCGACGGCCGGGGTACGGGGCCGGGAGGCGCGCATGACGCGCCGGCGCAAGTCCATCCACGGCCAGTGGTCGTCGCGCTGGGCGTTCATTCTGGCGGCCGGCGGCTCGGCGGTCGGTCTCGGCAATATCTGGAAGTTCCCCTATATCACCGGCCAGAACGGCGGCGGCACCTTCGTGCTGGTCTATCTGCTGACCATCTCGGTCATCGCCATTCCTATCATGATGGCCGAGGTCATGCTCGGCCGGCGCGGGCGCCAGAGCCCGATCAACACCATGCGCGAGCTGGCGCGCGAGGCCGGCGCGTCGCGCTGGTGGGCGCTGATGGGCGTGGCCGGGATACTCGCCGGATTCCTGATCCTGTCGTATTACAGCGTGATCGCCGGCTGGGCGCTGGCCTATGTGTTCAAGGCCGCCTGGGGGACCTTCACGGGCTTGAGCGGCGAGGAGGTCGGGCGGGTGTTCGGCGCGCATGTCGGCGACGCGGGCCTGCTGCTGTTCTGGCACACCGTGATGATGGTCATGACCATGGCGGTGGTGTCGCGCGGCGTGAAGAGCGGCCTGGAGCAGGCGGTACGCTGGATGATGCCGGCGCTGTTCATGCTGCTGCTGGTGCTGGTGGGCTATGCCATGAGCAGCGGCGGGTTCGTGCGCGGGATCGAGTTCCTGTTCAGGCCGAGCGCCATCGGGCCGGCCGGGGTGCTGGTGGCGATGGGGCATGCGTTCTTCACGCTCAGCCTGGGCATGGGCGCGATCATGATGTACGGCTCCTACCTGCGCGAAGACACCTCGATCGCCAAGACCGTCATCACCGTGGCCGGCCTCGATACCCTGGTGGCGCTGCTGGCGGGGTTGGCGATCTTCCCGCTGGTGTTCGCCTACGACCTGCCGCCGGGCGCCGGCCCGGGTTTGATCTTCGCCACGCTGCCGATCGCCTTCGGCGCGATGCCGGGCGGCGCCTTCTTCGGCACGCTGTTCTTCGTGCTGCTGGTGTTCGCGGCCTGGACCTCGGCAATCTCGCTGATCGAGCCGGCGGTCGCCTGGCTGGTGGAGAACCACGGTTTCCGGCGGCTGCACGCGGCGATCGCGGCCGGCGTCACGACCTGGCTGCTCGGCATCGCCACGGTGCTGTCGTTCAACCGGTGGGAGTCCTACACGCTGTTCGGCAAGACCGTGTTCGACATCCTGGATTTCCTCACCGCCAATATCATGCTGCCGCTCGGCGGCCTGGCGATCGCGGTGTTCACCGGCTGGTTCATGTCGCGCAAGGTGGTGCGCAACGAGATGGCGATCGAGGACCGGCGGCTGCACGAGCTGTGGTGGTTCCTGATCAGGTACGTCGCGCCAGTCGGCATCCTGATCGTGTTCCTGAACTTGCTCGGCGTTTACTGAGCAGACGAAACCCCATCATTGTAGGCGGGGCTTCCAGCCCCGCCGGCCGGCGATGGACGCAGCCGCTTTCGGTTGAAATCGATGCCGTTCCTGGCGGGGCTGGAAGCCCCGCCTACAGTCATATGGTTTTCTCTAAAAGCGGATGACGTTCGCGGCGGGTTCGTCGGCCTCGCCGCTGCCGAGGCGCTGGAGGATGGCGGCGCGCAGGCGGTCCTGCTGTTCGCGGCTCGCGAACGGCGCGCCGTCGCGTCCGGTGATGAAGAAGATATCCTCGGCGCGTTCCCCGTAGGTCGAGACCTTGGCGGACACCAGGCGTGCCTGGCAGTCCTTGAGGCCGAGCGCCACCTGGTGCAGCAGCCCGGGGCGGTCCTGGGCGGTGACCTCGACGACGGTCTGCAGGCCGTTCGGCGAGCTGTCGAAGACCACGCGCGTGGCGATCGGGAAGTGGCGCAGGGCGCGCGGCAGCCGTGTGCTGGCGAGATCGCGACCGGGCCGCGGAGCAAGCAGTTGCGTGCGCATCGCGTCGGTGAGTTCCTTCAGCGCCGCGGCGTCGGCGATCGGCTGGCCGGCGTGATCGAGCACCACGAAGGTGTCGAGCGCGAATCCGAAGGCGGTGGTGTAGATGCGCGCGTCCATGATGGACAGGTTCAGCCGGTCGAAGCCGCCGGTCAGGATCACGAACAGGTCGTCGCGGTCGGGCGTGTAGACCAGCACCTCGGTGCCACCGGCCTCGGGGTGGTAGCGCGCCGCCACCAGCGGCAGGTCGGCGACCGCGGTCGAGGCGATCTGTTCGGTCTGCCAGGCGAGCGCGTGCGCGTCCTGGCGCAGGAAGTAATCGTCCTCCAGCCGCTCCCAGTGCTTTTCGATAATCTCGCGGGAGACCGCCCTGCCCTCCAGCGCGCGCAGCGCCTCGCGCTTGAGGTCGGCGATGCGTGCCTCGACGTCGATGGCATGACCGAAGCCGCGGCGTAGCACGCGCGTGGTCGCGTCGTAGAGCTGCGACAACAGCCGGTCCTTCCACACGTTCCAGACCTTGGGGCTGGTGCCGCGCATGTCGGCGACGGTCAGCAGGTAGAGATTGTCGAGATGCTCCTGATCGCCGACGGTGCGCGCGAAGCTCATCACGACCTCGGGGTCGTGGATGTCCTGGCGCTGTGCAGTCATGGACATGACCAGGTGATGGCGCACCAGCCAGGCGACGAAGCGCGTGTCGTATTCGCTCAGGCCGTGATGCCGGCAGAAATCGATGGCGTCCTGCTCGCCGAGCCGCGAGTGGTCGCCGCCGCGGCCCTTGGCGATGTCATGGAACAGCCCGGCGATGTACAAGCGTTCCGGCTTCACCAGGTGCTGGATCAGCGTGCTGGCGAGCGGGAACTCGACGCGGAAATCCGGCACCGTGAACCGGCGCAGATTGCGCACCACCATCAGGGTGTGCTCGTCCACGGTATAGACGTGGAACAGGTCGTGCTGCATCTGGCCGACGATGCGGCCGAACACCGGCAGGTAGGCGCCGAGCACGCCGTAGGCGTTCATGCGCCGCAGCGCATGGGTCAATCCGCGCGGCTGGCGCAGGATCTCCATGAACAGGCTGCGGCAGGCGATGTCGCGGCGGAATTTGGCGTCGATGCGGCGCAGGTTGGCGCGCAGCAGACGCAGGGTTTCGGCGCGCACGCCCTTGAGCCCGGGATGCTGTATCAGCACCAGGAACATTTCCAGCATCGCGTACGGCGCGCGTTCGAAGACCTTCTTGTGAGTGACCTCGAGAAACTCGCCGTGCGCCTGGAAGCGCCGATTGACGGGTTTGATCCTGGCGCGCGCCGGCGACAGGATCGCCTCCTGGAAGTGCTGGAGCAGGATCTCGTTGAGCAGCGCCAGCTCCTTGACCGTGCGGTAATAGCGCTTCATGAACTGCTCGACGGCCAGGCTGCCGCGCCGGTCCTTGTAGCGGAACTGCCGGGCGAGCGCGCGTTGGTGATCGAACAGCAGCCGGTCCTCGCGATGGCCGGCGAGATAATGCAGGCCGCAGCGGATCCGGGACAGCAGGTTGCGACCGCGGATCAGCGCCCGGTACTCGGCCTCGCTCAGGAACTGCAGATCGACCAGATCGTGCAGCGTCGCGGTGCCGAAGTGGCGCTGGGTGACCCAGGCGATCATCTGGATGTCGCGCAGGCCGCCCGGACCCTCCTTGATGTTCGGTTCCAGGTTATAGGCGGTGTCGCCGAAGTGGTGGTGGCGCTCGATCTGTTCCCGCCACTTGGCGGCGAAGAATTTTTTGCTCGGCCAGACCTTGGGGCCGAAGGTCAGGCTTTGCATGCGCTCGAACAGCACCGGGTCGCCGGCCAGCAGGCGCGCCTCCATCATGTTGGTGGCGACGGTGATGTCCTTCTTCGACTCGTTGACGCAGTCCTTGAGCGAGCGCACGCTGTGGCCGACCTCCAGCCCCATGTCCCAGAGGAAGCGCAGCAGGCCTTCGGCGAACGGCTGCAGTGCGCGGTGCCGGTCCTTGTCGAGCAGCACCATGATGTCGACGTCCGAGGCCGGGAACAGCTCGCCGCGGCCGTAGCCGCCGACCGCGGCCAGGGCGACCGCGCACTTGGGCGGCAACAGGGACTCGTGCCGGCGCCAGGCGCGCACCAACAGCTGATCGACCAGTCCGGCGAGCGCGTGCACGACGTCCGGCGGACGCCGGTCGGCGTGGTAGTGCGCCTCGAGCCTGGCGCGTCCGTCCTTGAGCGCGCCCCGGAACAGGCCCAGCACGTCGGCCGCCGGCGCGCCGCGTGCGTCGAGGCCGGCGAGCGCCTGATCGAAGGCCTTGGCATCGAACAGCTCGTACTTGGCGACGGACATATTATTGGAACCCAACGTACCGGCGCACAGACGCGGCAAAACGCAAATTCAACATGTGCGTGACGTTGGTGTTCTCCCGGTCATTGCGTCGGCGCGCTGAATTGTTCTGCGGCATTGCCCGTTCACAGCTCGTCGCCCGGCAGACGCGTCAGCACCTCGTAGCCGTCGTCGGTGACCAGGACGGTGTGCTCCCATTGGGCCGACAGGCTGTGGTCGCGCGTCACCACCGTCCAGTTGTCGGGCAGCAGCTTCACCTCTTTCCTGCCGGCGTTGATCATCGGCTCGATGGTGAAGATCATGCCGGCGACCAGTTCCATGCCGGTGCCGGGCCGGCCGTAGTGCAACACCTGGGGGTCCTCGTGGAACTCGCGGCCGATGCCGTGGCCGCAGTACTCGCGCACGACCGAGCATTGCTGGCTCTCGGCGTGCTGCTGGATGGCGTGGCCGATGTCGCCGAGCCGCACGCCGGGCCGCACCATCTCGATGCCCTTGACCATGCACTCGTGGCTGATGCGCGTCACGCGCCGCGCCTGGATCGACGGTTCGCCCACGAAGAACATCTTGCTGGTATCGCCGTGGTAGCCGTCCTTGATGACGGTCACGTCGATGTTGACGATGTCGCCCTTCTTGAGCTTCTTGTCGCCCGGGATGCCGTGGCAGACCTGGTGGTTGACCGAGGTGCAGATCGACTTCGGGAAGCCGCGGTAGTTGAGCGGGGCCGGAACGGCCTTTTGGACATTGACGATATAATCGTGACAGAGGCGGTCGAGCTCGCCGGTGGCGATGCCGGGCTCGACATACGGGGCGATCATTTTCAGCACCTCGCCGGCCAGGCGGCCGGCGACGCGCATCCTCTCGATCTCGTCGGGGGTCTTGATGGTAACGGGCATGTCGGGCGATCGGGTCTTCAGTGGGTCCTCGCGGGCGGCAGGCGGCCGGTCCGAATCCGCACTTTACCTTATCTTCAAGTCCCTGGCCCGGCTTGAAAAACCCCAGGAAAATTGCGCAGTCGCGGCGGCGTTGCCGTGGCCCCCGGGGCTGTGGTATAAAAGCGCGTTTTTTAAGGCAGTTTACGCCCAGCGGTGGCCCCGATAAGCGGTTTATCGGGGTATCCCGCGGCCAACTAAACCACACACGGGTCGGCACGGATATCGGGTGCCCCGCGGCGCATGCGCCAACGGGTTGGTATTCGGGACTTGTGGCGGACCAAACCCAACGGAGCCATTCATGAGCAATGTCACCATGCGCCAGATGCTGGAGGCCGGCGTGCACTTCGGCCACCAGACGCGGTTCTGGCATCCCAAGATGCGCAACTACATCTTCGGCGAGCGCAACAAAGTCCACATTATCAACCTGGAAAGGACCCTGCCGCTGTTCAACGAGGCGATGAACTACCTCGGCAAGCTGGCGGGCAACAAGGGTACGATCCTGTTCGTCGGCACTAAGCGCCAGGCCGGCGACATCATCCGCGAGCAGGCGGTGCGCTGCGGCATGCCCTACGTCGATCACCGCTGGACCGGCGGCATGCTGACCAACTATAAGACCGTCAAGAAATCGATCGAGCGCCTGAAGTCGCTCGAGATCATGGAGCAGGACGGCACCTTCGACAAGCTCAACAAGAAAGAGGCGCTGCTGCTCAGGCGCGAGCGCGACAAGCTGGACCGCAGCCTCGCCGGTATCAAGGACATGGGCGGGCTGCCGGACGCGCTGTTCGTGATCGACGTGGGCCACGAATACATCGCCGTGTCCGAGGCCAGGAAGCTGAGCATTCCGGTCGTCGCGGTCGTCGATACCAACTGCAAGACCGACGGCGTCGACTACGTGATTCCCGGCAACGACGACGCGATCCGCGCCATCCGCCTGTACGCGACTTCGGCGGCCGAGGCGATCATCGAGGGCCGCAAGAGCTCGTCGACGATCGTGACCTCGGACGACGAGGAGTTCGTCGAGGTCGAGGAGGAGCCGGCCAAGGTGAAGGTCGCGGCGCGCAAGAAGCCCGCGGCGCGCGCCGCCGGCGAGGAATCCGAGGCGGCCGGGGGCGACAAGGGCGAGGCCAAGCCGGCCGTGGGCGCCAAACCCAAGGCGGGCGGTGGGCGAGGCAAGACCAAGGCCGCCGGCGACGAGTGAGAGGAAGAAGGGGGCCAGGCCCCCTTTTTCGTATGACGATGCAATGAGATGGGGATGTAACGATGACGATTACTGCCAGTCAGGTGAAGGAGCTCCGGGAACGCACCGGGCTCGGCATGATGGAGTGCAAAGGCGCCCTGACCGAGACCCACGGCGACATGGACGCGGCCATCGAGCTGCTGCGCAAGAAGGCCGGCGCCAAGGTCGAGAAGAAGGCCGGCCGCGTCGCCGCGGAAGGCGCGATCGGCATGTTCCTGTCGCCGGACCGCAGGCTCGCGGCCATGGTGGAGGTGAACTCGGAGACCGATTTCGTCGCCAAGGGCGACGAGTTCCTCGATTTCGCCAATGCCGTCGCGGCCTGCGTCGCCACCAATGACCCGGTCGACGTCGAGGCGTTGATGAATCTTCCGCTTGCCGCGGGCGGCGGCCCGACCGTGGCTGCCGGCCGCGAGGCGCTGGTCGCCACGCTCGGCGAGAACATCGGTGTGCGCCGGTTCGTGCGCTACGCGGGCGCCAAGGGCCATATCGCCCAGTACGTGCACGGTCGCAAGATCGGCGTGCTGGTCGAGCTCGAAGGCGGTGACGAGGCCTTGGGCCGCGACATCGCCATGCACATCGCCGCCAGCCGTCCCGAGTATCTGAGCCGCGAGCAGGTCCCGGCCGCGGCGATCGCCAAGGAGAAGGAGATCTTCCTGGCCCAGGCGGCCGACAGCGGCAAGCCGCCGGACATCGTCGAGAAAATGGTCGGCGGCCGCATCAACAAGTACCTCAACGAGATCACGCTGCTCGGCCAGTCGTTCGTCAAGGATCCGGACAGCACGGTGGAGAAGGTGCTCAAGGCGGCCTCGGCCCGCGCGCTGCGCTTCACGCGCGTCGAGGTCGGCGAAGGCATCGAAAAGCGATCCGATGATTTCGCCGCCGAGGTGATGGCCCAGGTCAAAGGGGGCTAGCGCCTTGACGCGGCCGGCCACCGACAAGCCACGCGGCTACCGGCGCGTGCTGCTCAAGCTCTCCGGCGAGGCGCTGATGGGGCCCGACGCCTACGGCATCAACCGTGAGGTCGTTGCGCGTATCGTCGGCGAGATCAAGACGGCGGTGGCCGACGGCGTGGAGCTGGCGCTGGTGATCGGCGGCGGTAACATCTTTCGCGGCGTGTCGACCGCGGCCGCCGGCATGGACCGCGCGACCGCCGACTACATGGGCATGCTGGCGACGGTGATGAACTGCCTGGCCTTGCAAGACGCGCTGGAGCGCGGCGGCGTGCCGGCGGCGGTGCTGTCGGGGCTGCGCATCGACGCGGTGGTCGAGCCGTATTCGCGGCGCGCGGCGCTCGCGCACCTCGAGGCCGGGCGCGTGGTGATCTTCGCGGCCGGCACCGGCAATCCATTCTTCACCACCGACACGGCGGCCAGTCTGCGCGGCCTGGAGATCGGCGCCGAGGTGGTGATGAAGGCCACCAAGGTCGACGGCGTCTACGACAAGGATCCGAAGCAGCATGCCGACGCGGTGCGTTTCGACCGCTTGAGTTATGACGAGGTGCTGAGGCGGCGGCTGGGCGTCATGGACGCCACCGCCATCGCGCTGTGCCGCGAGCAGAACCTGCCGCTGCGGGTGTTCGATCTGAACGATCCCGGCAGCCTGACGCGCATCCTGCGCGGCGCGGAGGAGGGCACGCTGGTTGAAGGAGGCGAGTGATGTCTGAGCTGATAGAAAAAACCAGAACGGACGCGGAGGCCCGCATGGCCAAGTCCATCGAGGCGCTCAGGGCCGACCTCGAGAAGATCCGCACCGGGCGCGCCAACATCGGGCTGCTCGATCACGTCACGGTCGACTACTACGGCACGCGCACGCCGCTCAACCAGGTCGCCAATATCGGCGTCGGCGACGCGCGCACGCTGACCGTCACACCTTACGACAGGTCCATGCTGCAGGCGATCGAGAAGGCGATTCTCGAATCGGACCTGGGGCTCAATCCGGCGACGGCCGGTCCGCTCATTCGCGTGCCGCTGCCGATGCTGACCGAGGAGCGCCGCAAGGAGCTCGGAAAGGTGGTGCGCAACGAAGGCGAAAACGCCAAGATCGCGATCCGCAACGTGCGGCGTGACGCCATTCATCATTTGAAAGAGGCTCTGAAGAAAAAAGAGATCTCGGAGGACGAGGAGAAGCGTGCCCAGGACATGGTGCAGAAGGCCACCGATCGTTACACCGGTGAGGTCGACAAGCTGGTCGCCGCCAAAGAGCGCGACCTGATGTCGGTCTGAAGCGCCGACTGCGTCCGGCCGCCGCGCCCGCCGTCTATTGACCATGACCCGCAACCCACGTACGAACCCGCCCGACGCCAGCATGCCGCCGGCCTCGCCGATTCCGCGCCACGTGGCGGTGATCATGGACGGCAACGGCCGTTGGGCGCGGCGCCGCGGCCTGCCGCGCATCGCCGGGCATCGGCGCGGCGTCGAGGCGGTGCGTGAGATGGTCACCGTCTGCGGCGAGAAGGGCGTCGGTTATCTCACCTTGTTCGCATTCTCGAGCGAGAACTGGCGGCGCCCGGAGACCGAGGTGCGACTGTTGATGGATCTGTTCCTGGTGGCGCTCGACAAAGAGGTCAAGAAACTGCACCGCAACAATGTGCGCTTCCGCGTGATCGGCGATATCGCCGGGTTCAGCGACAAGCTCCGCGACCGCATCCGCGAGGCCGAGGCGCTGACCGCGGACAACACCGGGTTGACCTTGACGGTCGCCGCCAACTACGGCGGACGCTGGGACGTGGCCGAGGCCGCGCGTGAGCTGGCGCGCCGCGCTCAACGCGGCGAGCTCGACCCCGGGCAGATCACGGCCGAGAGCCTCGAGCCGTTCCTGAGCATGGCCGCTGCGCCCGAGCCCGACCTGTTCATCCGCTCCGGCGGCGAGCAGCGCATCAGCAATTTCCTGCTCTGGCAGCTGGCCTATACCGAGCTGTACTTCACCGATGTGCTGTGGCCGGACTTCGATCGCGCCCAGTTCGAGCGCGCCCTCGCGTCTTATGCCGGACGCCAGCGGCGTTTCGGCCACACCGGCGAGCAGGTCGAGGCGGCGGTCCAGCGCGGGAGCGGCAATGCTTAAACTGCGGGTGCTGACCGCGGCGGTGCTGGTGCCGCTCATGGTCTGGGCGACGTTCGCGTTGTCGACCGCCTGGCTGGGCGCGCTCATGGGCGCCTTCATACTCGCCGCCGCCTGGGAGTGGGCCGCGTTGTGCGAGTTGCGCGCCGTGCCGGCCCGCGGCGCCTATCTGGCGGCGCTGGCGGCGCTGGGGGTGGCGCTCTACGCGGTGCTGATCGCGCCGGGTGAGGGCGGCGGGGCGCGCGCGGCGATGGCCGGGCTCATGGCCGTGTGCGTGGCGTGGTGGCTGTGGGTGCTGGTCGAACTGCTGGTGTTTCGCGATCCCCGGCGTGGCGTGTGGATGACGCGCCCCGGACGGCTGGCGAGCGGGTTGATCGTGCTGTTGCCCGCGTGGCTGGCGCCGCTGTGGCTGCACGCGCAGGACGGCGAGGATGGCGCAAAGATCGTGGTGTTTCTGATGGCCTTGGTGTGGGTGGCGGATTCGGCGGCGTATTTCGTCGGCCGCGCCTACGGGCGCACCAAGATCGCCCCGCAGGTCAGCCCCGGCAAGAGCCTGGAGGGCGTGCTGGGCGGGCTGGCGGGCGTGGCCGTGCTGGCGTTCGCCAGCGGCGTGCTCGTGTGGAAGTTTGGCGGCGGTCAGTTGATAATCTGGGCCATGATCGCGCTGCTGGCCACGCTGTTCTCGGTGCTCGGTGATCTGACGGAGAGCCGGGTCAAGCGGGTTGCGGGTGTGAAGGACAGCGGCACGCTGCTGCCCGGTCACGGTGGCGTCCTCGACCGGATCGACGCCTTCACCGCCGCGGCGCCGGTATTCGTGCTGGCCTGGATTCTGTGGGGGCCGGCCGCGTGAGCGCGCTCCAACCACTGCCCGAACGGCGCCCGGCGGGCGTGGCCATACTCGGTTCCACCGGCTCGATCGGCGTGAGCACGCTCGATGTGCTGGCGCGCCACCCGCACCGCTATCGCGTCGCCGCACTCACCGCCAATACCCAGGTCGAGCGTCTCGCCGAGCAGTGCCTGCGCTTCCGCCCCGAGGTCGCGGCGATGCTCGATGCGGCCGCGGCCGCCGAGCTGCGCCGGCGGCTGCGCGCCGCCGGCGCGAACATCGAGGTGCTGGCGGGCGAGGCCGGTCTCGCGGCGGTCGGCGCCTGGCGCGGCGCCGACATCGTCATGGCCGCCATCGTCGGCGCCGCCGGGCTGGCGCCGACGCTCGGCGCGGTGCGCGCCGGCAAGCGCGTGCTGCTCGCCAACAAGGAGCCGCTGGTGATGTCCGGCCACATCATCATGCGCGAGGCGCGCGCCGCGGGCGCCGAGCTGCTGCCGATCGACAGCGAGCACAACGCCATCTTCCAGTGCATGCCGGCCGGCTACCGGGCCGGCGTGCGCGACCCCGGGGTGCGGCGTATTTTCCTGACCGGTTCGGGCGGTCCGTTCCGCGCCACGCCGGCCGGCGAGCTCGAGCGCGTCACGCCCGAGCAGGCCTGCGCCCATCCGCGCTGGAACATGGGGCCCAAGATCTCGGTGGATTCCGCGACCCTCATGAACAAGGGCCTGGAGCTCATCGAGGCCTGCCGGCTGTTCGACGTGACGCCCGACCAGGTCGAGGTGGTGATCCACCCGCAGAGCGTGATCCATTCGCTGGTCGAGTACGCCGACGGCTCGGTGCTGGCGCAGCTCGGCAATCCCGACATGCGCACGCCCATCGCCCACGCGCTGGCCTGGCCGGAACGCATCGAATCCGGCAGCCGCGCGCTCGACCTGTTCGAGATCGCGCGCCTGGATTTCGAGCCGCCCGACACCGAGCGCTTTCCCTGCCTGCGGCTGGCGGAGGCGGCGGCGCGTGCCGGCGGCACCACGCCGACCATCCTCAATGCCGCCAACGAGGTCGCGGTCCACGCGTTTCTCGGCCGCGAGATCGCCTTCACCGATATTCCGCGGGTGATTGAACATACCCTCGCGGCGGTGATCAAAAGTGACGAAACCGAGCTCGACACGATACTGGCGGATGACCGCCGCGCCCGTTTGGCGGCGCGCGCCTTCATTCAGGGTTCGGGCGGCGGCGGTCTGCGGGGGGCAAGGTGAGCATTCTTTTTACTGTGGCGGCATTCATCGTGGCCATCGCCATCCTGGTGGTGGTGCATGAGTTCGGCCATTATTGGGTGGCGCGCCGGCTGGGCGTCAAAGTGTTGCGCTTTTCGGTCGGTTTCGGGCGGCCGCTGTGGATGCGGCGCCTGGGGGTCGATCGTACCGAGTGGGTGGTCGCGGCGATTCCGCTCGGCGGCTACGTGAAGATGCTCGACGAGCGCGAGGGCAAGGTCGCCAAGAAGGACGTGGCGCGCGCCTTCAACCGCCAGTCGCTGTGGAAGCGCTCGGCCATCGTGCTCGCCGGGCCGGCGTTCAACCTGTTGTTCGCGGTGCTGGCCTACTGGGTCCTGTACACCGTCGGGCTCGACGGGGTGCGGCCGGTGGTCGGCCAGGTGGCGGCGGGATCGATCGCCGCCGCCGCCGGGTTCGAGCCGGGCGACGAGATCACCGCGATCGACGGCAAGGCGGTGGCGAGCTGGGACCAGCGCCGCCTCTATCTGTTCCAGCGCGCCTTGCGCCGCGACACCGTCGAGGTCGAGGTGCGCACCGCCGACGGCGGCGGCGCGACGCGCCGGCTCGATCTGTCCTCGATGACGGCCGGGCGGTTGAGCGCCGGCATGCTCGAGAAGGAGATCGGACTCTCCGGCTACCGGCCGGACGTGCCGCCGGTGATCGATACGGTGACGGCCGGTGGACCGGCGGCGCAGGCCGGCATCGAGGTCGGTGACCGGGTGCTGGCGATCGACGGCGTGCCGGTCGCGGACTGGGAGGGCTTCGTCAAGATCGTCAGCGCCAGCCCCGGGCGCGTGCTGCGGATGAAGGTTGAGCGCGACGGCGCGCAGCGGGTGATCGAGGTGACGCCGGCGCGGGCCGAGCGCGACGGCGAGACCGTCGGGCGCATCGAGGCCGGCGTGCGGGTGCCGGACCTGCCCGAGTCGATGCGCGTCACGGTGCGCATGAATCCCTGGGCGGCCGCCGGCGAAGCGGTGGAGCACACCTGGCTGATGTCGGCCTTGACCCTGCAGATGCTTTACAAGATGCTGGTGCTGGAGGTCTCGACCAAGACCATCAGCGGTCCGATCACCATCGCGCAGTACGCGGGCCATTCCGCCAGGATCGGTCTCGACCGCTTCCTGATGTTCCTGGCGGTGGTCAGCATCAGTCTGGGCATCCTGAACCTGCTGCCGATACCGATCCTCGATGGCGGCCATCTGCTGACTTACCTGATCGAGGCGGTCAAGGGCAGCCCGCTGTCGGACCGCGCCATGCAGTGGGGCCAGCAGCTCGGCATCGCAATGCTGCTCACGCTCATGGCCCTGGCGTTCTATAACGACTTCGCGCGACTCCTGCAGTAGCGCCGTAGACTCCCGAATACCACGACGTCGAGCATGACACAATCATAATGAAAAAGACGGTTTGGGCGCTGCTGTTGTGCGCGCTGTGCCTGCGGCCGGCGTACGCCATCGAATCCTTCGTGGTGCGGGACATCCGGGTCAACGGCCTGCAGCGCATCGCGGCCGGCACGGTGTTCAACTATCTGCCCGTCAAGGTCGGCGACACGCTGACCGAGGATGGCGCGCGCGACGCGATCCGCGCGCTCTTCAAGACCGGTTTCTTCAAGGACGTGCGGCTGGAGCGCAGCGGCGAGACCCTGATCGTCCATGTCGAGGAGCGCCCCTCCATCGACAGCATCAAGATCAGCGGCACCAAGGAGATCGACGAGGACACCCTCAAGAAGGGCCTCAAGGAGGTCGGGCTCGCCGAGGGCCGCGTGCTCGACAGCTCGATCCTCGACAAGACCGAGCAGGAGCTCAAGCGCCAGTATTTCAGCCGCGGCCGCTACGCGGTCCAGGTCAAGACCACGGTCACGCCGCTCGAGCGCAATCGCGTGGCGATCCGGATCGACGTCGCCGAGGGCAAGGTCGCCAAAATCAAGGGCATCGCCATCACCGGCAACAAGGCATTCACGGACAAGCAGCTGCGCAACACGTTCAAGCTCAGCATCACGAAGCTGTTCAGCTTCTTCACCAAGAGCGATCAGTACTCCAAGCAGCAGATCGCCGCCGACCTCGAGAACCTGCGCAACTTCTACCAGAACCAGGGTTATCTCGAGTTCAACGTGGAGTCCACCCAGGTCTCGATCACGCCCGACAAGCAGCAGATTTACATCACCGTCAATGTCAGCGAGGGTGAGCGCTTCACCGTCACCGGCTACAAGCTCGCCGGGCGCCTGCCGGTGGCGGAAGAGGAACTGAAGGCGCTGGTCAGCATCGCGCCGGGCGACACCTTTTCGCGCCAGGAAGTGACCGAGAGCGTCAAGCGCATCACCGACCGCCTCGGCAGCGACGGTTACGCCTTCGCCAACGTCAATCCCGTGCCCGACATCGATCGCGAGGCGAGCACCGTGGCGTTCACGTTCTTCGTCGATCCGGGTCAGCGCGTCTACGTGCGGCGCATCAGCTTCACCGGCAACAGCAACACCGACGACGAGGTGCTGCGCCGTGAAATGCGCCAGTTCGAGGGCGGTTGGTTCTCGACCACCAAGGTGCAGCGCTCGCGCGAGCGCCTGCAGCGACTCGGCTTCTTCGACGACGTCAACGTCGAGACGCCGGCGGTGGCGGGATCGCCCGACCAGGTCGATGTCAACATCGACGTGAAGGAGCGCCTGGTGAACAACTTCCTCGCCGGCATCGGTTATTCCGATCTCGACGGCCTGCTGCTCAACGCCAGCGTCACCTTCAAGAACCTGTTCGGCACCGGCAAGGAGCTCGGCGTCAGCGTCGACACCAGCAGCCTGAACAAGCACTTCAACATCGGATATACGAATCCTTATTATACGCCCGACGGGGTGAGCCGCAGCTTCAACCTCTATTCGACCCAGACCGACGCGGCCGAGGCCAACATCGCGGCCTACAGCTCCGATACCGCCGGCGTGGGCGTGCTCTACGGCATCCCGATCAGCGAGGCGCGCACGGTCAGCGTCGGGCTCGCCTGGGAGAAGATCTCGCTGTCGCTCAACGAGTTCAGCGCCAAGGTCGCAAGGGATTTCGTCGACCGGTACACCGAGGACAATTCCCTGTTCCGGGTCACGTTCGGCTGGGCGCGCGACACCCTCGACAGCCCGATCTTCCCGGGCAAGGGCACGGTGCAACGGCTCGGCCTGGAGGCATCGATCCCGGACAGCGACCTGGAGTACTACCGGCTGACCTATCTGGCCGCGCTGTACTACCCGCTGGGCAAGCGATACACCTTGAAGGTCAAGGGCGAGCTCGGTTACGGCGACGGCTACGGCGACACCGCGGATCTGCCGTTCTACAAGAATTTCTTCGCCGGCGGCAGCAATACCGTGCGCGGTTACCGGTCGCGGACGCTCGGGCCGGTGGACATCGGCGGACCCGATCCGACCCTGCCGATCGGCGGCAACGCCCGGGTGCTCGGCAATATCGAATTCCTGTTCCCGGTGCCGGGCACCGCGACCGACAATAAATCGATGCGATTCAGCGTGTTCGTCGACGCCGGCATGGTCTACCCCAAGAACGACATTTTCGACGGCGGCGGGCTGCGCTACGACGGGAAGGTCGATCTGGGGGAATTGCGTTATTCGGCCGGTTTGGCGTTTAATTGGTACTCACCGGTCGGGCCCTTGAGCATCAGTTTCGCCAAGGCCCTGAATGACGAGCCGACCGACGATACCGAGACCATTCAATTCACGCTGGGTACGCCGCTGCGATGAGACCAAAACCGTGAGCCAGTACGCCGACCGAAGTCACCGTTTACTCGCGGCGTTCGCCGTGGCGGGCGGCCTGGCACTGTCGGCCGCAGTGGCCGGCGCCGCCGACCTCAAGGTGGGCTATGTCAACGCGGTCAAGGTGATCGAGCAGGCCCCGCAGGGCGAGATCGCCCTCAAGAAGCTCGAGGCCGAGTTCAGCCCGCGCGACAAGGAGCTGGTGGCGCAGCAAAACAAGATCAAGGCGATCGAGGGCGAGTTGGAAAAGAACGCGCTGGTCATGAAGGACGCCGAGCGGCGCGCCAAGGAGCGCGAGATCCTGTCGCTCAAACGCGACCTCAAGCGCGCGACCCAGGAATTCCGCGAAGACTACAACCAGCGCCGCAACGAGGAGCTGGCGTCGCTGCAGAAGATCGTTTACCGCGCCATCGTCGACATCGCCAGGCAGGAGCAGTACGACCTGATCCTGCACGAGGGGACGGTTTACGCCAGCGACAAGGTGGACATCACCGACAAAGTCCTGAAGCGGCTCGGCAAGCAGTAACCGCGCGATGGGCGTGACCATGAACCTGGCCGAGCTCGCAAGTCGCTTCGACGCGAAGCTGCGCGGCGACCCGCAGCACGTCGTCAGCGGCGTTGCCTCGCTGGCAAGCGCCGGCCCGGAGCATGTCGCCTTCCTGGCCAACAGCGCCTGGCGCGCGCGCTTGCGGACCACCACGGCGGGCGCGGTTATCCTGACAGAGGACGATGCGCGGGATTATCCGGGCAATGCCCTGATCCACGACAATCCGCATCTGTGTTTCGCGCGGGTCGCCGACGTCTTTCGTCCCGAGCCGGCGATCGCGCCGGGCATCCATCCGAGCGCGGTCGTGGATCCGCGCGCGCGGAGCGCGGCGAGCGCCACGGTCGGCCCGCACAGCGTGATCGAGGCGGAGGCGGAGATCGGCGAGTCGGTCTACGTCGGCCCGGGTTGTTTCGTCGGCGCCGGCGCGCGTCTCGGCGCCGGCACGCGACTGACGGCGAACGTGACCGTGGCGCACGACTGCGTGCTCGGCGAGCGCTGGGTGACGGTCCCGCAGCTCGGCCGGGTCGTGATCGGCAATGACGTCGACGTCGGCGCCAACACCACCATCGATCGCGGGGCGCTGGACGACACGGTCATCGCCGACGGGGTGAAGCTCGACAACCTCATTCAAATTGCACATAACGTCCAAATCGGCGAACATACCGCGATGGCGGGCTGCGTCGGCGTGGCCGGCAGCGCCGTCATCGGCAAGCGCTGCATGATCGGTGGCGGCGCCGGCATCGCCGGCCACCTGACCATCGTCGACGACGTGCACGTCACCGGCACCTCGCTGATCTCCGGGTCGGTCGCCCAAGCGGGCATATACTCGTCGGCGATCTCGGCCGAGGAGGCCGCCCGCTGGCGCAGGAACGCGGCACGCCTGCGGCATCTGGACGAGCTGGCCCGGCGCGTCCAGGCCATGGAAGAGAAACTTGAGCGGTTGATCGAGGGAAACAATCTTGAATAGTCTGGACATCTACCAGGTGCTGAAGCATCTGCCGCATCGTTACCCGTTCCTGCTGATCGACCGTGTGCTCGAATACGTCGAAGACAAGTCGCTGGTCGCGATCAAGAACGTCACGATCAACGAGCCGTTCTTCCAGGGGCATTTCCCGAACCGGCCGGTCATGCCCGGCGTGCTGGTGGTGGAGGCGATGGCCCAGGCCTGCGGCATCCTGTCGTTCAAGACCCAGGGCACCACGCCCGGTTCGAACTCGATTTATCTGTTCGTCGGCATCGACAAGGCACGCTTCAAGCGCCCGGTCGAGCCCGGCGATCAGCTCATGATCGAGGTCTCGATCACGCGCAAGATGCACGGCATCTGGAAATACGAGGCCACCGCCAAGGTCGACGGCGAGCTGTGCTGCAGCGCCGAGCTGATGTGCACCTACAAGGAATTCGGGTAAGTGATTCACCCGCAGGCGATCATCGACCCCAAGGCGCGTCTGGGGAAGGACGTTGAGGTCGGCCCGTTCTCGATCATCGGCGCAGACGTCGAGATCGGCGACGGCAGCTGGATCGGGCCGCACGTGGTGATCAACGGGCCGACGCGCATCGGCGCCGGCAATCGCATTTTCCAGTTCGCTTCCATCGGCGAGGCACCGCAGGACCTGAAGTACGCCGGCGAGCCGACCCGGCTCGAGGTCGGCGATCGCAACGTGATCCGCGAGTACTGCACCTTCAGCCGCGGCACCGTTCCGGGCGGCGGCGTGACCCGCGTCGGCAGTCATAACCTGTTCATGGCCTATGTGCACGTCGCGCACGACTGCGAGGTCGGCAGCCACACCGTGTTCGCCAATCTCACCACGCTCGCCGGCCACGTGAGCGTCGGTGATCACGCGATTCTCGGCGGCTTCACCGCCGTGCATCAGTTCTGCCACGTCGGCGCACATGTCATCACCGGTGTGGCGACCGTGACCTTCAAGGACATCCCGCCTTACCTCATGGTCTACGGCAACACCGCCAAGCCCTATGGCTTGAATCTGCGCGGGCTCAAGCGCCGCGGCTTCAGCGACGAAGGCATCGCCGCGCTCCGGCAGGCCTATAGATTTGTCTACCGGTCCGGCCTGCGCCTGCAGGAGGCGTTGTCGCAGATCGCCGAACTGCGGCGCCAGTTCCCCGAGGTTGCGCGCTTCGCCGAGTTCATCGAGCGGTCCGAACGCGGGATCATCCGCTAAACGCGCATCGCGACCATGACCCGACCGGCCCCGACATTGCCCGCCGACCGCCCCGGGCCGGACGGCGCGAGTGCCGCGCAGCGGGGGCTGCGTATCGGCATGATCGCCGGCGAGGTGTCGGGTGACCTGCTGGGCGGGCGGTTGCTGCGCGCCCTCAGGGAGCGCGTACCCGGGCTCCGCGTCGAGGGCGTGGGCGGCGCGGAGATGGCCGCCGAGGGTTGCCGCTCGCTGGTGCCGCTCGAGCGGCTGTCGGTAATGGGGCTGACGGAGATACTCGGCCGCTACCGGGAGCTGCGCCGCATCCGCGCGCGGCTGATCCGGCATTTCCTCGACGATCCGCCGGACGTGTTCGTCGGCGTCGATTTCCCCGGATTCAATCTCGGCGTCGAGCGCGCGCTCAAACGCGCCGGCATTCCGACCGTGCACTACGTCAGCCCGCAGGTCTGGGCCTGGCGCCGCTGGCGGGTGCGGACCATCCGCAAGTCGGTCGACCTGATGCTGGCGCTGTTCCCCTTCGAGGAGGCGTTCTACGCCCGGCATCGCGTGCCGGTGCGCTTCGTCGGCCATCCGCTGGCCGACGAGATCGACGGCGAGATCGACGTGCGCGCGCTGCGACAGCGCCTGAAGCTGCCGCAGGAGAGCCTGGTGCTGGCGATGCTGCCCGGCAGCCGCGTGACCGAGCTCAAGGCGCACGCCGACCTGTTCGTGCAGACCGCGCTGTGGCTCACCAGCCGCGACGAGCGCCTGCACTTCGTGGTGCCGTTCGTGAACCGCCAGACGCGTGTGATCTTCGAGGAGGCGGTGAAGCGCAATGCCGCCTGGGACCTGCCGCTCACCCGCATGCACGGCCATTCGCGCGACGCCATGGCGGCGGCGGACGCGGTGCTGGTCGCATCCGGCACGGCGACGCTCGAGGCCATGTTGCTCAAGCGGCCGATGGTCGTGACCTATCGGGTATCGTTCCTGAGCGCGCGGTTGATCAAGTGGCTGTCAAGCGTCAAGCTCTATTCCATGCCCAACAATCTCGCCGGACGCGCGCTGGTACCGGAGCTGTTGCAGGGCCGGGCGCGGCCCGTGGCGCTCGGCCAGGCCGTGCTCGATCTGATCGGGCATCCGGAGGCGGTGGCCGCCACACTCGAGGAGTTCGACCGCATCCATGCCAGCCTGCGGCGCGGCGCCAGCGCCGGTGCCGCCGCGGCGATCCTGGAGCTGGTCGCGCAGCGGCGCCCGGGCGATGGCTGAGCCGCTGGTTGCCGGGGTCGACGAGGCCGGGCGCGGGCCGCTGGCCGGGCCGGTCGTGGCGGCGGCGGTGATCCTGGATCCGGCGCGGCCGATCGCGGGGCTGGCCGATTCCAAGGCCTTGAGCGCCGAGCGGCGCGCCGCGCTCGCGGTGGCGATCCGTGGCCGCGCGCTGGCCTGGGCGGTGGCGGCGGCGAGCGTCGAGGAGATCGACGCGCTCAATATCCTCAATGCCAGCCTGCTGGCCATGGAGCGCGCCGTGGCGGCGCTCCAGCCGGCGCCGCGCCGGGCGCTGGTGGACGGCAATCGCGCGCCGCGGCTGCCCTGTGAGGTGCTCACCATCGTGCGCGGCGATGCCAGCGAGCCGGCGATTTCGGCCGCCTCGATCCTGGCCAAGGTCGAACGCGACGGCCTGATGATAGCGCTCGAGACGCATTACCCGGGCTACGGGTTCGCGCAGCACAAGGGCTACCCGACCGCGACCCACCTGGCCGCACTCGACGCCCTCGGCGTCAGCCCCGTCCATCGCCGCAGCTTTGCGCCGGTGCGGAATCGCCTCGGCAGCGTCATTGTTGGAAGGATCAAGATTCGCCACGGGGGGCACGGGGAACACGGGGAATGATCATTCAACATCGGGAACAACCATCAGGTTATCGGGCGAGCGCCTTTCGCGTTTTTTATCCCCGTGTCCCCCGTGTCCCCCGTGGCAAAAATGATTTTACAGGTTGCTTTCACCGGTTCGTGACGCCGGCTTTAACGGCCGGGCGATTTAGGGTGAAATAGCGCCCGTGACCGCGCCCTTCGTCCATCTGCACGTACATTCCGAGTATTCGCTGGTGGATGGCATCGTGCGCCTTGACGAGCTGGTGGCGGCCGCGGCGGCCGACGGCATGCCGGCGGTGGCGCTCACCGATCTGGCCAATGTCTTTGGTATGGTAAAATTTTACCAGTCTGCGGTCGCCCATGGCATTAAACCCATCATCGGCGCCGATCTGTGGCTCGACAATCCGGGTGAGCGCAACAAACCGCACCGACTGTTGCTGTTGTGCCAGGACCTGAGCGGCTATCGCAATGCCTGCCAGCTCCTGACGCGCGCCTATGGCGAGGGCCAGCACGCCGGGCGGCCGTGCGTGAGCAAGGAGTGGCTGGCCGGTTGCGCCGCGGGCCTGATCTGCCTGTCCGGCGCGCAGGACGGTGATATCGCCCAGGCGCTGCGCGCCGGCAACCCGGCGCTCGCCGACAGCCTCACGCAGGAATACAGCGCGCTCTTTCCCGGGCGCTTCTACCTGGAGCTGCAGCGCACCGGCCAGCCGTGGCAGGAGGAGTACAACCACGCGGCGATCGCGCTGGCCGCGCGCTGGAACCTCCCGGTGGTTGCCACCAACGCCGTGCGCTTTCTCCAGGCCGGCGATTTCGACGCCCACGAGGTGCGCGTCTGCATCCAGGACGGCCGCGTGCTGACCGATAGCCGCCGTCCGCGGCGCTACACCGACCAGCAGTACCTGCGCTCGAGCGCGGAGATGGCGGGCCTGTTCGCCGACATCCCCGAGGCGCTCGCGAACAGCGTCGAGATCGCGCGACGCTGCAATCTGCGGCTCGAGTTCGGCCGCTATTACCTGCCGGACTTTCCGCTGCCGGACGGCGAGGATATCGGCGCGCGGCTCGAGCGCCAGGCGCGCGCGGGCCTGGCGGCGCGCCTCGGCCTCATGGCCGAATCCGAGCGGCTCGCCCGTCAGGCCCAGTACGACGAGCGGCTGGCGCTCGAGCTCGGGGTCATCATCCAGATGGGCTTCGCCGGGTACTTCTTAATCGTCGCCGATTTCATTCAGTGGGCGCGCGACAACGACGTGCCGGTCGGTCCCGGGCGCGGCTCCGGCGCCGGATCGCTGGTCGCCTATGCGCTCGGCATCACCGCGCTCGACCCGATCCGCTATGAGCTCCTGTTCGAGCGCTTCCTGAATCCCGAGCGTGTGTCGCTGCCGGACTTCGACGTCGACTTCTGCATCGAGGGCCGCGACCGCGTGATCGGCTACGTGACCGAGCGCTACGGCCACGACCGGGTGTCGCAGATCATCACCCACGGCACCATGGCCGCCAAGGCGGTGGTGCGCGACGTCGGGCGCGTGCTCGATCATCCCTACGGTTACGTCGACAAGCTCGCCAAGCTCATCCCCATGGAGCTCGACATGTCGCTCGACAAGGCGCTGGCCCAGGAGCCGGCGCTCAAGGAGCGCTACGACAACGAGGAGGACGTGCGCGAGCTGATCGACATGGCGCGCGCCCTCGAGGGGCTGGCGCGCAGTGCCGGCAAGCACGCGGCCGGCGTGGTGATCGCGCCCGGGCCGCTCACCGATTTCATGCCGCTCTACTGCGAGCAGGGCAGCCGCCAGTTCGTCACCCAGCTCGACATGAAGGACGTTGAGACCCTGGGGCTGGTCAAGTTCGATTTTCTGGGCCTGCGCAATCTCACCATCATCAACAACGCGGTCAAGACCATCAACGTCGGGCGCGCCGCCCGCGGCGAGGCGCCGATCGACATCGACCAGCTGCCGATCGACGACCCGCAGACCTACCAGCTGCTCAAGTCCTGCCGCACGACCGCGCTGTTCCAGCTCGAGTCGCGCGGCATGAAGGATCTGATCCAGCGCCTGCAACCGGACAGCTTCGAGGAGATCGTCGCGCTGGTCGCGCTGTTCCGGCCGGGACCCTTGCAGTCCGGCATGGTCGACGATTTCATCAACCGCAAGCACGGCCGCGAGCGGATCAAATACCCGCATCCCAGCCTCGAGCCGATCGTCAAGCCCACCTACGGCGTGATCCTCTACCAGGAGCAGGTCATGCAGATCGCCCGGGTGCTGTCGGGCTACACGCTCGGCGGCGCCGACCTGCTGCGCCGCGCCATGGGAAAGAAAAAGCCGGAGGAGATGGCCCAGCAGCGCGACGTGTTCGTGAAGGGCGCCGCCGAGCGCGGCGTCAGCGACAAGCTCGCCACCGATATCTTCAACCTGATCGAGAAGTTCGCCGGCTACGGCTTCAACCGCTCGCACTCGGCGGCCTATGCGCTGATCGCCTACCAGACTGCCTGGCTCAAGGCGCATTACCCGGCGGCGTTCATGGCCGCGGTGCTGTCGGCCGACATGGACAAGACCGACAAGGTCGTGACCATGATCGCCGAGTGCCGCGACATGCAGCTCGGCATCCTGCCGCCGGACGTCAATCGTTGCGAGTATCGCTTTGTGCCGCTGGACGACGATGCACAGGGATGTGCGAGTGCCGCGGGAGGCAGGATGCCGGGAGCGGCCGCGACCATCCTCTACGGCCTCGGCGCCATCAAGGGCCTCGGCGAATCGGCCATCGAGGCGATCCTCGATGCGCGTAGCAATGGCGGCGGGTTTCGCGACCTGTTCGATCTGTGCCGGCGACTCGACATGCGGCGCGTCAACCGGCGCGTGCTGGAATCGCTGATCCGCGCCGGCGCGCTCGATGCCCTCGGCCCGGACCGCGCCTGCCTGATGGCGTCGTTGAGCGTCGCCCTGGCGGCCGCCGGCCAGTACAGCAAGGACCGCGATGCCGGCCAGGTCGATCTGTTCGGGCAGCAGGCGGCGCCGGTGGTCGAGAGCCGCTTCGTCGAGGTTCCGCCGTGGAGCGAGGATCAGCGCCTGGAAGGCGAGAAGGAGACGCTCGGGCTGTACCTGACCGGGCATCCGATCCAGCGCCACGAGGCGGCGCTCGAGAAGATCGTCGACGCCAAGCTGCGCGACTTGAAACCCACCGAGAACCGCACCGTGGTGGTGGCCGGGCTGGTGGTCGGCATGCGCACCATGCAAACGCGACGCGGCGACCGCATGGCCTTCGTGACGCTCGACGACCGCAGCGGGCGGCTGGAGCTGGCGGTATTCTCCGACCTCTACGAGCGCCACCGCGAACTGCTCGGCAAGGACGCGCTGCTGGTGGTGCGCGGCCAGGTCAGCGTCGACGAGTACTCCGGCGGCTTCAAGATGAGCGCCGACGAGATCTGGTCCATCGACCAGGCGCGTAGCGTCTGCGCCCGGCTGCTCGAGATCGACGTCGACGCCGGGTCGGCCGGCAACGGCTTCGTCCGCGCGCTGCAGGGCATCCTCAAGCCGGCGACACCGGGCCAATGCGCCGTATACTTGATTTATCGCAATCCGCAGGCCGAGGCCCGGATCGCCCTCGGCGAGGAATGGCGCATCCAGCCGACCGAGGCCGTGCTCGATCAGCTCGTCCGGCTTGCCGGTCAGGAGCATGTGCGTTTAATCTACGCGCCGATGCCCGCCGATAGCGGCACGTCCGGCGGCCGCCGCCGCTACGGGGCGCGCGGCGGCGCCCGAACCTTCGAGACAGCCTAACCCATCATGAACCCGAATTACCTGGACTTCGAACAATCCATCGCCGATCTCGAGGCCAAGATCGAGGCGCTGCGCTACGCCGACAAGAGCAGCGAGCTCGACATCAACGAGGAGATCAACCGCCTGCGCGCCAAGAGCCGCAAGCTCACCGAGTCGATCTTCACCTCGCTCACACCCTGGCAGATCTCGCAGCTCGCGCGTCATCCGCAGCGACCCTACACGCTGGATTACATCGAGCGCATCTTCACCGATTTCGAGGAGTTGCACGGCGACCGCGCCTTCGCCGATGACCCGGCGATCGTCGCGGGCCTGGCGCGCCTCGACGACCGGCCGGTGATGGTGATCGGCCAGCAGAAGGGCCGCGACACGCGCGAGAAGGTGCGGCGCAACTTCGGCATGCCGCGCCCCGAGGGCTACCGCAAGGCCATGCGTCTCATGAAGACCGCCGAGCGCTTCGGCCTGCCGGTGCTGACCTTCATCGACACCCCCGGCGCCTACCCCGGCGTCGGCGCGGAAGAGCGCGGGCAGAGCGAGGCGATCGCGCGCAATCTCTACGTCATGGCGGGCCTGCGCGCGCCGATCGTGAGCACCGTGATCGGCGAGGGCGGTTCCGGCGGGGCGCTCGCCATCGGCGTCAGCGACCGTATCCTCATGTTGCAGTACGCGACCTACTCGGTGATCTCGCCGGAGGGTTGCGCGTCGATCCTGTGGAAGAGCGCCGACAAGGCGGCGCTCGCCGCCGAGGCCATGGGCATCACCGCCGAGCGCCTGGGCGAGCTCGGGTTGATCGACGAGATCGTGCCGGAGCCGCTTGGCGGCGCGCACCGCGACGTCACCGCCATAGCCAAGACCCTGAAGGCCGCGCTCAACGCGGCGCTCGACACCTTCGCCACGGTGCCGCTCGACCAGCTCATCGAGGCGCGCTACGCGCGCCTCATGCAGTACGGGAAATTTGACGAAGTCTGAACCGCGCTTCTCCCCGGACTCCCTGGCGGTCGAGCTTGCCGGTCCGCTCGGGCTCGCCGCCGGCGATGCGGTGTGTGTCGCCTACAGCGGCGGCCTCGATTCCCATGTCCTGCTCCACGCCCTGAGCGGCTTGCGCGCCGCGACCGGGCTCATGCTCCGTGCCGTGCATGTCGATCACGGGCTGCATCCGCAATCCGCCGCCTGGGCCGCGCACTGCCGGCAGGTGTGCGCCGCGCTCGCGGTGCCGTGCCGGGTGGAGCGCGTGCAGGTGGCGCGCGACGGCGGCGACGGCCTCGAGGCGGCGGCGCGCCGGGCACGCTATGCCGCGCTGGCCGCCGGGCTCGGCGCCGGCGAGACGCTGCTCACCGCCCATCAGCGCGACGACCAGGCCGAGACCCTGCTCTTGCAACTGTTCCGCGGCGCCGGCGTGCAGGGGCTCAAGGCGATGCCGGCCAGCCAGGCATTCGGCGCCGGCCGGCTGGCGCGGCCGCTGCTCGACTACAGCCGCGCCAGCCTGCGCGAGTACGCGCAGGCGCAGGGGCTGCGTTGGATCGACGACAGCAGCAACGTCGACACCGCGCTCAGCCGCAATTTTCTCCGCCACCAGGTCCTGCCGGACGTGCGCCGGCGCTGGCCGGGCGTCGATGCCGCGCTGGCGCGCAGCGCCCGGCATGCCGCCGAGGCCGCGGCCCTGCTGGATGCGCTGGCCGAGGCCGATCTGGCCGTCTGCCGGCACGCGGCGGTCTGCGGGCACGGGCTGTCGGTGCCGGCGCTGCGCGCCCTGGACCCGGCGCGGCGCCGCAATCTGCTGCGTTACTGGTTGCGCCGACAGGGTTTCCATCTGCCCCAGACCCGGCACCTCGCGGAAGTCGATGCCATGCTCATGCACGATCCCGCCGGAAGGCGGGCGCGTGTCGCCTGGCCGGGCGCCGAGTTGTGGCGTTATCGGGACACGCTGTGCGCGATGCCGCCGCGGCCCCGGCCGGACCCGTCCTGGGCGCGCGCCTGGGATCTGGACGCGCCGCTGGCCATTGCCGACAGCGGCGATTGGCTCGAGGCCGGGAGCGCCAGCGGCGCGGGCATTGCCCGCGCCCGGATCGCGCCGGCCGGGGTCGTGGTGCGGCTGCGGCAGGGCGGCGAACGCTGCCGCCTGCCCGGGCGCGCCCACCATCACCAGCTCAAGAAACTGCTCCAGGCCCGCGGCGTGCCGCCCTGGGAGCGCGACTGGCTGCCGCTGGTCTATCAGGGCGATGCGCTGGTCGCCGTGGCCGACCTGTGGGTCTGCGAGCCATTCGCCGCGCGCCCCGGCGAGCCCGCCTGGCAGCTACGCTGGCGGCGCGTCGCCGCGGAGACGCCGCTGAACTACGCCACGGGGGACACGGGGATCACGGGGGAGGAAAAATGAAGGCAAAACACGCGTCAGAATTTAACATTCTTTCTCCCCGTGCTCCCCGTGCCCCCGTGGCTAATCGATTTTTTCGCGACACTGATGCATGGGCTTGGCGGCGCTCGCGTTGTGAATCCGGCCGGCTTCCGGTAAACTGTGATTCCGTTCGGGCTCCTCACGGGAACACTCCCGGAACGACTTCCACCGGCAGCCCAGTCAACCAACGGGATCCATGACCAAATTCATTTTCGTGACCGGTGGTGTGGTGTCCTCCCTCGGGAAGGGCATCGCATCCGCCTCGCTGGCCGCCATCCTCGAGGCGCGCGGCCTCAAGGTGACGCTGCTCAAGCTCGACCCCTACATCAACGTCGATCCGGGCACCATGAGCCCGTTTCAGCACGGCGAGGTGTTCGTCACCCAGGACGGCGCCGAGACCGATCTGGACCTCGGGCACTACGAGCGCTTCGTGCGCACCACGATGGGCCGGAACAACAATTTCACCACCGGGCGCATCTACGAGAGCGTCATCCGCAAGGAGCGGCGCGGCGACTACCTCGGCGCCACGGTGCAGGTCATCCCGCACATCACCGACGAGATCAAGCGCTCGATCAAGCTCGGCGCCGGCGACGCCGACGTCGCCATGGTCGAGATCGGCGGCACGGTCGGCGACATCGAGTCGCTGCCCTTCCTCGAGGCGATCCGCCAGATGGGCGTCGAGCTCGGACCGGCGCAGGTGGCGTACATGCACCTGACGCTGGTGCCGTACATCCCGGCGGCCGGCGAGATCAAGACCAAGCCGACCCAGCACTCGGTCAAGGAGCTGCGCTCGATCGGCATCCAGCCGGACGCGCTGCTGTGCCGCGCCGACCGGCGCCTGCCCGAGGACGAGCGCCGCAAGATCGCGCTGTTCACCAACGTGCCGGTCGAGGCGGTGATCTCGGCGGTCGACGTGGACAACATCTACAAGATCCCGATGCTGCTGCACGAGCAGGGGCTGGACGAGATCATCGTCAGGAAGCTCAACCTCAACGTGCCGCCGGCCGATCTGCACGAATGGCGCGACGTGGTGCACGCCATGGAGCACCCGGCGGGCGAGGTCGAGATCGCGATCGTCGGCAAGTACGTGCATCTCACCGAGTCCTACAAGTCGCTGTCCGAAGCGCTGGCGCACGCCGGGCTGCACACCCGCACCCGCGTCAGGATCCGCTACCTGGACTCCGAGGCGCTCGAGGTGCAGGGCACCGAGGCGCTCGAGGGCGTCGACGGCATCCTGGTGCCGGGCGGCTTCGGCGAGCGCGGCGTCGAGGGCAAGATCAAGGCCGTGCAGTTCGCGCGCACCCGCGGCATTCCCTATCTTGGCATCTGCCTGGGCATGCAGGTGGCGGTCACCGAGTTCGCGCGCAACGTCGCCGGCCTCGCCGGCGCCAACAGCACCGAGTTCGACAAGGCCACGCCGCATCCGGTGATCGCGCTCATCACCGAGTGGCGCAAGTCCGACGGCAGCGCCGAGACGCGCTCGGCCGACGGCGACCTGGGCGGCACCATGCGCCTCGGTGGCCAGGAGTGCCGGCTCCTGCCGGGCACCCGCGCGCGCGAGACTTACGGCCAGGACGCGGTCGTCGAGCGCCACCGGCACCGTTACGAGTTCAACAACACCTACCGCGAGATTCTCGTGCACAAGGGGCTGGTGCTGGCCGGCACCTCGGTGGACGGCAACCTGGTCGAGGTGGTCGAGCTCAAGGATCATCCGTGGTTCATCGGCGTGCAGTTCCATCCGGAGTTCACCTCGACGCCGCGCGACGGTCATCCCTTGTTCAGCAGTTATATCGAGGCGGCGCGCGCTTACCGCGCGGCCGGCTCCACTCAGCAGGCGGTAGCACGATGAAACTCTGTGGATTCGAAGCGGGGCTCGACAAGCCCCTGTTCCTGATCGCCGGCCCCTGCGTAATCGAGTCGCGCGATCTCGCGCACGACACCGCCGGACGGTTGAAGGAAATCACGGCGGCCCTGGAAGTGCCGTTCATTTACAAGTCGTCCTACGACAAGGCCAACCGCAGCTCCGGCAAGTCCTTCCGCGGCCTGGGGATGGACAAGGGTCTCGAGATCCTCGAGAGCGTGCGCAAGGCGATCGGCGTGCCGGTGCTGACCGACGTGCACGAGATCGACGAGATCGACGCGGTCGCCGCGGCCGTCGACGTGCTGCAGACGCCGGCCTTCCTGTGCCGCCAGACCAACTTCATCCAGGCGGTGGCCGCCTGCGGCAAGCCGGTCAACATCAAGAAGGGCCAGTTCCTGGCGCCCGGCGACATGAAGAACGTGGTCGACAAGGCCAACGAGGCCGGCGGCCAGGGCCGGATCATGGTGTGTGAGCGCGGCGTGTCCTTCGGCTACAACAATCTGGTGTCCGACATGCGCTCGCTCGCCATCATGCGCGAGACCGGCTGCCCGGTGGTGTTCGACGCGACCCATTCGGTGCAGCTGCCGGGCGGCCAGGGCGCGAAGAGCGGCGGGCAGCGCGAGCACGTGCCGGTGCTGGCGCGCGCGGCGGTGGCGGCGGGCATCTCCGGCATTTTCATGGAGACCCATCCGGATCCGGCCAAGGCGCTGAGCGACGGCCCGAACGCCTGGCCGCTCGATCACATGCAGGAGCTGCTGACCGTCCTGAAGGCCCTGGACGCCGCGGTGAAGCGCATGGGGCTGGCGGAGACGCGGCTGCCGCTGGGCGGATGAGCAGTGCGAGCGGCCGCGCGCCGGCGAGGCGTTCCGCCCGCGCACCTTCTTCCGTGTCCTCCGCGCGCGCTTCCAGGGCCTGTGACGTGGGCTAGGCGGGCGGCATCCCGCGGATTCAAACCAGAGCGATACGAAGTGGAGCCATGAGCAAAATCGTAGAGGTGCATGCGCGCGAGATCCTCGACTCGCGCGGCAATCCGACGATCGAGGCCGATGTCGTGTTGGCGGGTGGCGCGCGCGGGCGCGCGGCGGTGCCGTCCGGCGCCTCGACCGGCGAGCGCGAGGCGGTCGAGCTGCGCGACGGCGATGCGGCGCGTTACGGCGGCAAGGGCGTATTGAAGGCCGTGGCCAACGTCAACGGCGAGATCCGCGCGGCGCTCGCCGGCATGGATGCGCGCGACCAGGCGGCGGTCGACCGGAGGATGATCGAGCTCGACGGCACGCCGACCAAGAGCCGCCTGGGCGCGAACGCGGTGCTGGCGGTGTCGATGGCCTGCGCGCGCGCCGCGGCCGCCGCCGCCGGCCAGCCCCTGTATCGCTACCTCGGCGGCACACCGGCGCGCTTCACCCTGCCGGTGCCGCAGATGAACATCATCAACGGCGGCGCCCATGCCGACAACAACGTCGACCTCCAGGAATTCATGATCCTGCCGGTCGGCGCGCGCAGCTTCGCCGAGGCCCTGCGCTGCGGCGCCGAGGTGTTCCACGCCCTGAAGAAGGTGCTCAAGGGCCGCGGGCTCAACACCTCGGTCGGCGACGAGGGCGGCTTCGCGCCGGACCTCGAGTCCAACGAGGCGGCGCTGCAGGTGATCCTGGAAGGCATCGAGGCGGCGGGTTATGCGCCCGGCCGGGACGTGTATCTGGGCATCGATGCCGCCAGCTCGGAGTTCAACAGGGA
The DNA here is from genome assembly GCA_036393295.1 of Acidiferrobacterales bacterium. Classification (GTDB taxonomy): domain Bacteria; phylum Pseudomonadota; class Gammaproteobacteria; order Acidiferrobacterales; family UBA6901; genus DASWHF01. The sequence goes on from DASWHF010000035.1 coordinate 38,661, forward strand.
CGGCCGGTACCAGCTCGCCTCCGAAAAGCTCAGCCTGAGCGCGGCGCAGTTCGCTGACAAGCTGGCCGACTGGGTCGGCAAATATCCCATCATCACCGTCGAGGACGGCATGGGCGAGAACGATTGGGACGGCTGGAAACTGCTGACCGAGAAGCTCGGCGGACGCGTACAGCTGGTCGGCGACGATGTGTTCGTCACCAACACCGCGATCTTCAGGCGCGGCATCGACAAGGGCATCGCCAACTCGATCCTCATCAAGGTCAACCAGATCGGCACGTTGAGCGAGACGCTCGCCGCCATCGACATGGCCCGCCAGGCCGGCTACACCGCGGTGATCTCGCACCGCTCCGGCGAGACCGAGGACGCGATCATCGCCGACCTGGCGGTCGCGACCGGCACCGGCCAGATCAAGACCGGCTCGGCCTCGCGCTCCGACCGCGTCGCCAAGTACAACCAGCTGCTGCGCATCGAGGAGGAGCTGGGTGGCGCGGCGGCCTATCCGGGGCGCGACGCCTTCCCGCGCCTGCGCGGCTAGCGCCGTGCCGCCGGGGCGATAACTGAAGTCCGTGAAGATCGCCTTCTATGCGCTGGTCGCGCTGCTGATCGTTCTTCAGTATCCGTTGTGGTTCGGCAATGGCGGCGCGATCGCGCTGTGGCAGCTCAAGCGCGAGATCGCCGCGCAACAGGCGGAGAACGAGCGGCTGCGCGAGCGCAATCGCGCGCTCGAGGCCGAGGTGCTGGATCTCAAGCAGGGCCTGGCGGCGGTGGAGGAGCGGGCGCGCGCCGAGCTCGGCATGGTCAAGAAGGACGAGACGTTTTTTCACATCGTCGAGCCGACCGGGCCCGCGCGGAAATGACGGCGCAGGTCAGAAACGCAACGCCAGGGCGCAAGGAAAAATTTACAACTGTAGGCGGGGCATCTTGCCCCGTCGGGCCGTGGACGGGCCGTGCCGAGCGGGGCTGGAGGCCCCGCCTACAATTTTTCTTGAGCCGGGAGGGAGTAGGGCAGGTCGACGAGCGTCAGGCGCGCGCCGTCGGGGCTGCCGAGATGCAACTCACCGCCGGCGATGCTGGAGAGCTGCGCGACCAGCAGCAGGTCGTAGCCGCCGTCCGGCGCGGGCTGCGCATCGACCACGCTGCCGGCCGATTGATTGGTAAAGTCCGGCGCATACACCGCTGTGCCCGGCGTCGGCCGTTCCGCCGCCGGCACCGTGGCGCGCACCATGCGCTGTTTGAGGCGGCCGAGATAGTGCATGCGCGCGACGATCTCCTGCCCCGGATAGCAACCCTTCTTGAAGTTCACGCCGCCGAGCAGCTCGACGTTGGCCATTTGCGGGACGAACGCCTCGACCGTGCCCGGCTGCACGCTGGGCAGGCCGGCGCGGATATCGAGCCACGCCCAGGCCGGCCAGCCGACCGCCGGGGTCGCCGGACCCAGGCGGCGCCACAGTTCGGCGGTTTCCACGAGCGGCGCGATCACCAGGAAGCGCGGCACCGGCGCCGGCAGCCGCAGCACCGCGACCTCGGCGGCGTGCGCCACCGCATTGTCCGTCTCCGGCGCCGGCAGCCCCAGGCCGGCCAGCAGATCGGCGGCCTGCGGGCCGGCCAGGCCGAACTGGCCGAGCTCGGCGTCGGCGTTGTCGATTGTCACCTTGGCGCGCAGCACGAACATCTTGAGGCGCTTGAGCGTCGTGTCCGCCAGGCCGGCCGGCAGTTGCAGCAAATAGCCGTCACCGTGGCGCAGCACGCGAAACAGCGCCAGCATGCGGCCCTGGGCGGTGCAGTAGGCGCTGAGCTGGCTGCGCGCCGTGTCGATGTCGCGGATGTCGTTGCTGAGCTGGCCCTGGAGAAAGGTCTGGACATCCCCGCCGCCGGCGCGCAGCAGCGACAGGTCCGGCAGCGCCGCGCGCACCGTGCCGTGCGCGGCGCGCCCGATCTCCGCCGCCGGGTCGTCGAAGTGCCAGCCGACGTCCGCCGTGCGGCGCGCGCCTTCGGCGCGGAGCAACTCGGTCCAGCTCGTCTCGCTCATGGGTGTCGTTCGGCAAGGAAAGTGGGAATACGCGGGCATGATAACGCGTCTTCCAGGAGAGTTTAAGTCCCGGGTCGCGGCTTTGTCTCGCCGGGCGGTCGATGCTAGACTCGCCGTGAATCCTCAGGGACCGGGGTGAGTCGGGTCGCGTGGATGAGGTCGGAGATATAAATAGTCCGAAAGCGGACCGGGCAGCCAGCCGACGTCAGGGCGGCGCCGGGGCCACGACCTCGAGCGGTGAGACACGAACCCGAAACAGCCCTTTCCGCCCTCCCGACGTACTGCAGTGCGATCACGATGTCCGGCTGTGGCGAGCCGTCGGACGCCGGTGCCTGGAGACCGGGTGCCGGCGGTGATGACGGACGGTCTTCACCCGCGGCGGTCGTGAGGAACGGGGAGCAGCGTGATACGCATCTTTAGACACTACATGCCGGCCTCGCTGCTGGCCTTGGGACTGCTGGAAGGGCTGGTGTTGTTCGGCGCGATGTACGCCGGCGTCGCGCTGCGTTTCGCGACCTTCGGACCGGTCGAGATCAGCGCCCAGATCCCCGTCTACCCGTTGTACCCCAAGGCGCTGGTGTTCAGCCTGACCATGCTCGGCATCATGGTGGCCATGGGCCTGTACCAGCGCGAGTACCAGCAGCGCGTCTGGCACATGGCCAGGCTCATGATGAGCTTTGTCATCGGGCTGGCCGTGATCCCCATGATCTTCTACGTCGTGCCGGCGCTGTTTCTGGGGCGCGGCGCGTTCGCCCTGGCGTTCCTGGTCGCGTTTATCGGCGTGGCGGTGGTGCGCTTCGTGTACCTGACGGTCAGCAGCCGCAGCGCCATCAAGCGACGTGTCCTGGTGCTGGGCACCGGCACGCGCGCCGCCAAGATCTCCGCGCTGGAGAGCGCCAGCGGCGGGCGCCAGGGCTTCAAGGTCATCGGTTACCTGCCGACGCAGAAGGGCCATCACTTCGTGCCGCGCGACAAGGTGCTCGCCGACCGCGGCCCGCTGTGCGACATCGCCAGGAAGTACGAAGCCGACGAGATCGTCATCGGCGTGCGTGAGCGGCGCGGCGGCGGATTGCCGATCGACGACGTGCTGCAATGCAAGGTCAGCGGCATTCCGGTGGTCGAGCTGTCGAGTTTTTTCGAGCGCGAGACCGGGCACGTGCAGCTGCAGTCGCTCAATCCGAGCTGGATGATCTTTTCGGATGGATTTCACCAGGGGCTGCTGCGCGATGTTTCCAAGCGCAGTTTCGATATTGTCGTCAGCCTGCTGCTGCTGGCGCTCACGCTGCCGCTGATGGCCGTCACGGCGCTGCTCATCCGCCTGGAGAGCCCCGGACCCGTGTTGTACCGGCAGGAGCGCGTCGGTCAGGGCGGGCGGGTGTTTCACGTGCTCAAGTTCCGCAGCATGCGCGCCGACGCCGAGAAGGACGGGCAGCCGCAGTGGGCGCAGCAGAACGACAGCCGCGTGACGCGCGTCGGCGGGGTTATCCGCAAGCTGCGCATCGACGAGTTGCCGCAGATATTCAACGTGCTGAAGGGCGAGATGAGCTTCGTCGGGCCGCGCCCCGAGCGGCTGTTCTTCGTCGAGCAGCTGGCGCGGCAGATTTCCTATTACGCCTTCCGGCACAACGTCAAACCCGGGATCACCGGTTGGGCGCAGATCCGTTATCCCTACGGCGCCTCGGTCGAGGATGCCATCGAGAAACTGCAGTACGATCTCTACTACGTCAAGAACCACACCCTGTTTCTGGATCTGGTGGTCCTGTTCCAGACCGCCCAGGTCATCCTGTTCGGGAAGGGCGCGCGCTGAGCCCGGCGCGTGCGCGTATCGGACTGACCGGCGTCAATCGCGGCGGACGTGCAGCGGGTTGAGGTAGGACTCCTGCCAGCCGCTGACACGGCCGTTGTCGAAATAGACCTTCGACGCGCCGTAATCCCATTCCTCGTCGCCGGCCCGCAACGGCCGACCCTGGGCGGCGAGGACCTCGGCCTTGGTGGAGCCCATGGTGAAACCGGACGACGTGCGGTTCGCGGCCGTCGTGTCCAGCGGCAGGCTGGCGCGCAGCGGGTTGCGCGCATCGTGTTCCCAGCGCGAGACCCGCCCGTTCTCGAAGTAAACGCGCGATGCGCCGTAGTGCCAGACGCCCTCTTCGGTATGGGTCGGCTGTCCCTGAACGGTATACACGTCGCCGAGGCTGGAGCCGGTCGTGAAATAGGGCGCTGACGCCCGGGACTCCGGAATCGGCGGCGGGGCGCCGCCCGGGTCCGGATCGATTCCAGCGTCCAGCCACGGCGATAACGACGCGGTCGGCCACAGCCAGTAGGTGAGGGCGAGGATCGCGACCACCAGCGCCATTCTCCGCAGACCGCCGGCCCGACCCGGCGCGGCATCGGGCGGAACCCAGGCGGCCGCGAAATCGGCTTCGTGGCGTGCCCCGGCCCGGGCGGGTTTTTCGTCCGGCGCGGGTGGGGCGGTCGCGGGCGGCGCGGCCTCGGGAGCCGGGGCCTGGACGGTGCCGGTCGCCACCGGGGTGTCGGCGGCCGGCAGGCGGCCGTGGCGCTGGTAATGGTCGGCGAGCCGGTCGAAGGCGATGTTCACGGCCTTGATGCGCTCATTGGCCTCCGGGTGCGCGGGGTGCTCGGCGGGATAGCGGTCGGGATGCCATGCCCGCACCTGACGCTGGTAGGCGCGCCGCAGTTCCGGCCAGCCGCAGCCGGCCTCGATGCCCAGCGTCCGATAGCACCATTCGTAGTTTTCTTGCATATTCAAACACTAAGCGCGTATGCGGCGGCCTTTCCGGCCGTCGGTAGCAGCTCGTTGAAAAACGTGTTTTTCAACGAGCTGCGGTGTGGTCGATGGATCGACCGCCATTTTTCAAACACGCAAGTGTTTGAAAAATGGAGCAAAGC
>DASWHF010000036.1:0-2585 GCA_036393295.1 Acidiferrobacterales bacterium
GAGCACCGGCGCTTTCTCGCGAGCTGTCGGCCGGTCGAGCTCGCGTTCGCCGATGTGCTGGCCGATTCCGGTGAACGCATCCGCCACGTATACTTTCCCACCGCCAGCTTCGTCTCCCAGAAGATGCCCGCCAATGGCGGCGCCAATCTCGACGTGGGACTGGTCGGCGATGAAGGCATGGTCGGAATCGCTCTCATGCTCGGGGTCGACGTATCGCCCCTGCACGCGGCGGTGCAGGGAGAAGGACCGGCGCTGCGCATGGACGCGGTACTGTTTCGCCGCCAGCTCGCCGCGAACCCGGCCCTGTTGCGTGTCCTCAACAGCTACTGCTACGTGCTGATGAGTCAGCTCGCGCAAACCGCCGTCTGCACCCGATTCCACGTGCTGGAGGCGCGCCTCGCGTGCCTGCTCCTCATGACACAGGACCGCGCGCGCACTGATGCGCTCCACATCACGCACGAGCTGCTGGCCGGCAGGCTGGGCGTGCGCCGGGCCGGAGTCACGACGGTCGCCATCTCGCTGCAGCGCCTCGAATTAATCAGCTATCACCGCGGGAACATCACGATTCGCGACCGCGGCGGCCTGAAGGCCACCGCGTGCGAGTGTTACGCTGCCGACAACATCGTCTATGCCCGGATGACGGGCAAGCGGGCGCGCCTCGCGGTCGTGGCGAGCCGCACGGCTCACGCCCCGCAGAGCTGACTGGCATAGCGCGGGGCGGGGTTCCAAGCGGCGAAGGGCGGATCCCAGGCGACCCGGGCGCTCTCCCAGTCCGCCAACGGCATGACGAACGGCAGGTGGCTGTTGGGGCGAAACCAGGAGTCGATCGCCCAGGGTCTTGCGTCTCGCCGGTTGACGATGACGGCGGTCCAGTGCACCTGCAGCGAGAAGAGATCCCGCACCTGCGGCGCCGTCATCGACCATCCGGGCAGCAGCCCGAGATCGTGCAGTACCCGCAGGAAGCTCGTGGTGTTGCTGGCGTTGTCGATGCAGTCCATGCGCCCGTCGCGCGCATGGTCGCGGTCGTTGACCGCCTCGTCGTTGGCGAGCAGCGGTTGGTACTTCTGAGCCAGGGCCTCCATTTGCCAGATTCCGATGCGCACCCGCTGCAAGCGGTCATGCAACTCGTCGCCGGGACACAGCGCCATCTGCCGAGCGACCTCGGCCATGTCGCTCGCGGTGAACGTGAGCCGCTGCCGCGACGTGCACGACCAGTTGAAGCACACGCGCTGCGTGACCGATCCGCCCGCATCGATACGGTACTCAGGCGGCAGCGGCCGACTCGTCGATGCGCTTGTGGGCTCGGCCCGTACCGATGGCGTCGCGTGCACGAGCGCCATCCCCGCCGGCCAGGAACAGCAACACCCTCGTGGCGCGCGCGAAGCGCGGGAGAACCCGCCGCGACGGCACCGCGCCGTCGCGACAGGAACCGAGGCCGGGTGTCACGATGTCACTTGCGCGGCCGGATCTCGACGCGACGGTTCTGTGCCCGGCCCGCCCTGGTGTTATTGGTCGCCACCGGATTCGACTCGCCATAGCCGCGTACGGTCAACTGCGCCGGCGCTACCCCGTTGGCAACCAGGTAGTCCCGCACCGCCACCGCACGGCGCTCGGAGAGCCCCTGATTGTAGGCCTCGGATCCGGTGCTGTCGGTGAACCCGGCGATCTCGTAATTGACGTCGGGCTGCTGGCGCAGGCCGGCCACCACCTGGTCGAGCGTGGCGGTAGCGGCGGGCTTCAAAGTCGACTTGTCGAAATCGAAGTTGACGTCCTCGATCACGTAGACCGGCGCGGGGGCGGGTGCCGGAGGCGGCGGCGGAGGCGGCTCGGGTGCCGGTGCGGGCGCCGCGGCGATCGGCGCCGGGGTCGGCGGCGCGGCCGTGCTCTTCGAGGCCGTGCTGCACCCCGTGAGTGTGACCGCCAGCGCGGCGGTGGCAAGCAGAGTCTTGCTGATATGTGTCTTCATGCATACTACCTCTTGGATTGCAACGGAGGCGACATCGACATGGTCGTCGCGTGTCTCGACCTCCGGTTCGGGACCGAACATCTCGCTGGCGTAGGGTGTGTCATTCAATCGGGCCCGTCCGTACGGCACCGCACACATGGCGGTGTCGGGGTGCGTACGGAGACGGAAGAAGGGCGCGAGGGGAGCGGATGACGGCGGCGCGGGCGTGCCGCCTTCATCGCGGCCAGTGTGCGCCAGCAGACTGAACTCCGCCGGTCACCCGCGTATGTTGTGATGGCTGAGTGGGAGCCGGCGCCACTCGCCGGCACTCCCAGCACGATGCTCGCTCACTCAATGCGTGCTTCGAACCAGACATGCATCGGCGCGGCGACCATGATGTTCGTGGTCGCGGCGGTCCCCTTCGAGGGAATCGATGCACGGCCCCGCGAGATGGCCACACCGGGCGACGGATCGACCGGCGCGTTCGGACGAAGGACCGCAAAGGAATTCGCTATGAAGATCTATATGCTTCCGTTGATTGTTGCGGCGCTGTCGCTTTCGGCTTGCGGGACCACCGGTAGTGACCGGGCCCTGAGCGGCGGCGGTATCGGCGCAGGTACCGGTGCGGCGCTCGGCGCTG
>DASWHF010000037.1:0-62889 GCA_036393295.1 Acidiferrobacterales bacterium
GAATTTCACCTCCTCACCGTAGGTCGTGTAGTCCTTCTCGACCTCGATGACGAGCGCGGTGTCGCCGAGCCGCACGCGGTCGCCGGTGGTCGGGCCGTACATGTCGGCGTAGGCGCGGCGCGGAATCTTGAGGCTCATGGCCGGCCTCCCAGTTTGCCCATCACCTTGGCGTTGAAGCCGTAGACCGCGCGCGCGCCGGCAAGCGCGACCAGCTCGACCTCGCGCTCCTGGCCCGGCTCGAAGCGCACCGCCGTGCCGGCCGGGATGTTGAGCCGGAATCCGCGGGCGCGCTCGCGGTCGAACTTGAGCGCCGCGTTGGTCTCGTAGAAGTGGTAATGCGAGCCGACCTGCACCGGCCGGTCGCCGCTGTTGGCGACCGTGAGCCGCAGCGTCGCGCGCCCGGCGTTGAGCTCGATGTCGCCGTCTTCGGTAAGGATTTCACCCGGTATCATCGCGTCCTCCGATACAACGATCGATTAGCCACGGGGGTCACGGGGAACACGGAGGAAAGCAGAGTTAACGTCATGCGGTTTATCCTCCACCGTCGCGGCATCGTCAGGGCTTGGATCTTCGACGAACAGATTTCTCCCCGTGTTCCCCGTGCCCCCCGTGGCAGACTTTCCAGCCCCAATGCGCGGCGGCTCATTCAATCGGTTCGTGTACGGTCACGAGCTTGGTCCCGTCCGGGAAGGTCGCCTCGACCTGCACCTCGGGGATCATCTCGGCCACGCCGTCCATGACGTCGGCGCGCGTCAGCAGCGTGGCGCCGTAGCTCATCAGCTCGGCGACGCTCCGGCCGTCGCGCGCGCCCTCGAGGATCGCGGCCGAGATATAGGCGACGGCCTCCGGATAGTTGAGCTTCACGCCGCGCGCCTTGCGACGCTCGGCGAGCAGCGCGGCGGTGAAGATCAGCAGCTTGTCCTTCTCGCGGGGTGTCAGTTCCATCGTTCCGTCCTCGTAGTTCTCATTGCGCGCTGCGGCGTCAGGTCAGCCACACGCGCGGCACGACGGCCGCGCGCCCGAACGCGCGCGGCCGCAACGCCTGCCAGGCCGCGGTGAAGCAGCGGCGCGCGGTCTGGGCGTGATCTCCCAGGTACCGGCACACCAGCACGTCGTCGAGCTGGGTGGCGCTGAACAGCCCGTCGCCGGCCAGGCCCTCGGTCGCCTGCCGCAGCGCGGCGAGCGCGCCCGCAACGTTTGTTGCGCAGACCAGGGTGCCGATCACGCTGTGGCCGGCCAGTCCCCAGGGCGCACCGAGCACCGGCGCGCCGCCGTCCAGGCGGCTGCGCTCCCACCACAGCGGCGCGCCGCCGCGGTGAATTTCGAAGCTCAGGTCCAGCCCGCCGCAGCTGTAACGCTCGTCCGCCGCGGGCCGGCCGAGACAGACGATCTCCCAGCCGAGAAAGCCGGCACCGGGCTCGAGCTCGACGCGCGTCGCGGCGGCGACGCGCGCGCCGTCGTAAACGATGGCCTCCTGCGGCAGCCATTCGAGCCAGGCCCCGGCGGCGACGCGCAGCACGTTGTGCTGACGCGCCCAGTGCCCGGCGCTACGGTAGAATTTGCCCGCCGCGGGCGTGGTGATCAGCACCCGCGCATCCGCCTCCAGCGCGATATCGATCCTGAGCTCGTCACCGCCGACCACGCCGCCCGGCGGATGCAGCAGATAGACGTGACAGGCGTCGTCCGGCTCCGGATGAAAGCTGCGCTGCACCGCGAGCGGCCCGCAGTGGTGGCGGCGCGCCAGCACCGCACGACCGGCGCGCCGGGCGAACCCGAGCGTCAGCTCGGCGCGCCAGCCGCCCGGCGTGTGCGCGGCCGCATCAGCCATGCAGCAACACCGCGCCGAAACCCATCGCGCCCAGCGCCACCAACGCACGCGTCGCCCGAAGCAGGACATCGCCGCGGCGGGACAGGCGTTCGAACACGACACCGATCAGGCCGCCGAACACCAGCATCGCGGCAAGCACGCCGACGCCGAACGCAAGCAGATACGCCATGCCGAACCAAGGCGCGGTACGGCCGGCGACCGGCAGCAACGCCAGCAGCGGCGCCGAACCGGCGGCGCCGTGCATCACGCCGACCAGCAGCGCGCCGTGACGGTGGCGGTGCGCGCCCCGGTCGCGCGCATGCGTGTGCCAATGGGCGTGCGGCGGCAGGCCGCCGTGCGTATGGAAATGCAGGTGCAGGCGGCGCCGCCACAGGTCCCACAGCACGAAGGCGCCGATCGCGATCAGCACCGCGCCGACCGCGGCCTCGGCGACGGCGCTCAAGCGCTCCGGGATGGCCATGCCGAGCAGCAGCACGGCGGCGCCGATGCCGAGCAGGGTGAGGCCGTGCCCGACCGCCCAGCGCGCGCAGAAGGCCAGCGCGCCGCGCCGCCGCGCGCTGGCCAGTCCCGATACCGCCATGATGTGATCCGCGTCGAGGGCGTGCATCAGCCCGAGGCCGAAGGCCAGCCCCAGCACCGCCGGAAAGTCGGCGTCCATGTCACGCCCCCCAGCCGCGGATCATGTGGCGGTGCGCACCCATCTTGCCGTGCGCCACCACCGTGCCGAGCACGTCGACGATGGCGCGCATCGCCATCAGCGAGGTGATGTCGGAGACATCATAAGGCGGCGAGACCTCGACCACCTCCATGCCGATGATGCCTTCCTTCGCCACCTTCGACAGCAGATAGAGGATCTCGCGCGGCAGGAAACCGCCCGGCTCCGGCCAGCCGGTGCCGGGCACGAAACCGGCGTCCACGCAGTCGATATCGAAGCTGATATAGACGCCGTCGACGTCCTTCCAGGCCATCTCGAGCGCGATCTCGGCGACCTTGTCGAGGCCGAGCCGCTCGACGTCGTTCATGGTGATGATCGTCGTGTTGCGCTTGCGCGCTTCTTTCACCGCCTGGCGCGGCACCTGCCAGCCGCCGATGCCGATCTGCACCAGGTTGGTCGCCGGCACGTTGGTCAGGTTGGTGGCGTGGTACCAGGGCGTGGTGTGCATGCGCTCGTCCAGGTCCTTCTCCTGGATGTCGGCGTGGCGGTCGAAATGGATGATGCCGATCTTCTTGTCGGTCTGGCTGGCGATGCCGCGCACCGTCGGGAAGCCGATCGAGTGGTCGCCGCCGAGGATCACCGGCATGGCACCGCTGGCGAACACATGCGCCGTCGCCTTGGAGATCTGGTCGAAGGTCTTTTCGATGTTGGCCGGGATGGTGAACACGTCGCCGATATCGCACATCGACATCTGCTCGCGCAGGTCGACGCCGATCTCGTAATTGTAGGGCGTGTACAGCGCCGAGATGCGCCGGATGCCCTGGGGTCCGAAACGCGTCCCCGGCCGGTAGGTGGTGCCGCCGTCGAAGGGCGCGCCGAGCACGGCGACGTCGTACTTGCCGATGTCTTTGACGTCCTCGATGTACGGCGCCTTCATGAAGGTATTGATCCCGGCGAAGTGCGGTAGCTCGCCGCGCGCGAAGGTCGGGATCGACTTGTCCTCGATGCTGTCGGCGCCGGGCAGGCCGAGCTCGAGACAGCGTCTCTCTTCGGCCTCCCAGGCCTTGTGCGGCAGCTCGGCCTCCTTGTGCATCATCTTCCAGCCCTGCAGCTGGGTCTTGTCGAAGGACGGATGGTGGCGCCGCACGCGCGGCGCGCCGCTCACAGCTCCGGGTCTGCGGAATTTGCTGCGGGTCATGGATGATTGCTCCTCATAATGGGTGGTACACGGTGGCTCGCCGAGCGAGGTCCTGGCTCTCCCGGGCTTTTGTCCCGCCGTGTAACCCCCAAGCGGAGGTCGACGACCCTCGGACCAGCCGCCCGCGCGCCGCGCGGGCCGGAACCCTAGTCGTCCGTTTGCCGAATTCCTCGAAGCGCGCGGCTCGCACCGATCGCCCCTCGGACTCGCGAGAGCGAAAAGCAATCTCCGTGCCACTGGACTCAAATCGTTGCGATCGCTCCGGGCATACCGCTCGAGCGGGCAGAGCGGCACCGTCTAGCGCGCGGAAACCAAAGCGGTTTCTCGAACGGCGGCGCGCCGGACAACCACCGGGCACCGCCACGGCGGCGCGGTTCACCGGGACTGCCATCGGGCCCGTCGGGGTCGCGCGCTCACCATTTTGGATCATCGATGTTTCAACTTGGTGCAGCGGGCATGATCCGAGAGCAGCGCGCTTGCGCTGCGCTGGTGCCGACGATGTCGCGATCGCGCACATCGCTAACGCCGATTTCAAAACGAAAACCGCGCGATAGGGCGCATCCCGGCGCGTGCTTCGTGGTAGTGCACAGGCGCGGAGAACCACGCACCGGCAACCGGCACAGGAATTGCAATGTCGCTCACAGCATCTAGGGTTCCGGTCTTCGCGACACCGAAGACGGCTGGTCCGAGGGATGCAGTCCGCTCGCCTCGCGCAGCCGGATACACGGCGGGACAAAAGCCCGGGAGACGATCACCGCAGGATCAGGCGGGAGCATCTTCACGGCGCCATCGCGCTGGCCGGCCCGTGACTCCCACCTTCCGCGGTGCACCACAGTGGCAGCACGATCTCGACGAGGGTGTGTCATGCGAGGCTCATTCAAGAATCTGTTCGGCGCGGTATCCCTGGCGGCTTGCGCCGCCGTCCTGGCGTTCTCCGTGGCAGGCCCGGCGACGGCCGAGACGCCGAAATTCCGGATCGCCTGGTCGATCTACGTCGGCTGGATGCCCTGGGACTACGCGCAGTCGCAGGGTATCGTCAAGAAATGGGCCGGCAAGTACGGCATCGACGTCGAGCTGGTGCAGATCAACGACTACATCGAGTCGATCAACCAGTACACGGCCGGCAAGTTCGACGGGGTGGTGCTCACCAACATGGACGCGCTGACCATCCCCGCGGCCGGCGGCGTCGACACCACGGCGCTGATCGTCGGCGATTTCTCCGACGGCAACGACGGCATCGTGCTGAAGAACGCCGCATCGCTCAAGGACATCCCGGGACGGCGGGTGCACCTGGTCGAGCTGTCGGTGTCGCATTACCTGCTGGCGCGCGGCCTCGATCAGGTCGCCCTGAGCGAGCGCGACATCACCGTCGTCAACACCTCGGACGCCGACATCGTCGCCGCCTTCAAGTCGCCGCAGGCGACCGCGGTGGTCACCTGGAATCCGCAGCTCGCCGAGGTCGCGGCGACGCCGGGCGCGGCGCGGGTGTTCGATTCGAGCCGGATCCCGGGCGAGATCATCGACATGCTGGTGGTGAACACCGCCACGCTGAACAAGCACCCCAAGCTCGGCAAGGCCCTGGCCGGTGCCTGGTACGAGACCATGGCGATCATGGCCAGCGACGACGCGCGCGGCCGCGCGGCGCGCGCCCTGATGGGCAAAGCCTCCGGCACCGACCTCGCCGGCTACGACAGCCAGCTCAAGACCACGCGCATGTTCTACAACGCGGCCGAGGCGGTGACCTTCACGCGCGGCCCGAAACTGATGGAAACCATGGACCGGGTGCGGCGCTTCTCCTTCGACCACGGCATCCTCGGCGAGGGCGCGAAGAGCGTCGACGCGGTCGGCATCGGCTTTCCGGGCGGCAAGACCCTGGGCGCGGCCGGGAACGTCAAGCTGCGCTTCAACGCCGACTACATGGCGATGGCGGCCGGCGGCAAGCTCTGAACCGCCATCCGGCATGCGGCGGCTCGTCAATCTCCGGCCCGGCAGGATGGGCGCGTTCTATCTGGGCGCGCTGCCGTTCCTGCTCGTGTTGCTGATCTATCTCGTCGCCTCCGACCTGCGGCTCGCCGCGAACCCGGACGACAAGCTGCTGCCCTCGTTCGCACGCATCGGCGCCGCGATCGCCGACCTGGCGCTCGAGCCGAACGTGCGCAGCGGCGAGCTCACGCTGTGGGTCGACACCGCGGCCAGCCTGCGGCGCCTGCTGCTGGGCCTGGCCATCGCCGCGGTCGCGGGGTTCGGGTTCGGCGTCCTCACCGGCCTCGTCCCCTACGCGCGCGCCGCGCTCGCGCCGTTCATCGCGGTGCTGTCGATGGTCCCGCCGCTCGCGATCCTGCCGGTCCTGTTCATCGTCTTCGGCCTCGACGAGGTCTCGAAGATCGTGCTGATCGTGATCGGCGTCACGCCGTTCATCATGCGCGACCTGGCGATGCGCGTCGCCGAGCTGCCCGACGAGCAGCTCGTCAAGGCCCAGACGCTCGGCGCCTCGACCTGGCAGATGGCGCTGCGCGTGGTCGGCCCGCAGATGCTGCCGCGCCTGATCGACGCGCTGCGCCTGAGCCTCGGCCCGGCCTGGCTGTTCCTGATCGCCGCCGAGGCGATCGCCGCCACCGAGGGGCTAGGCTACCGGATCTTTCTGCTGCGCCGCTATCTGGCGATGGACAGCATCCTGCCCTACGTCGCGTGGATCACGCTGCTGGCCTTCGGCCTCGATCTGCTGCTGAGGCAGCTGTCGCGCCGCGCCTTCCCCTGGTTCCAGCCCGGAGGGCGGCGCGCGTGAGCCGGATCGTGGCGAGGAATGTCTGGAAGGAATACGGCGACCAGGTCGTGCTGGAGCGCGTCAATCTGGACATCGGCGAGCGCGAGTTCTGCACCCTGGTCGGCGCCTCGGGCTGCGGCAAGACCACCTTCCTGCGATTGCTGCTCGGCCAGGAGCGGCCGAGCCGCGGCGAGCTGCTGCTCGACGGCCGGCCGTGGCCGGCGGAACCCGGCCCGGACCGCGGCGTCGTGTTCCAGCGCTACTCGGTGTTCCCGCACCTGAGCGTGCTCGACAACGTGCTGCTCGGCCTGGAGCTTAGGCGCGCGCGGCTCGCCGGGCGGCTGTTCGGCGCCGCGCGCCGTCGCGCCCGCGACGAGGCCGGGAAGATGCTCGACGCGGTCGGTCTCGGCGCGGCGCGCGACAAGTACCCGCACATGCTGTCGGGCGGCATGCAACAGCGCCTGGCGATCGCCCAATCGCTGGTGCACCGGCCCAGGCTGCTGCTGCTCGACGAGCCGTTCGGCGCCCTCGACCCGGGCATCCGCGCCGACATGCACCGGCTCATCGTCGGGCTGTGGGAGCGGAGCGACACCACGGTGGTCATGATCACCCACGACCTCAAGGAGGGCTTCGCCCTCGGCACGCGGCTGCTGGTGTTCGACAAGCCGCGGCTCGACGCGCAGGCGCCGGAGGCCTACGGCGCCACGATCACCTACGACCTGCCGCTGGGCAAGCGCGGCGCGCCGCCGCTCGAAACGCTGAGCGCCGCTACCGCGCGCACCGCGTGGTTCCAGCACGATATGGCGGCGGTGCGAAGCTCTGCAGCACCAACGAAATGACCGTAAGGCTAGCGCAGGCCGTCCACGCGTCTGCCGACATGGGGATGGACGGTGCGTCCGGTTGCGGCCGGTCGTCCTTCCTCGAAGACCGCCAGCTCGGCCTGCTCGGCGGGCTGCCGCGCGAGAATTGCCTGCAGGTGGTCGATGCGACGCCCGATGTACGCGGGACCCGACGAATAGGTCGTGCCGGAAGGTTCCGCGGCGGATACCTTCGCCGGCTGCACCTGATCCACGCGGCGACCGCTGCCGGCATCGCTCGAAACGCTCACGGCACCCAGCCCTAGGAATACCCCGGAAGCAAACAGCGCCAAAGATTTGCGAGTGTTCATGGTTTTTCCTCCATTTCGTACGCACAATGAGTCTGCAAAACGATGCAAACCCTTACATTTCGGCCATCGTGTGCAGACACCCGGGGTGGTCGTATCGGAGTGTTGCATCGATTTATCAGACATCTGCTAACCGAAATCGGTTCGTTGTTGTCACCGCGCTTGCGGAAAAACTCACTGGCACCCGCTTTCCGCGAGACACGTCGGTGCACCATATTGCGGCGGGCACCGGGCTTCGCTGCCTCGACGTGGTGCATGCAGAAAGATCGGACTCGATTCACAACGTCTAACTGATTGATTCGTAGCGACAGAGCGAGATGGCATGACCGATGCAACCGGCGGGGTGAGACCGGCCACTTGAGACTGTGCGATGCGATTCTTCTTGGTACCGACGATTTTGGTATGGGTAACCGGCTTCACAGCCGCCGCGGCGCGAGCGGGTGAATCGGGGATGTCGGTGCCCATGTACGACAAGGGTTTCTCGACGTATTACGTCGCCGGCCACATCGCCGGCTTGGGGGCCGCCGAGTTCATGGTCGACACCGGCTCCGCCTATGTCATCCTCAGCCAGAAAACGATCAAGGCGCTCAAGGCACGGGGCGCGGCCCGTTATTTGCGGGACTTGTCGGGTGTCATGGCCGACGGCAGCCGGGCCACGGTACCGGTGTTCCTGGTCCGCAGCATTCACGTCGGTGACGACTGTGAAATCCGCGATGTGGAGGCGGTGGTTCTCCCCAATACGAGCCGGCAAATCCTCGGTTTGAGCGCCCTCCGCAAGGCGGCGCCATTCACACTGGCGCTTGAGCCGCCTCGCCTCGACTTGAGTCGCTGCGGCGTTTGAGCGCAGGTCATACCCGCGGGACGGCTCAGCGCTGGCACCCGGCAACCGCCTCGCAATCCCGGAAGCGCAATCGATCTCATCACGACCCGGGCCGCGGCATCGAGCCGCGGACTGATTATTCAGACACTTCCGTGTTTGAAGGGCACCGGCCGGTTGGTTGACCGCCGGGATGCTTGCTGAAAAGCGAGTTTTTCAGCAACCTGTTGACGATGGACGAGACAGCCGAATTCAGCGAGCTCAGCAACGGCGTGCGCATCGCGACGCGCCGGATGCGCGGCGCGCGCGGCGCGGCGCTGGGGGTCTGGCTGATCAACGGCGTGCGCCACGAATCGCCCGACGAGGCGGGCTATGCGCATCTCATCGAGCACCTGCTGTTCAAGGGATCGGCCGAGCACCCGCAGCTCGCGCTCGCGCGGCGCTTCGAGGCGATGGGCGGGCGGATCAACGCCCACACCGGCCGCGAGCTGTCGGCGTTGCACGGGCGGGTGCCGGCCGGCGACGCGCCGGCGCTGCTGGAGCTGTTCGTGTCCATGCTGACGCGACCGGGATTCACCGGGCACGACCTCGAACTCGAGCGCGAGGTGGTGTTGCAGGAGATCGCCGGCATCGAGGACGATCCGGTCGAGCTCATCGAGGAGCGCGGCATCGCCCTGGCGTGGCGGGATCACCCGCTCGGGCAGCCGATCCTCGGCCGCGTCGAGGTCATCGGTCGGGCCGGCACCGCCGATCTGCGTCGCTACCTGTCGGGGCGCCTTAGCGGACAGCGACTATGCGTGGTGGCGGCCGGCGACATCGATCCGGCGCAACTCGTCGAACGTTGCGCGGCGCTCGCCGCGCTGCCGGCCGGCGAGCCGCCGGCCGTGCGCCCGCCGGAATTCCATCCGGGCGACCACGGCCGGCGCGGCGCGCCGGGCCAGGCGCATCTGCTGTGGCTGATGCCGACCGCCGGCGACGCCGATGCGCGCGGTCCGGCCTGGCTGATGGCCAACCACGCGCTGGGCGGCGGCGTGAGCTCGCGCCTGTTCCAGGCGCTGCGCGAGCAGCGCGGTCTGGTCTACGAGATTTACTCGCGTGTCGAGCTCTACAGCGACGCCGGCCTGTGGCTGGTGCAGACCGCCTGCGATCCGCGGCGCGCCGGCGAATGCCGCGCCGTCGTCGAGGACGCCCTGGCGGCCCTGGCCGCCGACGGCCCGACGGTCGAGGAGCTCGACACGGCGCGCGCCCAGCTGGACGCCGAATTGACGCTGGAGGCCGACGACCCGGAGGCCGCCATGGAGCGGTTGGCGCGCGATGTCATTTATCGGGGGCGGGGTCGCACGGTGACCGAGCAGCGCCGCGCGCTCGCCGACGTCGGCACCGCGGACGTCGCCGCGGCGGTGCGGGCCTCGCACGCGCGACGGCTGCATCTGCACTGGCGCCGCTAGCCGGCCGGCGCCGCCAGGCGGCGGTCGCGGTTCAGAAGTGATACTTCAAGGACAGAATGAACAGCGTGTCGTTGAGGTCGGTCTCGGGGTCCTGATCGGTGTCGGCGAAGGCGATCTCGACCTCGAGCTCGTTGAACATCTTGCTGAAGCCGACGCTGTAGTCGGTGTAGTCGCCGCCCGTGGGGCGCGGGCCCTTGAGGAAGTAGTGGCCGAGATGCAGCTTGAGATTCACGCCGCTGCCGATGTCGTATTTCCAGTTGGCCTCGGCATAGGTTTCCTTCTCATCGAAGTCCCGGTAGACCATGGTCGAGAAACCGGCCCAGCCGAAGCCGCCGTACAGCTCCCAGAAACCGTCGCGGTCCTGCCCCGGATAGACCAAGGCGTTGGTGTAGGCGCGCGCGCCGATGTCGAAGCTGAAGCCCGAGCGGTCCTGGTAGGCGAAGCCGCCGTAGGCGTCGGCGCGCAGATGCGCGCTGTTGTTGGGGACGTCCTGGGTCGAGCCCCACAGCCCGGCGTACAGGCCGCCGCTGTGCCGGTACTCGGCGCCGCCCTGCAAGGCCGGATGGTTGTCGCTCTGGGAAATGCCGCGGAACACGAAGTCGTTGACCACGGCGATGTTGTAACGGTACTCGGCGGCGGCCTGGGCCGTGGCGGCGCAGCCGAGCACGGTGGTCGAGACGATCAACAAGGTACGCAGGCTGTTCATGGTTCTCCTTGTTCTGCCGGTAGTGTGCCGATCCGGCGCCGCGGCGGGCCGCGGCGGACACTCGAGGATGATGACCCCGGATTGTACGGCTTGGTTCCGGGAAAACAACCGGCGCGCCCGCGCGCCCGTCGGCCCGCGCCACGCGGTGCGCGGATTCTGTTAGACTGCCGATGATTTCACCGGAACATGATCGATGATCGACACCCGCCTGATCGACGACGCCCTCGCGGCGCTGCGCGCCGGCCTGCCGGCGAACCTGTCGCGCGATCTCGAGAACAATCTGCGCGGCGCGCTCACCGGCATGCTCGAGCGCCTGGACCTGGTCACGCGCGAGGAATTCGACGTGCAGCAGGCGGTGCTGGCCCGCACCCGCGCCAGGCTCGAGCAGCTCGAGCGTGAGGTCGCCGAGCTGGAAAGGACGCTGCTGAAAAAGTAAGCTGCCGGCGGGCGCCGCAGGCCCGCCGGCCCGACCACTGGAAAGGAAGCCATGTCCGTCGCGGTTGTGCATAGCCGTGCCCAGGCCGGCATCGACGCTCCCGAGGTCACCGTCGAGGTGCACCTCGCCAACGGCCTGCCCGGCCTGTTCATCGTCGGGCTGGCCGAGACCGAGGTGCGGGAAGCCAAGGACCGCGTGCGCGGCGCGCTGGCCAACGCGCGCTTCGACTTTCCGCTGCGGCGCATCACCGTCAACCTGGCGCCCGCCGATCTGCCCAAGGAGGGCGGCCGCTTCGACCTGCCGATCGCCATCGGCATCCTCGCCGCCTCCGGCCAGATCCCCGCTGGCGAGCTCGCCGACTACGAGTTCGCCGGCGAGCTCGCGCTGACCGGCGGCCTGCGCCCGATCCGCGGGGCGCTGCCGGCGGCGCTCAAGGCCGGCGCGCTCAACCGCACGCTGGTGCTGCCGGTCGAGAATGCCGCCGAGGCCACGCTCGCCGGCGGCGCCCGGGTGCTGGCGGCGCGGCATCTGCTCGAGATTACGGCCCACCTCAACGGTACCGAGCGCCTGACACCGAGCGCCGCGGTGCCCGCCGGCGACGACGGCGCCAAGGATTATCCGGACCTCGATCAGGTGCGCGGCCAACACTTGGCGCGCCGCGCCCTGGAGATCGCCGCCGCCGGCGGCCACAGCCTGTTGTTCATCGGCCCGCCGGGCAGCGGCAAGACCATGCTGGCCAGTCGTCTGCCAGGCGTGCTGCCGCCGATGACGCCGGCCGAGGCGCTCGAGGCCGCGGCCGTTCAGTCGCTGAGCCGGCAAGGATTCCGGCCGCGGGACTGGGGGCGCCGGCCGTTCCGCGCCCCGCACCACACCGCATCGGGTGTGGCACTCGTGGGCGGCGGCAGCCAGCCGATGCCGGGCGAGATCTCGCTCGCCCACCACGGCGTGCTGTTTCTCGACGAGCTGCCGGAGTTCGACCGACGGGTGCTGGAGGTGCTGCGCGAGCCGCTCGAGTCCGGACGCATCGGCATCTCGCGCGCCGCGCGCCAGGCGGAATTCCCGGCGCGCTTTCAGCTGGTCGCGGCGATGAATCCCTGCCCCTGCGGCTACCTCGGCGATCCGCGCGGGCGCTGCCGCTGCACCGCCGAGCAGATCCGCAATTATCGCGCGCGCATCTCCGGGCCGCTGCTCGATCGCATCGACCTGCAGGTGCAGGTGCCGGCGGTGCCGCACACGCTGCTGCTGAACAGCGACGCCCCGGCCGCCGAGTCCTCGGCGTCGGTACGCGCGCGCGTCGAGCGCGCGCGGGCCCGCCAGCTGGCGCGCGCCGGCTGCGCGAACGCGCAGCTCGACGCCGGCAGCATCGAGGCCTATTGCGTTCTCGACGCGGCCGGTCGTGAGTTCCTGCACACGGCGCTGGCCCGGCTGGGCTTGAGCGCCCGCGCGCTGCACCGCGTGCTCAGGGTGGCGCGCAGCGTCGCCGATCTCGCCGGCCGCCCCGCGGTCACGATCGACGACCTGGCCGAGGCGCTGCAATTCCGCTGCCTGGACCGGAACCCGGACGCCTGAGTGCGGCCCCAAAAGAAAAGCGGCCCGATGGGCCGCTTTTCCGGACTGCTTGAGCGCGCGAGTTACTTGGACTGTGAAACCATGTAATCCACGGCCGCCTTGACGGCGTCGTCCGGCAGGCTGGCGTTGCCGCCCTTGGCGGGCATGAAACCGGCCTTGCCCTGGAAGCCGCCGATGGCGTGCTTGTACAGGGTGTCCTTGCCCTGCGCGATGCGCGGACCCCAGGCGCCCTTGTCGCCCAGCTTCGGCGCACCGGCGACACCGGCGGCGTGGCAGGCCATGCAGGCGGTATCATAAGTCGCCTTGCCGTCGGCGGCGGCGGCATTGGCGCTCGGGATCAGGCTGTTCATCACCGGGCTGCCGCGGTTGACCTCGCCGACCGGCTTGATGCGGCTGGCTACCGCGCCTTCGTCGTTCGCGGCCAGCTTGTCCTTCTTGAGGCCCGAACCGCTCACCACCATTTGAGCCAGGATGAAAATGATCACGGTCAGCGCAAGCAGCGCGGCGATCAGGCCCGAAAACGTCTTCAAGAACTCACGGTCACTCATTTTACCTTCCTTCAGCATCGAAAGATTGACACAGCATGCGACAATACACCCGCAAGCCCCTGTTGACGTTCGACAAATCAGGCCGCGGAACCTGGAAAATCAGCATTCAATTATATCCCGCCGGCGGCAAAAAATCATGCCCCGCCGACGACGCGTAGACGTCACCCGCCGGCTGCGGGTATCCTACCGACCCACGCGCCCTTAGCTCAGCTGGATAGAGCGTTGGATTCCGATTCCAAAGGTCAGAGGTTCGAATCCTCTAGGGCGCGCCCTTTAACCCAAGGGACCCGTTTTTCGGGTCCCTTGGGTTAAAGGGTCCATATCGGCGCAAAGTTCCTATTTATCCTATAGTTAGCCTGTACACTCCGGAAATCCCGGCGCGGCGGGCTGCAAACCCGCGGAACTGCTGTTATCTTCCCGGCTAGAACAGGGATTGCGTCCATGACGATGGCACCGAGGCTGGCGCACGGACGGCGGCGAGCGATGGCTGGGTTGTGGGCGGCCCTCGTTTTGACGCTGTCGACTCTGCCTGCAGGGCTGTCCGCGGCGGCGGGGCCGACTTATATCCTCGCCGTGATCCCGCGGCTGCCGCCCGCCGCGACGCACCGGAACTGGGCGCCGCTGGTCGAGCGCCTGGCCCAGGATACCGGTCTCGATCTGCGCCTCAAGCTCTATGACGACATCCCCAGGTTCGAGCGCGACCTGCTCGACGGCATACCCGACCTGGCCTTCATGAATCCCTATCAGTGCGTGCTCGCCCGGCGCGCGCGGGGCTATTCTCCGCTGGTGCGCGACAGCGCGCTCGAGCTCGGCGGCATTCTGGTGGTGCGCCGCGACAGCCCGGTCACGCATGTGCGGCAGCTGGACGGCAAGCGCCTGGTCTTCCCGGCGCCGAACGCCTTTGGCGCCTCGCTCTACCTGCGGGCGCTCTTGACCGAGCAGGCCGGCATCCGCTTCACGGCGCGTTACGTGGTCACCCACAGCAACGTCTATCGCAACGTGATCCTCGGCTTCGCCGATGCCGGCGGCGGCGTCAACGTCACCCTCAACAACGAACCGCCCGCGGTGCGCGACAAGCTGCGCATCGTGTTCGAGACCCCCACGACCGCCCCCCATCCGCTCGGCGCGCACCCGCGCGTGCCGGCACCGGTGCGCGAGGCCGTGGTGCAGGCGGTCCTGCGGCTCGCGCGCGCGCCCGAGAACCGGGGCCTGTTGCGCGCCGTGCACCTGTCGGAGCCGACACGCGCCGATTTCGAGCGCGACTACGCCGCGCTCGGGAAGCTCGCCCTGGAGAAATACCTGGAAGCGGAGGGCCCGCGATGAGCGCGGCGCGCGCCACCGGCTCGCGGCTGGCCGGCCCGTTGCGCCAGTGGCGACGCGCGCGGCTCGCCACCCAGCTCGCGTTGTTCACGGCGGCGGTGCTGGCGGTAACGATCGCGATCTTCGCGGCCCTGAGCGCCAGCCGCCAGGTCGACAGCGCGCTACGCGATGTGCAGACCCAGGCGCAGGTGCTGGCCCGGAACATCGCCACCACCACCATGAGCCATCTGGTGATGGCCGACCTGGGCTCCATCGAGCAGCTGCTGCTGCAGTCGGCGGAGTTTCCCGGCATTCGCCGCGCCCAGGTCAGCGACCGGACCGGCAGATTGCTGAGCGACGTGCGGCGCGACCCCGACGGCACGCCGCACGCGCAGTTTGACACGCCGCCGATCGCGCCGCCTGCGTTACCCGAGCCGCAACTGCATCTGGCCGGGGAGGACCTGGTCGTCTGGCATCCGATCATGAGTGGCAGCCTGATCGGGTGGGTGCGGCTGCACTCCACCCTGAGCCATCTCGACGATATCCGCGCCGAGATCTGGCGCAAGACGCTGGTCGTTGCGGCGCTGGCGATCGGTGGCAGCACGCTGCTCCTGCTGCTCCTGCTGCGCCCGGTGCTCGGGGCGTTGCGGCACGCCTCGGACTTCGCCGCGCGCCTTGACACCGCCGCCGGCGCGCAAATCCCGGTCGCGGGCGGGCCGCGCGAGATCCGTCAGCTCATCCAGGCGCTCGACTTCGCCTCGACGCGCCTGCACGAACAGGACCTGGCCATCCTCCGCTCCGCCAACACCCTGGAGGCGATACTGGCCCACGTCGCGGACGGCATTGTCACCGTCGACGCCGCCGGCACCATCACCACCTTCAACCGCGCCGCCGCGCGAATCTTCGACTATCGCGCCGAGGAGGCGATCGGCCGGCCGTTCGCCCTGCTGCTGCCGCCGACGCGCGATGCCACCGGCCATGCCCCGGTGGCGATCGGCGCGCGCGAGTCGGTCGGCCTGCGCAAGGACGGCACCGCCTTTCCCATGGATCTTTCGGTGAGCGAGATGATTCTGGACGAGCGGCGGCTGCGGATCGCGGTGGTGCGCGACATCACCGACCGGGTGCGCGCCCAGGAGCTTGCCGGACGCATGGGGCGCATCCTCGACAACTCGTCGAACGAGATCTACGTGTTCGGCGCCGACGACCTGCGCTTCACCCAGGCCAACACCGGGGCGCTGCGCAATCTCGGCTACACGATGGACGAGCTGCGCGCCCTCACGCCACTCGATCTCAAGCCGGAGTACAGCCGCGAGCAGTTCATGCGCTTACTGGCGACGCTGTCGCTCGACGAGCAGGAGCAGATCAGCTTCGAGACCACGCATCGGCGCAAGGACGGCTCCACCTACCCGGTCGAGGTGCGGCTGCAGTTGTCGCGCACCGAGACCCCACCGGTGTACGTCGCCATCATCCAGGATATCAGCGAGCGCCGGCACGCCCAGGAGCGCCTGAATTACCTGGCGCACTTCGACGCGCTCACCGGGCTGCCGAACCGGGTGATGTTCAACGAGCGTCTGCTGCAGACCATGCAGGACGCCGATATCAAAGAGCGCCTGGTGGCGCTGATGTTCCTCGACCTCGACCGCTTCAAGACCATCAACGATACGCTCGGCCACGAGGCCGGCGATGAGCTGCTCAAGCTCGCGGCGCGGCGCCTGACCGGCTGCCTGCGTCGCGGCGACACCGTCGCGCGCCTCGGCGGCGACGAATTCACGGTGGTGCTGGCGGACGTCGGCCACGTCGACGACGTCGCCTGGGTGGCCAACAAGATTCTCGAGGCCTTCGCGCGGCCGTTCCACGTGGCGGACAGCGAGCTGTTCGTCACCGTCAGCATCGGCATCACGCTCTATCCGTTCGACGACCACGGCGTAGACGGCCTGCTCAAGAACGCCGACATGGCGATGTACAAGGCCAAGGAGCAGGGTCGCAACAACTACCAGTTCTACACCACCGAGCTGAACGAACAGGCGCGCGAGCACCTCGGGATCGAGATCGCGCTGCGTCGCGCCCTGGAACGCGAGGAATTCCTGTTGCACTTCCAGCCGCAGGTCGACCTGACCAGTGGCCGTGTCGTCGGGCTCGAGGCCTTGCTGCGCTGGCACCACCCGCAGCGCGGCCTGATCCCGCCGTCGGCCTTCATCCCGCTCGCCGAGGAAAACGGCCTGATCGTGCCGATCGGCGAATGGGTGCTGCGCCAATGCGGCGCGCAGGTGCGCGCCTGGGAGGCACAGGGTCTCGAGATCGGCCGCGTCGCCGTCAATCTCTCGGCTCGCCAGTTCCGGCAGCGCGACCTCGCCGAACGGGTCGCGGCGATCCTCGCCGCCACCGGCATGCCGGCCGACCGCCTGGAGCTGGAGATCACCGAAAGCACATTGATGCACAGCGCCGAAACCACCAACGCCGCGCTCGCCGAGCTCAAGGCCATGGGGCTGCGGCTCGCGATCGACGACTTCGGCACCGGCTATTCGTCGCTGAGTTATCTCAAGCGCTTCCCGATCGACACGCTCAAGATCGACCAGTCGTTCGTGCGCGACATCACCCACGCGCCCGACGACGCGGCGATCATCACCGCCATCATCACCATGGCGCACAGCATGGGCATGAAGGTGGTCGCCGAGGGCGTGGAAACCGAGGACGAGCTGCGTTTCCTGCATCGCCATCGCTGTGACGGCATGCAGGGCTTTCTGTTCAGCCGGCCGCTGCCGGCCGAGGAGTTCGCCGCGCTGCTGCGCACCGGCCGCACCCTCGACCTGCCGTTCGGCCCGCGCCGCCAGACGGCCGGCGGCGACTGAACGTCTCCCCGCCGCGAGCCGAGCTCAGATCGGACAGACCATCTCCCCGAGCCGCTCGGTGAGCTTGAGGTTCTCGCTGTAATCCACAGGACAGTCGATGATGCTCACGGTGTTGTCGGCCAGCGCCTGGCGCAGGTACCGGCCGAGGTCGGCGGCGGCCGCGACACGGTAGCCCTTGGCGCCGAAGGCCTCGGCATATTTCACGAAATCGGGATTGCCGACGGCGACATGCGAGCTGCGCTTATAGTGGATCTGCTGCTTCCACTCGATCAGGCCGTAGGCGTTGTCGTTCCAGATCAGCACCACGATCGGGGTGCGCAGCCGCATCGCGGTTTCGAGCTCCTGCGAGTTCATCAGGAAGCCGCCGTCGCCGGTGACCGCCACCACCCTGCGGCTGGCGACGGCGAGCTTGGCGGCGATCGCGCCGGGCACGGCGATGCCCATGCTGGCGAAGCCATTGGAGATGATGCAGGTATTGGGCCGCTCGGCCGGGTACATGCGCGCCATCCACAGCTTGTGGGCGCCGACGTCGCTGATGACGATGTCGTCGTCGTCCAGCGCCCGGCGCAGATCGTGGATGATGCGCTGCGGCTTGACCGGGACGCGGTCGTCCTCGGCGGCCTGGCGCAGCTCGCCGCGCATCATCTCGCGCAGGCCCTCGAGCTCGTGGCCGGCGTGCGGCGTCGCGGTGCGCGCCAGCTCGGTCAGCGCCGCGCCGATGTCGCCGACCACGCCCGCGGCCAGGACATAGTGCGCATCGACCTCAGCCGGGCGCGTGTCGATGTGCACGATCCGGCGGTCGCGCGACGGATGCCAGAGCTGCGGCTGGTACTCGACCAGGTCGTAACCGACACAGATGATCACGTCGGCACGGTCGAACCCGCAGGATACGTAGTCGCGCGACTGCAGACCGACGGTACCGAGACTCAAGGGGTGCGAGGCCGGGATCGCGCCCTTGGCCATGAAGGTGGTGGCGACCGGAATATTGAGCGCCTCGGCACAGCGCGTCAGCGCCTCGCCGGCGCGCGCGCGGATCACGCCATTGCCGGCCATGATCAGCGGAAAGCGCGCGCGCGAGACGATCTCCGCCGCCTGCCGGAGCTTGGCGGCCGACGGGCTCGGCGCGGCCGACTGCTGGACTTGCAGCGGCGACTCGTGCGCCTCCATGTCGGCGATGTTCTCGGGGAAGTCGATGAAGCAGGCGCCGGGCTTCTCGACCTCGGCGAGCTTGAAGGCCTTGCGCACCACCTCCGGCACGATCTCCGGCTCGAGGATCTGCACCGCGTACTTGGTGATCGGCTGGAACATATTGACCAGGTCCAGCACCTGGTGCGACTCCTTGTGCAGGCGCGTGGTGGCCGCCTGGCCGGCGATCGCCACCAGCGGCGCGTGATCGAGGTTGGCGTCGGCGACGCCGGTGATCAGGTTGGTCGCGCCCGGCCCGAGGGTCGCCAGGCACACGCCGGCGCGCCCGGTCAGCCGGCCGTAGACATCGGCCATGAAGGCCGCGCCCTGCTCGTGGCGGGTGGTGACGAAGCGGATCGACGAATCCAGCAGCGCGTCCATGACCGCGAGATTTTCCTCGCCGGGGAGGCCGAAGATGTATTCGACGCCCTCGTTCTCGAGACAGCGGACGAAGAGCTGCGCGGCGTTCACGCCGTATCCAGCGCGGCCGGCCCGGGCCGCCTACTTCCTGGCGCTGCCGCCGGCGCGTTCCTCGGCGGATTTCTGGATCAGGTGCTCGACCACCTGCATCATCGACTCGTAGCCCCCGGCCAGGGTGCCGTTGGTCATGAACTTGCCGTCGACAATGATGGTCGGCACGGCGGTGATGCCCCAGCGCTGACCGCGCTGCTGCGCGGCCTTGACCTTGCTGTCCACGCTGAAGGACCGGAAGGCGCTGCGGAACTTGCCGGCATCGACGCCGCGTTCGGCGACGAAACCGGCGAGACTGTCGAGATCGTTGAAGTGGCGGCCGTCCTTGTGCATCGCCTCGAACAACGGCCCGTGCAGCTGGTCCACCGCCCCCAAGGTCTCGAAGGCGTAATAGGCGCGCGCGTGGTCCGCCCAGCTCGGGTTCAGCACGCCGGGCATGCGCACGAACCGGGCGTTGGCCGGCATGGTCTTGACCCACTTCACCAGGGTCGGCTCCAGCACGTAGCAGTGCGGGCAACCGTACCAGAAGATCTCGCGCACCTCGATCTTGTCGCCGGTCTCCACCGGCAGCGGGCTGATGCGGATGTACTCGATGCCCTCGAGGTACTTGGTCGCGGCCTGCGTTCCGGCCGTCAGCAGGGCCAGCAGGGCCCCCAGGAAAACCCCGGTCATCCTCCGGTAGCGTGCGCTCGTCATTATTCGTCTCCAGGAAAATGGGCCTTGCCGACCCGTCACGGTCAATGCACAGAGCTTAAACCACGCTGCGCGCGGAAGGAACCCGCGCCGCGCCGATATCACTCGGGCGCCCGATCGTCCGCACCCCAGCGCGGCAGCAATCGATGCGGCACACCGAGGTGGTCCAGCACCCGCGCCGCCACGAAGTCCACCAGGTCGTTCACGCCCCGGGGATTCTGATAGAAACCCGGGCTGGCCGGCATGATGACGACGCCGAGGCGCGCCAGCTTGAGCATGTTCTCCAGGTGGATCGCGGACAGCGGCATCTCGCGCACTACCAGGATGAGCTTGCGTTGTTCTTTGATCGCGACGTCGGCGGCGCGTTCAATCAGGTTGTCGCTGGCGCCCTGGGCGATGGCCGCCAGCGTGCCGCTGGTGCAAGGGCAGACCACCGTCGCGGCCGGGCTGCCGGAACCGCTGGCCGGTGCCGAGAACCATTGATTCGGCGCCAGCACCGTGAGCTGGCCGGGGCGCGCGCCGTAGCGCTCGCCGAGATGGCCGGCGATCTCCTTGGGATGCGCCGGCAGGCGCAACTCGGTCTCCTGGGCGATCACGATCTGCCCGGGCGGCGAGATCATGAGATACACCGGGCGGCCGGCGGCGAGCAGGCATTCCAGCAGTCGCAGGCCGTAGGCCGCGCCGGACGCGCCGGTCATCGCCAGGGTCACCGCGCCGTCGGCGGCGCTCACGGCGTCAGGCCCCGGCGGCGCGCGCGGCGCCGAGCCGCGCGAGCAGCTTGTCGTGGATACCGTCGAAACCGCCGTTGCTCATGATCAGCACCTGGTCGTCGGCCTGGAGCTCGCGGTCGAGCACGGCGAGGATCGCGTCGACGGAATCGTGCACCTCGGCCTTGGCGCCCAGCGCCCGGGCCACCTCGTTCAGGTCCCATTTGAGATCGCCGGGCCGGTGCAGCAGCACGCGATCCGCGCCGGCCAGCGCCGGCGCCAGCTCGGCGCGGTGCACGCCGAGGCGCATGGTGTTGGAACGCGCCTCCAGCACCGCGACGATGCGCTTGGCGCCGACCCGCGCGCGCAGCGCGTCGAGCGTCATGCGGATCGCGGTCGGATGGTGGGCGAAATCGTCGTACACGCTGACTCCGCGCGCCTGACCGCGCAGCTCCAGGCGCCGCTTGACGTTGCGGTAGCCGGCGAGCGCCGCGAGCGCGGTCGTCACCGGCACGCCGGCATGGCGCGCGGCGGCGATCGCCGCCAGGGCGTTCAGCATATTGTGCTCGCCGATCAGATCCCAGCGCAGCTCGCCCTGCGGCGCCCCGTGCAGATCGACGCGGAAGCGGCTGGCCTCCGGGTTGAGCGGCGCGGCGCCCCAGCCCTCGGCCACGCCGAAGCGCTCGACCGGCGTCCAGCAGCCCTGACCGAGCACCGCCGTGAGCTCGGCGTCGCGGCCGTTCACCACCAGCAGCCCGCCGCCCGGCACGGTGCGCACCAGGTGATGGAACTGGCGGCGAATCGCGTCGAGGTCGGGAAAGATGTCGGCGTGATCGAACTCGAGGTTGTTCAATACCGCCGTGCGCGGCCGGTAGTGCACGAACTTCGAGCGCTTGTCGAAGAACGCGGTGTCGTACTCGTCGGCTTCGATCACGAAGAACGGCTCACTGCCCAGGCGCGCCGACACGCCGAAATTCTCGGGCACGCCGCCGATCAGGAAGCCGGGCGCGAGGCCGGCGTAGTCCAGGATCCAGGCGAGCATGCCGCTGGTGGTGGTCTTGCCGTGGGTGCCGGCCACCGCCAGCACCCAGCGCGTCGCCAGCACCTGCTCGGCGACCCATTGCGCGCCGGAGGTGTAGCGCAGCCCGCGATCGAGTACCGCCTCGACCGCCGGGTTGCCGCGCGACAGCGCATTGCCGACGATCACCAGGTCCGGCGCCGGTTCGAGGTGCGCCGGATCGTAACCCTCGCACAGCGCGATGCCCTGCTCGGCGAGCTGGATGCTCATCGGTGGATAGACCTTGGCGTCCGAGCCGGTGACGCTGTGGCCGAGCGCGCGCGCCAGCAGCGCCACGCCGCCCATGAAGGTTCCACCGATGCCGAGGATATGGATGCGCATCAACCGCTCACCGGGGGCGGAAACAGCACCAGCATGACAATGGCCAGCGTGAACAGGCAGGCGAGCGTGATCAGCAGGCTCACGCCGAGACCCAGCTCCAGCGCATGGCGGAGCACATGGGCCATCAATGCCAGGAACCAGATGCCGACGGCGACCAGCACCAGGCTCGCCGGACCGAGCTCCCCGGTTTCCAGCGATATGCCACCGGCCAGCAGCACCGGAAACACGACCAGGTTCTGCACCGCGACCCCGGCATAGAGCGGAGTGATGGTCTGCAGCCAACGCGCCGGAAACCCGCGCAGCCGCAGCACGCCCCAGACCATGGCGCCGAACAGCAGCACCTCGCCGAACGCGGAAGCCAGGTTCCGGCCCAGGTCGACGTTCGGGAGCCTGATGAGCAGGGCGGTGCCGGCCGCCGCCAGCGCCGCGAGCCACGCCAGCGCCGGCGATGCCGGCAGATCCTGCGGCCGGCCGCGCAGCAGAAAGATCGAAAATAACCGATTCAACAAGGGCGTGCGCCAAATTTATCCGGGGGTGGCAAACCAATAACCTGTCGATCGCCCCGGCAACATGGCGTACCGAGACATTCCGCAACTGTTACTTGCCACTTGTAACTTTTCACTTGTTACTGTTTTTCCAGCATACCCGCAATTCACTCCGCCTGCACCTCGGTCACCCGCCAGCCGGCGCCGGCATACTCCTCGACGCGCACCCGGATACGCACCGGCTCCTCGCCCGGCGGCCCGCCGAGCGGCGTGACGGTGATCGCCACCAGTCGCCGGCCGCTGCCCTCCGGGCGCGTGGCGCTGATCAGAAAGTCGTGCCGGCGGCCCTGCCGGTGCTGGGTGCGCAGATAATCGATCGCCACCTGGGTGTGCAGGCCGGCGACGATGGTCTGCGGATCCCGGTCCGGCGCCGCGAGCGCCGCGAGCACGGCCCGGTCGTCAGGCGTGCGCACCAGCGCCTTGACGTAGTCATTGGCGCGGTACTCCGGGACATTGCCGAACAGCCCGCAGGCCGCGAGCGCCGCCAACAGGCACGGCACGAGAACGAAACGCAGCAACGCGGTCGCCGACATGGGCGGCATGATAGCAACGGCGCCGGCCGCGCTCCACCGTGCGGTGGCGGACGGCGTCACACAATCTGATACACTCGGCGGATGATCGCGACCTTCATCGCCAGCCGCCCGGAACTGATCGCGTGCTGCGAGCGCCTGCGCGCCGAGCCCTGGCTCGCGGTCGACACCGAGTTCATGCGCGAGCGGACTTATTACGCGCGCCTGTGCCTGGTGCAGATCGCCACCCCCGATACCATCGCCTGCATCGATCCGCTCGCGCTCGACGATCTCGAACCGCTGCTCACGCTGCTCTACGATCCGGCCATCGTCAAGGTGCTGCATGCCGCGCGCCAGGACCTGGAGGTCTTGAGCGACCTGCGCGGTGCGCCCCCGGCGCCGGTGTTCGACACCCAGGTGGCCGCCGCCTATCTGGGTTACGACGACCAGATCGGCTACGCCGCGCTGGTCGAGTCCATTACCGGCCGCAAGCTCGACAAGACCCACACCCGCACCGACTGGGCGGCGCGCCCGCTGTCCGACGAGCAGCTGCGCTATGCCGAAGACGACGTGCGCTACCTGCGCGACGTCTACCGCGAGCTGCGCGCGCGGCTCTCGGGCCAGGGCCGGCTGGGCTGGGTGGAGGACGACTGTGCGCGCCTCGGCGACCCCCGGCTCTACCGCAATCCGCCGGCCGAGGCCTGGCGGCGCGTCAAACATGGCCATCACCTCGGCGCCCGCCAGCAGACCGTGCTGCGCGCACTGGCGGAGTGGCGCGAGCACCGCGCCCAGGCGCGCGATCTGCCGCGTGCCTGGATCCTGCGCGATGCGGCGATGCTCGAGATCGCGCGCGCCGAACCGGTCGACCGGGCGGCGCTCGGCGCGCTGAAGGAGCTCGACGACAAGGCCGCGCGCCGCTGGGGCGAGGAGATTCTCGAAGTCGTGGCGCGCGCCCGCAGCGGTCCGGTCGAGACCGTGTGGGACCGGCCCACGCCGCTGTCCCCCGACCAGCAGCGCCTGAGCAAGCAGCTGGCCGCCGCCCTGGACGCGGCCGCCCGCGAACAGGCCATCGCACCCGCGGCGCTGGGTACGCGCCGCGAGCTGCAGCGCCTGGTGCTGGGCGAACGCGAATTACCTTTATTAAAGGGATGGCGGCGCGACCTGATCGGCGGGCGCCTGCTGGCCCTGCTCGCCGCGGAGCCGGGCCGGGCCGCCGCCAGTCCCTGAATCGGCGCCATCCGGCGCGGCGACGGTATGGACCGCGGCTCTCCTGCTACACTCGCCATCCATGGAGACGGGCAGGGAGCACCGGCGTCCGATGCGGTACATCGGCCCGGCGGCCGCGGCCGCCGGCGTGTTCGTGCTCGCGGGTTACCTGCTGTGGCCGGCCACGCCGGCGGTCTGCCTGCTCGGTGACGTGCGCGGGCGCCTGGCCGGCGAGGTGCCGGCGGCGCTGCACGAGCACTACGTGGACGCCGCGCCGATCGCGGCCGGCTTCGGCAGCGCCGCAATCGGCGGTTGGGACAGTCTCGGCGACGCCCTGGCCGTCGGCGGCCAGCTCTATCTGCGCACCACCCATGCCGCATCGCCGAACTATTTCCGGGTCGTGCGCAACCGCTACTTTCAAACCAATCACTTCGTCTATGTCCCGCGCGGCGCGCCCCCGTCCGCCACGCTCGGCATCGAGCGGCGCACCGACTTGGGCGCGCTGTGGGAGGACCTCGCCGCGCGCTTTCGTGACGGTGTGCTGGTCGAAGGTTATCTGTGGATGGAGACGCTCCATGCCATCGCGATCGCCCATCCGGCGATCGATGACGGTCCCATCCCCCGCCAGGCCGTACGTTTCTACACCCATCCGATGGAAACCGCGCACGGCACCTGGGCCTACGTGGTCGGTATCGCGGCAAGACCGACACGGCCGTCCTGGTGGCGCAAACGCGAGATCCTGCAACGCGCCGTGCGCCGCAATCCCGATACCGGCTACGACGGCAGCGCGCATGCCCTGCGGCTGCGCGAAGCGCCGGGCGCGCCCGGTGCCTCGCCCGATCCGGCGATGGTGGAAAGTCTCGGGGAGGTGCTGCCCAGCTCGGTGGCAACGCGGGGGCGGTTGCGACTGTATCCTTTGAATTCAGTAGCGAGTTGCAAGTAGCAAGTGGCAAGGAAAGACAACTTCATGCCGTAACTTGCTACTTGCTACTTGCCACTTGCTACTTGTCCCTGGTTTTTCGGTACCAAAACATACAATCGCCCCGCCTGCTTCATCGTTCCCGCCAAACGTTCGGCGCGCTCGCCGCGGCCGAAGAACACGTCGGCCCGCACCTGGCCCTTGATCGCGCCGCCGGTGTCGTGGGCGAACATCAGGCGCCGGAACGGCGCGCTGTCGCCGGGCAGGGTGGTGTCCAGCCAGACCGGCAGGCCGAGGCGGATATGTGCGAGGTCGACGGCGACCGCGCGCTCGGCGGTGAGCGGCACGTTCAGCGAGCCGAGCGGTCCGGACGCATCCGCCTCGCGGGCGGCGAAGAAGATATAACTCGGATTGCTGTGCAACACCGCCTCGACCTCTTGCGGGTTGTCGCGCAACCAGGCACGGATGCTGAACAGCGAAACCTCCTCGCGCGCGAGCGCGCCGCGCTCGATCAGCACCCGGCCGATGGATACATAAGGATGGCCGTTCTGGTCGGCGTAGCCGACCGCGAGCTCGCGGCCGTCCGGCAGCCGCAGGCGGCCGGAACCCTGGACCTGCAGGATGAACAGCGCCACCGGATCGTCGACCCAGGCGAGCTCGTGGCCGGCGAGCGGCGCGCCGTCGGCGTCGATCTCGCCGCGGCTGTAGAACGGCACCACGCGGCCGCCCTCGAGGCGGCCGCGCACCGGGCGGCCGCGCAACTCGGGATACAGACTGCCGAGATCGACGGCCAGCAGCGAGTCCGGGCGCCGGTAGAGGGGAAAACGAAAACGCGCGCCGGGCTCGAGGCTGGCGTCGAGCAGCGGCTCGTAGTAGCCGGTGATCAGTCCCTCGGTACGGCCGTCGCCGCCGACCATCTCGCGCGCCTCGAAGTGGCGCTCGAAGAAGCGGCGCGCGTCGGCATCGTCGGGCGTGTAGCGCCACAGCGCCTCGTCGCAGGCCACCGCCCACTCGGGCTGGCGGCCAAGCCGCGCGCAGCTCGCGAGCAGCGTCGGCCAGGCCTCGGCGTGACGGTCCTGCAACCAGCCGGGCAGCTTGTCCCAGGGGATCGCGGTGCCGATGCCGGGCTCCTTGGGGAACAGAACCGCGCAGGATGACAACACCGCCGCAGCCAGCAACGCGGCCGCGGCGCGCCGCGCGCGCCCGGACGTCCAGGCGTCGGCGGTCAGCCGGATCCGGGGGCGTCGCAGCAGGGCGGTCGTCATGCTCGACATGCGTTTTATTTAGCATGCGCGTGTCCGCGACGCTACCGCGGGGGCGCGGTTTTTGCGCTCACCGGACGAATGGCGTAGAGTGCCGACCATTGGTCAACCCAGGGTCTTCACCAATGCAGATCGCCAAAAACAAGGTCGTGAGCATCAATTACACCCTCAAGGACGGGGCCGATAACGTCATCGATTCCTCCACGGGCGGCGAGCCGCTCGCCTATGTCCACGGCAGCGGCAACATCATCCCGGGCCTAGAGAACGCGCTCACCGGCAAGGCCGTGGGCGACACGGTCGCGGTGACGGTCGCGCCGGCCGAGGCCTACGGCGAGCGCGACGAAGCGCTGACCCAGGTGGTGCCGCGCGACCGCTTCGAACCGGGCGTCGACATCCAGGCCGGCATGCAGTTCCACACCCACGCCGAAGGCGGCGTCCAGGTGGTGACCGTCACGGCGGTCGACGAACAGAACGTCACGGTCGACGCCAACCATCCGCTGGCCGGCGTCACGCTGAACTTCCAGGTCGAGATCATGGAGGTGCGCGACGCCACCGAGGAAGAGCTGAGCCACGGCCACGTGCACGGGCCGGGCGGGCACGAGCATTAATCAGGCCGTCGGAAAAAAACAAACGCCGGGCTAAGCGCGCTTGGCGGTCGCCTCGGCGTGCAGCTCCGGGATCTCGCCCTCGAAGGGCTCGGCGTGGCCGCATTCCTTCTGCGGGCAGACCTTCTCGGTGCCGCGGCGCTTGGTGGTCTTGATGGTGAGGATCGGCCAGCCGCACTTCGGGCACGGCTCGGGCAGCGGCAGGTTCCAGACCGCGTACTTGCAGTCCGGGTAACGGGCACAGGAGTAGAACACCTTGCCGTAGCGTGACTTGCGCTTGAGCATGCTGGCCTGCTTGCACTCCGGGCACTGCACGCCGGTGTCGGCCGGCTTCTCGAGCGGTTCCATGTGCTTGCAGTTGGGGTAATTGCTGCAGCCGATGAACTTGCCGTAGCGGCCACGCTTGATCACCAGGTCGGACTCGCACTTCGGGCACTTGCGGCCCTCCACGATCTGCGGCTCGTTGCTGGCACCGGCCTCGTCGTCGACGTTGCGCGTGTAATCGCACTCCGGATAGCCGGTGCAGCCGATGAAGTAGCCGTTGCGGCCGAGGCGCTTGGCGAGCGTCTTGCCGCACTTCGGGCAGGCCTCCTCCAGCATCTCGACGCCGGGGCGCTCGGCGCTCTCCTTGTCGGCCACCTGATCGCGGAACTCGACCCAGAAATCCTTGAGCAGCGGCCGCCACTCCTTCTCGCCGCGCGACACCGCGTCGAGGTCGTCCTCGAGGCGCGCGGTGAACTCGTAGTCGACGTACTTGTGGAAATGCTCGGACAGGAACTTATTGACCACCCGGCCGACGTCGGTCGGCTGGAAGCGGCGCTTGTCGAGCGTCACGTACTCGCGGCTCTGCAGCGTCTGGATGATGGTCGCGTAGGTCGAGGGGCGGCCGATGCCGTAGGCCTCGAGCACCTTGACCAGGCTCGCTTCCGTGTAGCGCGGCGGCGGCTCGGTGAAGTGCTGTTCCTTGCGGATGCCGCGCAGATCGACGTACTCGCCCTTGATCATCGCCGGCAGCAGCGCCTCCTGCTCGTCCTCGGGCGGCTTCTCGTCGCTGCTCTCCTGGTAGACCGCCATGAATCCGGGCTTGACCACGGTCGAGCCGGTGGCGCGCGAGACATTGCCACTGCCGGCCTCGAGATCGACTGCGACGGTGTCGAGCAGCGCGTGCACCATCTGGCAGGCGACGGTGCGCTTCCAGATCAGCTCGTAGAGCTTGAACTGGTCGGGCGTCAGGTGCTTCTTCATCTGCTCCGGAATGCGCTCGGCCGAGGTCGGGCGGATGGCCTCGTGCGCCTCCTGGGCGTTCTTCGATTTGGTCTTGTAGACCTGCGGCGCGTCCGGCAGGTTGTCCTCGCCGTAGCGCTTGGCGATCAGCGCGCGGATCTCGTTGATCGCCTCCATCGCCAGGTTCACCGAGTCGGTGCGCATGTAGCTGATGAGGCCGACGGTCTCGCCGCCGATATCGACGCCCTCGTAGAGCTGCTGGGCGGTGCGCATGGTGCGCTGGGCGGTGAAGCCGAGCTTGCGCGAGGCCTCCTGCTGCAGGGTCGAAGTGGTGAACGGCGGCGAGGGATTGCGCTTGCGCTGCTTCTTCTCGACCGACGTGACCAGGTAGCGGCCCTGGGCCTGCTTCAGGAGCTCGGCCTCGACCTCGGCGGCACGGTTCTCGTCGCCGATCGCGAACTGGTCGAGCTTCTCGCCCTGGAAATAGCTGAGCTTGGCGGCGAAGTTCTGGCCCTGGGTCGACAGATCGGACTCGATGGTCCAGTACTCGCGCGCCGTAAAGCGCTCGATCTCCTCCTCGCGCTCGACGATCAGGCGCAGCGCCGGGCTCTGCACCCGCCCCGCCGACAGGCCGCGGCGCACCTTCTTCCACAGCAGCGGCGACAGGTTGAAGCCCACGAGGTAATCGAGCGCGCGCCGCGCCTGCTGCGCATTAATAAGGTTGGTCGAAAGCTCGCGCGGCTCCAGGATCGCCTTCTGGATCGCCTGCTTGGTGATCTCGTAGAACTCGACGCGGTGCACGGCCTTGGAGTCGAGCGCGCCGCGCTCCTTGAGGATCTCGTACAGGTGCCAGGAGATCGCCTCGCCCTCGCGGTCCGGGTCGGTCGCGAGATACAGCGCGTCGGCGTGCTTCATGGCCTTGACGATGGCGTCGAGATGCTTCTTGTTCTTCTCGATGAGCACGTACTTCATGGCGAAGTCGTTGTCCGGGTCGACCGCGCCCTTCTTCGGCAGCAGGTCGCGCACGTGCCCATAGGAAGCCAGCGCCGCGAATTCCTTGCCCAGATATTTGGACATGGTCTTCGCCTTGGCCGGCGATTCAACGATGATCAGATTCTTCGACATGTCTGCGTCAGATTTCCAACTCAGGTTCGCGCGGATGTCACCCACGACCGCGCGGCGTTTCGGGTCCCGGACTCAAGGATAGCGCGCATTGTGGACGAAACACGGTGTGGCTTGTCAAGTCGGCCGGTTGCAGGCGTGTCCGCGGCGCGTGCCGCAACGACCGCGTGCGCCGCAACCGGCGGGCGCATAAGTCAAACGAATTGAATGACTTATCCAAAGCGACGAATGGCGCGGAAGGCGCGCGGTGCGGCAAGTCCCGCCGGTCGACCAAAACGACGAATCAGTGCAGATGCTCCTGCACGCCGTCGAAGATCAGGTCCTCCATCCAGGCGTAGGCCTGCTCCTGGCCGGGCTGATTGAACAGCACCATGAGGATCACCCACTTGAGCTGTTCGATGCCGATCTCGTCGGTCTCGAGCGCCATGACGCGATCGATCACCATCTCGCGCGTCACCGCGTCGAGCACGCCGCTGTGCTCGAGAAACTGCAGGAAGCCGCGCGCCTCGCGGTCGATCTTCTTGATCTCCTGGGGCGCGTAGTGGCGCAGCGACTGGTGGCGCGCGGCGGCGGCGCGCGGCGCGCCCTCGGCGCGCAGGCCGGAGAGCCCTTCCAGCCAGGACAGGGCCTTGGTGATCTCGGCGCGCGGAAAGCCCGCCTGGCGCAGCTCGACCGTCAGGGTTTCCTGATCGGGATTGAACTCCGGGTCCTCGTCCATGTAGTTTTCGAACAGATACATGAGCACATCGAGCACATTTTCTTTCATCACCAGACCTTTAATGCGCCGTCGATCAGGACACCGGCGGAACCACGCGCTGGTACTTGCCCCCGGGGCGGGCCGCCACCACGCCGCGCAGCTCCATTTGCAACAGCATGGAGGAAACGGCCTCTGCCGTCAATCCGCTGCGCGCGACGAGCGTATCGATGTCGACCGGATCGTAGCCGAGACAATCGTCGAGCTGCGTGAAGACGGCGTCTGGATATGACCGCACGCCGGCGGCCTGGTTCGCCGGCGCAGGCGGCGCGTGATCCGGCGGCTGCCGTCCGGCGAGCGAGCGCGCGGCGCCGGCCAGCGGCCCGAGCTCCTCGAGAATGTCGGCGGCCGACTCGACCAGCTTCGCGCCCTGGCGGATCAGCGCGTGACAGCCGCGCGAGAGCGGCGAGTGTATCGAGCCGGGGATCGCGAACACCTCGCGACCCTGCTCGGCGGCCAGACGCGCGGTGATGAGCGAGCCGCTCTTGAGCGCCGCTTCCACCACCAGCACGCCCAGGCTGAGCCCGCTGATGATGCGGTTGCGGCGCGGGAAATGGTCGCGGCGCGGTGCGGCGCCCAGCGGGAACTCCGAAACCAGCGCGCCGCGCGCGGCGATCTCGTGGGCCAGGGCGTGGTGCTGCGGCGGGTAGACGCGGTCGATCCCGGTGCCGGCGACCGCGACCGTCGCGCCGCCGGCGTCGAGCGCGCCGCGATGGGCGTGCGCGTCGATGCCGAGCGCCATGCCGCTGACAATCACGAGACCGTGGCCGGCGAGCGCCTGCCCGAAGGCGCGGGCGTTGTCGGCGCCGTCGGCGGTCGGGTTGCGGCTGCCGACCACCGCCAGCTGCGGCTGCGCCAGCAACCGCGCATCGCCGCGCACGAACAGCAGCGGCGGCGGATCGGGGATCTCGCGCAGCAGCGGCGGATAGTGGGGATCGTCGAAGCTG
This sequence comes from Acidiferrobacterales bacterium, assembly GCA_036393295.1. Classification (GTDB taxonomy): domain Bacteria; phylum Pseudomonadota; class Gammaproteobacteria; order Acidiferrobacterales; family UBA6901; genus DASWHF01. The sequence goes on from DASWHF010000037.1 coordinate 30,831, forward strand.
ACAATGCGGTTGGCCGGATCCTTGAGCCAGTCGAACTCGGCGGTCACGCGCTCGGCGGCCGCGCCCTCGCGTATCGCGTCGATCCAGCGCGGCTGGGCCGCGAGCACCTGCAGGAGTTCGGCGCGGTCTGCGGCGAACACCGCGCGCGGCGTTCCAAAGCGCTCGAGCAGGGCGCGCAGCCCGGCGCCGCCCGCGGTGATGCGATGCAACAACAGCCAGCAGACGAGATCGTGCTGATCCATGGAGGCCATCCTTGGGTTACAGTAAAACGCGCGCCGTCCTGGCGCGCAAGACCGGAGGTCAGGGCGTCTCGACGATGTCGTTGATGCGGATCGGCTGCTCGGCGCTCATGATCAGCGCATAGCTCACCTTGTCGAAGACGCGGAAGATCATCAGCAGGCCGGAATCCTCCTCCGGCACCTTGAAATACCGGCGCGTCACCGGATCGAGGCGCTTGCCGGCGTTGTACTTGATGCGCAGCACATGACCCTCCTCCATGCCCTCGCGCTCGCCGAGGCTGATGGCGACGATCGTCAACGGGCCGAACTCCTCGACGCTGTTCAGGGCCTGGACGATGTAGCCGCGCACGTTCTTGTCCGGCGCGCGCGGCATGTAATAGGGCAGGGCCGCATGCTTGGGCGCCTTGAGCAGCCGGTCGGTGGGCAGGATCTCCTGCTTGACCTTGGTGACCACGAGCTTGGACGGATCGCCGTCGGCCAGCAGTTCGGCGTCGCCGAGATAGATCGCCTCGTAGGCAAGGAACTCGTTGGTGCGCGGGTTGCGCAGCTCCTTGCCGCGACGGAAGATCTGATAGTAGTCGTCCGGGTCACGGCCGAGGCCGCGGGCATAGAACTGGCTGCGGTCGCCGAGCGCGACCCGGTCGTCGCGACCGAGCACGACATAACCGGCGCGATCCAGATCGCGCTTGCTCACGGCCAGCGGCTGGCTCAGGAACGGCAGGATCGCCGCCGGGCTGATGGTGGGGATGGCCTCCTTGAGCGGCTCGATATGCACCTTGGGTTTGAGTCGCCTGACCCGGCCGGTGCTCTCGCCTTCCTCCTCGACCTCCTCGACCTCCTCGACGACCTCGGTCGGGGTATACTCCTCCTCGCGCAGCACCGTCAGCTCCGGTCGGCCGTCCACGTAGGTCAGCACGATCACGTCACCCGGGTAGATCAGGTGCGGGTTCTTGATCTGCTGATTGATTTTCCAGACACTGGCCCAGCGCCAGGGGTCCTCGAGGAAATGCGCCGAGATGTCCCACAGGGTATCGCCCTTGACGACGACATAGCGTTCGGGATGATCGGGCTTGAGCTCGACGACATCGGCGACGGCCGGGCCCAGGATCGCCACAACGAGCGCCAGGGCCCCTGCCAAGTACCGGTTTCTACATGCCATGGGCGGTTTTTCCCTGTGGTTTTGACCCGAGTGTAGTCCATGGCGGCGCGCGCCGCCAAGAATTTCGGGATAAAATTGTGTTGTTTTTCAGTATCCTTGGAACTGATAATAAACCAGATTCGAAGGAATGGAAATGTGCTTGCGGTATGATTGAGGCCCATGGCGATACTTAAGATTGTTCACTATCCGGACCCGCGGCTGCGGCGCACCGCCCAGCCGGTCGTGCGCTTCGATGCGGCCCTGAAAACCCTGGTCACCGACATGGCCGAAACCATGTACCAGGCGCCGGGCATCGGCCTGGCCGCCATCCAGGTGGATGTCGGCCAGCGGGTCCTGGTCATCGACCTGTCCGAGACCCGCGACGCCTTGCAGGTCTTCGTCAACCCGGTGATCGTCGAGCGCGACGGCACCCAGGTCATGGAGGAGGGCTGCCTGTCGGTGCCCGGTATCTTCGAGGAGGTCGAGCGCGCCCACCACATTCGCGTGCGCGCCCAGGACACCGACGGCCGGCCCTTCGAGATGGAGGCCACGGATCTGCTGGCCACCTGTATCCAGCACGAGATCGACCACCTGGACGGCAAGGTGTTCGTCGATTACCTGTCGCGCCTGAAACAGGGCCGGATTCGCAAGAAACTCGAGAAACAAGAGCGGCTCGCCATGTAACCGCGGCCGCGATGCCGCGGCGCGGCCATCCACCGGAGCCCACCTTGAAACTGGTATTCGCTGGCACCCCGGAGTTCGCGCTGCCGAGCCTTGAGGCCCTGCACGCCACCGGCCATAAGATCGCCGCCGTCTACACCCAGCCCGACCGGCCGGCGGGCCGCGGCCGCAAACTGCACTGGAGCCCAATTAAATCCTATGCCCTCGCCCATGACCTGCCGCTGCGCCAGCCCGCGAGTCTCAAGCCGGCCGCGGAGACCGAGGCGCTGCGCGCGCTCGCCCCGGAGCTGATGGTCGTGGTTGCCTATGGCCTGCTGCTGCCGCAGTCGATCCTGGACGCGCCCGGGCGCGGCTGCGTGAACGTGCACGCCTCGCTGCTGCCGCGCTGGCGCGGCGCGGCACCGATCCAACGCGCCGTCGAGGCGGGCGACCGCGAGACCGGTGTCACCATAATGCAAATGGCTGCCGGGCTCGATACCGGCGACATCCTGTGCGCGGCCGCGACACCGATCGGCGCGCGCGAGACCGCCGCCGGCCTGCACGATCGCCTGGCCGTGCTCGGGGCCCGCACGCTCATCGACTGCCTGGCGAAACTCGCCGCCGGCACGCTGCGCCCGCAGCCGCAGGATGCCGGCCTGGCGACCTACGCCGCCAAGCTCGGCAAGGACGAGGCCTGGATCGACTGGACACTGCCGGCCGCGCAGCTCGATCGCCGGGTGCGCGCCTTCAATCCCTGGCCGGTGGCGGCGACGCGCTGGCGCGGCGGGACGCTGCGCATCTGGGAGGCCGAGCCGCGCGCGGGCGGCGGCGCCGAACCCGGCGCGGTGGTGGCCGCCGGGGCCGACGGCATCGCGGTCGGCACCGGCGACGGAATGCTGGTGCTCACGCGCCTGCAGCTCGCCGGTGGACGACCGCTCGCGGCCGGCGAGTTTGTCAACGGCCACGCGCTCGGCGCCGGCGAGCGGCTCGGGGCATGAGCGTGGCGCGCACGCGGCACCGGGTCTTGCGGTCGCCCGGCGGCCAGGGCCGCGCCCTGCCGGCACGCGCCGTCGCCGCCCAGGTGGTGCAGCAGGTGGCGGCCGGCCGCTCGCTCGATGACGCGCTTAACCAGGCGCTCGCGCGCCTGCCGGTGGCACGCGGCGGCGAGACCGCGCTCATCCAGGAACTCTGTTACGGCGCGCTGCGCTGGTGGCACCGGCTGCGGCGGCTGCTCGATGAGCGCCTGGAGCGTCCGCTGCGCGCCCAGGACGCCGACGTCGACGCGCTGCTCGTCATCGGGCTGCATCAACTGCTGCACATGCGCGTCGCGCCGCACGCGGCGGTGTCGGAAACCGTCGAGGCGGCGGTCGCGCTCGGCAAATCCTGGGCCAAACCGCTCATCAACGGCGTGCTGCGCGCGGTCGCACGCGAGCTCGCCGCGGTCGCGGCGCGCATCGACGCCGATCCCGAGCTGCTGCTCAGCCACCCGGCCTGGCTCGTCGAGCGGCTGCGCGCCGCCTGGCCGGAGCACTGGGCGGCGCTGCTCGAGGCCAACAACCGCCATCCGCCGATGGCGCTGCGCGTGAATCTGCGCCGCGGCGGCCGCGATGCTTATCGCGCGCGGCTGCGCGCGGCCGGGCTCGATGCCGACGCGGACCCCCACGGCGACGCCGGATTGATTCTGCGCCAACCGGTGCCGGTGGACGCGCTGCCGGGCTTCCGCGACGGTGACGTGTCGGTGCAGGACCTCGCGGCCCAGCTCGCCGCCGCGCTGCTGGACGCCGCACCCGGCGACACGGTGCTCGACGCCTGCGCCGCCCCGGGCGGCAAGGCCTGCCATCTGCTCGAGTGTGTGCCGGACCTGAAGCTGGTCGCGGTCGACCGCGACGCCGCGCGCCTCGACCGCGTCGCCGACAACCTCGCGCGTCTCCAGCTCGACGCCCGGCTCATCGCCGGCGACGCCGCCGCGCCGCAGGACTGGTGGGACGGCGCGCCGTTCGCGCACATCCTGCTGGACGCACCGTGCTCGGCGACCGGCGTCATCCGCCGCCACCCCGATATCAAGTTGCATCGCCGCCCCGGCGACATCGTCGCGCTCGCCGCCCAACAGGCACGGCTGCTCGACGGACTGTGGCCGTGGCTGGCCCCAGGCGGTAAGCTTTTGTATGTGACCTGTTCGGTGCTGCCGGAGGAGAATGAGCGGCAGATCGAGGCGTTCCTGGCGCGTCACCCGGACGCCGGGGCGCTGCCGCTGGCACTGGACTTCGCCCACGCCTTGACGGTCGGTTATCAGGTCCTGCCCGGAGAAGGGGAGATGGATGGCTTCTATTACGCCTGCCTCAGCAAATCGCCGCGCGGCTGACCGCCGCGGCCTCGTCGTGCTGCTGCTCGGTGCCGGGCTCGCGCTGTTCAGCGCGCGCCTCCCCGCGGACTTCGCGGTGCGCGACGTGCAGGCACGCATTATCGACCTCAGCGTCGTTTTCAACGCCCGGCTCGAGCTCAACCTGAGCGCCCGAACCGAGGAGGCGCTGAGCAAGGGCATCCCGCTCGACATCGTCGCCGAGTTCGGCCTGATCCTGCACCGCTGGCTGCTGTGGGACAAGGAGATCGCCGACTGGCGGCTGCGCCGGCGCCTGCAGTATCACGCCCTGTCCGGCCAGTACCTGGTCAGCGGGCTCGAGCCGGACATCTACGAGGTCGAGAGCTTCGCCTCCCTGCAGGACGCGCTCGGCTACATCGGCAACTTCAACAACGCCGCGCTGCCGCTCACCAAAAAGAAGAAAATCAGCCCCGACAACGAGTACTCGCTCGTGGCGCGCGTCTATCTCGACATCGAGTCCTTGCCCTCGCCGCTGCGGCCGGTCGCCTACACCACGCCCCCCTGGCACCACAACAGCGGCTGGACGCAATGGAACGTAACGCAATGAACCGCTTCCTGACCGGCGTCGGGCCGCTGGCGGTGCTGTCCGTGCTGCTGCTGGTCGCGTTGATCATGATGGCGGCCGCCACCCAGAATTCGGCGCTGTTCGGCAATATCTACTGGCAGCTGCTGATCGCCAACCTGGTGGGGATCGTGCTGCTGATCGCGCTGATCGCCCTCAACCTGCGCAAACTGGTCCGGCAGCTGCGCGCCCGCACCATGGGCTCGCTTCTCACGCTGCGCCTGCTCGGATTCTTCGTGCTGTTGTCGGTGATTCCGGTGACGGTGGTATACGTCTTCTCGATCCAGGCCTTCAACAAGGGCATCGACAACTGGTTCGACGTCAAGATCGAGCACGCGCTCAACGACGCCCTGGCGCTCGGCCGCACCGCGCTCGACGCGCTGAAGCAGGACCTGGAGAGCAAGACCCGCGATATGGCGTTGGAGCTGGAGCTCGCCGAGTTGCCGGACCGGGCGGTCGCCCCGGTGCTCTACGACCTGCGCGAGCACTACGGCGTGTCGGAGATCACGCTGTTCGCCGTCGACGGCCGCATCATCGCCTCCGCCGGCCACGACGGCCTGGAGGCCCGGACCCTGGTGCCCGACCGGCCGCACGACTCGCTGCTGTCACAGGCGCGCCAGGGGCTGGCGGTATCGACCATCGACCCGATGGGCCGCTCCGGCCTGCAGCTGCGCGTGGTGGCGCCGGTGCATCCGCACGACCTCTCCGCGCCGAGCCGCATCCTGCAGGTGCTGCAACAGCTGCCCGATCACTACAGCAAGCTCGGCGACAGCGTGCAGGCCGCCTTCGCCGAGTACGAAAAACTGCTCTACCTGCGCGGCCCGCTCAAGTTCGGTTTCACCCTGACGCTGACCCTGGTCGCGCTGCTGACGCTGCTGACCGCGGTGTGGGCGGCGATCTTCACCGCGCGCCGCCTGGTCACGCCGATCCGCGACCTCGCCGAGGGCACGCGCGCCGTCGCCCAGGGCAACTACCGCAAGCAGCTGCCGGTGCCGGGCCGGGACGAGCTCGGCGTGCTAGTGCAATCGTTCAACGAGATGACGCTCAAGATCCACCGCGCCCAGATCGAGACCAAGCACAGCCAGCGCGAGGCCGAGGTGCAGCGCACCTATCTGGAGACCATCCTCACCCACCTGTCGTCGGGCGTGCTGTCCTTCGATCCGCGCATGCGGCTGCGCACCCACAACACCAGCGCGGACCAAATCCTCGGCGTCGATCTGCGCGACGGCAACGGCCGGACCCTCAAGTGGGTCGCCGAGGCCCACCCGCAACTCAAGCCCTTCGTCGACACCATCCAGGACGCGTTCACCCGAAAGCGCAACGAGTGGCACGCCGAGGTGGGCATCCACGGCCAGACCGGGCGACGCATCCTGATCCTGCGCGGCACCATGATGCCGGGGCTGCGCGGCCGCCACGGCGGGCACGTGGTGGTGTTCGACGACGTCACCGCGCTCATCCAGGCCCAGCGCGACGCCGCCTGGGGCGAGGTGGCGCGGCGCCTGGCACACGAGATCAAGAACCCGTTGACGCCGATCCAGTTGTCCGCCGAGCGCATCCGCCACAAGTGCATGGACGGCCTCGCGGCACCGGCGCGCGACACCCTGGACCGCGCGACGCGCACCATCGTCGAGCAGGTCGAGTCGCTCAAGGCGATGGTCAACGCCTTCTCGGACTACGCACGGCCGGCGCCGATGCAGCCCGAGCCGGTCGACATCAATGCGCTGATCCGCGACGTGGTCGAACTGTACCGCGGCCGCCATTACCCGGTCGACATGCGGCTCGATCTCGATCCGGCCGCGCCCCTCATCAGCGCCGACCCGGGCCGGCTGCGCCAGGTGTTGCACAACCTGGTGCTCAACGCCGTCGATGCGCTCGCCGCCACGCCGTCGCCGACGCTCACCTTGCAAACGCGCGCCGCCGGCCAGGGCGAGGCGCACTGGGTCGAGCTCCAGGTGCACGACAACGGTCCGGGCTTCGACGCGTCGGTCATGGACCGCCTGTTCGAGCCTTACGTCACGACCAAGGACAAGGGCACCGGGCTCGGGCTCGCGATCGTCAAGAAGATCGTCGAGGAGCATAATGGCACGCTGTGGGCGGAGAACCTCGGCGAGGGCGGGGCGCGCCTGACCATCCGGCTGCCGGCGCCGGCCGCCGACCACGGCGAGGCGCGCGGCACCCCCACCGCACGGGAGAAGAGCGCATGAGCGCGGGCCGCATTCTGGTGGTGGACGACGAGCCGGAGATCCGCCGGCTGCTCAAGGAGATTCTCGAGGACGAGAAGTACTCGGTGACGACCGCCGAAAACGCCGCGGCGGCGCGCACGGCGTTCTCGGCCGGGCGGCCGGATCTGGTGCTGCTCGACATCTGGATGCCCGACACCGACGGCATCACCCTGCTCAAGGAGTGGCTGCACGACGGCGCCGAGGAGCTGCCGGTGGTGATGATCTCGGGCCACGGCACCGTCGAGACCGCGGTCGAGGCGATCCGGCTCGGCGCCTACGACTTCATCGAGAAGCCGCTGTCGACCGCCAAACTGTTGATCACCATCGAGCACGCGCTGCAGAACGCCCGGCTCAAGCGCGAGAACCTCCGCCTGCGGGACAGCGCCGCGCCGGCGCCGACCCTGACCGGCAAGAGCCCGGCCATGCAGGCGCTGCGCGCCGATATCGAGCGCATCGCCGCGCACGACACCTGGGTGCTGGTGAGCGGCGAGCCCGGCAGCGGCAAGCAGCTCGCCGCGCGCACCCTGCACGAGCTCAGCGCGCGCGCCGCCAGCCGCTTCGTCGAGATCGGTCTGGCGGCGGTGCCGGCGCAGAACGTCGCCGTGCAGCTGTTCGGCGCCGAACAGAACGGCGAGCTGCACATCGGCTCCTTCGAGCAGGCGGGCGGCGGCACGCTCTACCTGAGCGAGATCGGCGACCTCGACCCGGACATGCAGGCGCGGCTGGCGCGCGCGCTCGAGGAGAAGCATTTCCTGCGCGTCGGCGGCCGCCAGCCGGTGCGCCTCGACGTGCGCGTGATCGCCGCCACCAGCCACGATCTCGCGCAGGCGGTGGCCGAGGGGCGTTTCCGGGAGGATTTGTATTACCGCCTCAACGTCGTGCCGCTCAAGGTGCCGGCGCTGCGCGAGCACCGCGAGGACGTGCCGGATTTGATCAATTACTACGTCAACTGGATGGTCGAGCACGAGCACCTGCCCTATCGCCGGTTCTCGACCGGCGCGCTCAATCTGCTGCGCAACTACGGCTGGCCCGGCAACGTGCGCGAGCTCAAGAACCTGGTGCAACGCCTGCTGATCCTGCAACACGGCGCCGAGATCGGCCAGGACGAGGTCGCCCAGTCCCTGAACAGCCGCCCGGTCGCCGCGGCCGGCGGCGCGCTGCCGGAAAGCTGGTTCACCCTGCCGCTGCGCGAGGCGCGCGACCGGTTCGAGAAGGCCTACCTCGAGCACCACCTGCGCGCCACCCACGGCAACGTCGGCGAGCTTGCGCATATCGTCGAGATGGAGCGCACCCACCTGTACCGCAAGCTCAAGGGCCTGGGGATCGAGCCGAAGCGCGCCAAGCGCGATTGATCGTCGAGGAGCCGCGCCCATGTCCATGATCGAGAGCCTGGAAGGTCTGCTGGCCAAGGGCCAGGACAATGCCCTGCTGCGCTACGGCCTCGGCAACGAATACCTGAAGCTCGACGACTTCAACAAGGCCGCCGGACATTTCCAAAAGGCCGTCGAACACGACCCGAAGTACTCCGCCGCCTGGAAACTGCTCGGCAAGTCCCTGGCCGCCGCCGGCCGCAACCCCGAGGCCGTCTCCGCCTACGAGCGCGGCATCGCCGTGGCCGAGGCCAAGGGCGATATTCAAGCCGCCAAGGAGATGAAGGTTTTTCTCAAACGATTGCAAAAAGCGTAGTGGACGGCGCGAGGCTGACTCGGACTGTCTTTCAGGGCAGAACAACGCGGATCTGCTGTTGAGCGTCGGACGTCAATGAGTCAACATTTCATTATGCCGAAACGCTGGCGACAGTCGTGGGGGCAGGGTTGGGATCATGTTTCGCACGCAGGAGCTGGTCGCCTGCCGATTCAGATCGAGCGAGTATTGACCGTGAGTGCGCGCTGTTCCACGTTGACGACGAGCCAGTCCAACCTGGCGGGAGAACACCGAAATGGCTGAAAATTCTCCATTCTGCAGATCGGTGACGATCAAGACCGAAAGTCGGGCGGGAACGATTTACGTGTCGAGCGAGGATATCGAGGGACTTTGGCTTTGGGGAAGTGACCCCGACCTGCTGTTCCGGAACATCGCGCCGGCGATTAAGACGCTCTATAAACATAACTACGGCATCGAAGTGATTGTCACCGAGCCGAAAGACAAGACAGCCTGGCTGTCGCGGGCCAGGCGCTCAGCTGTCGAGCCCCAGCCGCGAGACGATCAAACTGATATTTTCGAGGTTTGCCCAGTTTCGGAGACGGATCCGAACAGCGCCCATGGCTGATCGGCCATGGACGGGCCGCCTGCTTACTCCCGGGCAGGTGGCGCAACGGCTCGAAGGCCTTCACTGCAGTAAACTCGAAGAACGTCTACCCAATGCCCAGCTCTGGCGAGCTCCCGGCGGGAAGGTCTTTTGGATCTCTCTCGACGAATGTGATGCCGAGTACCTCGAAGGAATTGTCGACCAAATAAAACGATGGGTCGACGAAGACCGCGATGGAAAATAATTTCGTGTTTCTCCACCCGCGTCTTGGAGCGCGTGCGCGCCCGGAATCCCGGACCGACACTTTAAGAATACAACGACGCTTCGCCCGGCGGGCGGCGCTTGTAGCGTTTGTAGGTCCACATGTACTGCGCCGGCATGTCGCGCACGCCGGCCTCGATCGCGGCGTTCATGCGCGCGGCGTTGGCGACCGGGTCCTGGGTGGGGAAATCGGCGAGCGGCGGGTAGAACACCGCCTCGTAGCCGCGGCCGTGGGGCAGGAAGCGCGTGCACACCGGAATGACCACCGCATCGGCCAGCCGCGCCATGCGCCCAAGCGCGGTCAGCGTCGCGGTCGGAATGCCGAAGAACGGCGCGAACACGAAGTCGGCGTCGCCGGGCTCCTGGTCGGGAAGATAATAGAAGGGTTTGCCCTCGCGCAGCATGCGGATCATTGGCCGCAGCCCGGCGTTGCGCTCGATCATCGCGCCGCCGAAGCGCGAGCGCGCGCGGCGCATCGCCCAGTCGGCCAGCGCGTTCTTGGACGCCTTGTACATGCTCATCATCGACCGCTCCTGCGACAGGCGCATGCCGGCGACGTCGAGCGCCAGGAAGTGCGGCGCCAGCAGAATGATGTTGCGCCCGGCGGCCAACGCCTCATCGTAGTGATGGCGGTCGCGGAACTTCACCAGCCGCTGGAGGCGCGCCGCCGAGGCCCACTGCGCGACACCGACGCTCAGCGCCAGCTGGCCGAGGCGGCGGAAGTGCTGGCGGCGCAGGCGCCGGCGCTGGCGCGGGCCCAGTGCCGGAAAGCTCAGCCGCAGGTTGGTTGTCACGGTACGCCTGGCGCGCGACGGAAACAGCAGCGCCAGCTGCCCGAGCCCGCTGCCCAGCAGCCACAGCAGCGGCATAGGCACCAACGACAGACCGCGCAGCAACCCGAGACCGAGCCAGGTCGGCCAGTAGCGCGGGCCCAGCAGATGGCGCGGCAGCGACGGGGGCCCGATGGCGGCAGGCGCCGGGCCGGTGGCATCCGTGGCTGAGCTCATGGCGAGGGGGCGGGAAACATAGGCGCGAATTGTGCCACAGGATGTGTCGCTCTGCCGGTAGAATGGTTTCCAAGACTTAAAACGCGATTTCTCAGATAATGCGGCTTGTTTGGCAAAAATCGTGGGATTTCGGTACGGAAAAAAGCCGATTTGCCAGGAATGTGGGAAATCCACCTATTTTTCGCCCATTACCGGTCGCCGCGCTTTTGCATGCCAGTGGTGTGGACACCACGTTTACCCCTACGTCGGGACGATTTTCGAGAAGTCCTCAGCGCCCCAAGCCTCCTGGTTCCATGCCATGTATCTGATGACCGCGACCCGCAATGGCGTCTCGGCTAATGAACTGGAACGTCAGCTCGGGGTGACCTACAAGTGCGCCTGGCGCATGGGTCACGAAATCCGCAAACTCATGGCCAAGAGAAACGGCGTTGACGGTCCGCTCTCTGGCCATGTCGACGTCGATGAAACCTACCTGGGCGGTCGCGCCAAGGGCGCTGGCCGCCGCGGCCCGACGTCTGGTAACACGGCTATCGTGGTCGACATGTTGTAGCGGGGCGGCAACGTGAAGGCCGAAATGGTCCCCAGCATGAAGCGTAAGGACTTAAGACCGACGGAAAAGCATGTCACCAAGGGCTCAACCATCAGCACCGACGAGCTGGTCAGTTACGCCGTCCTCCCGCAGAAGGGTTACAGGCACGGCAAGGTCCGCCATTCGCGGGACAAATGGGTCAGCGGCATTCACCACGGCAACGGGGTTGAGGGCTCCTGGAAACACCTCAAGGGCGGTATCCGCTCAACCCATATCATGTGTCGCAGAAGTACCTGATGAAGTACGTCGAGGAGTTCGGTGAGCTAACGTCAATTCTGGTGTACAGCATCCCCGAACCATCGCATGACGATCAGGCGGCGAGGTTCTGCTGACGCGGTGGATTGTCCTGCACCGCGATCCCGTCCTGGAAGGGCACGCCCTTCAACAACAATTCGATTCGTTCGGCACCGCGTATCCGCCGCCAGGACTTCTCGGCCTCCTCGAGAGCTTGAACGCCAGGCCCAGGAACGTCGTGCGCGAGACGCAGTTTCGGGTGCGGGTGGTGCGGTGGCGCACGGTGGCAAACGTCGATTCAATGGGGTTGGTCGTGCGCAGATGCGCCCAGTGCTCGGCCGGGAAGTCGTAGAAGGCGAGCAGTGCCTCACGGTCCTTGAGCAATTTCTCGGCCGCCTTCGGATACTTCGGCGCGTACGTGGCGAGGAACCGATCGAAGGCGGTATGGGCCTCCTGGCGCGTCGCCGCCATCCAGATTTCCTGCAGCGCCTGCTTGGCGCGGGCCTGCTGCGATTTGGGCAGCGCGTTCAAGACATTGCCCATCTTGTGGAACCAGCAGCGCTGGGCGCGGGTGGCGGGGAAGACCTCCTCAAGCGCCGCCCAGAAGCCCATGGCGCCATCGCCGACGGCCAGCAGTGGCCCGTGTTGCAGGCCGTGTTGCTTGAGATCCAGGAGCAGCTCCTTCCACGATTCCTTGGATTCGCGCAGCCCGTCGCCGATCGCCACCCGCTCTTTGCGCCCGTCGGGCGTGACCCCGAGGATTACGAGCAGGCACTGACCGTCGGAGGCCTCCTCGGCACGCAGCCCCGTATGGATACCATCGACCCACCAGTAGACGTAGCGGGCCGCCGAGAGATCGCGCCCACTCCAGCGCGCATGTTCCTCGGCCCACCGCGCCTTCAGGCGGCTCACCACGTTCGGCGACAAGCCCCGGGCCTCCTCGCCCACCAGCACCTTCAGGGCCTCGCTCATGTCGCCCGTGGAGATGCCCTTGAGATAGAGCCAGGGCAGGGCCGCCGAGACGCGCGCGGAGCGCCGGACGTAGGGCGGCACGAGCGCCGAGTTGAATTTCACGCCCGCGCCCGAGCGGTCGCGGACCTTCGGCACCGTGACGGCCACCGGGCCGACGGCGGTCAGGACCTCGCGTTCCGGGAGATAGCCGTTGCGCACGACCGAGCGCTGTCCGGTGAGGGTTTTCACGTTCTCGTAGTGTTCGAGCAATTGCGCCAATTCCGCCTCGATGGCCTGCTGGATCACGTCCCGGGCGCCCCGGCGAATCAGATCGTCGAGCCCCAGGCTGATTTCCGGTAGACCGCCGGACTGCTTTTCATTACTCTGCTTCATGGTGGAGGGTTTCCCTTGTTGGTTGAGATTCCGACTTCGACAATCAGATTCTCAGCGGAAACCTCCACCGCCTCAACTCATGCTGGGTGGGGGCTGTACACCAGATTCGACTTTAGCTCTCGGTTTCCGGTACAACAACCGGAAGGCGCCGCATGCTATGTTCTATCGGATGCCTTCACACCTTTCACGGCCGCAGAAAGAAGCCAAGTAAAATCTTCTTTGTGTGCTTGATTTGGCTTCGGATCAGCCTTCCTGGGGCTGGTCTTTTGCGATAATTTTCTCGGCTTCTTTCTTGTCGAGTGCGTCATAGAATTCTCGTTTCGTTACGCCGGCCTGTCTGGCCATCCACTTAATGAGGTCGGGGGTAAACGGAGCCTTGGGGCAATCGACCGTTACTTTCCGAAAAGTGCCACGGAGCGTCCCGACCCATTGCTCGTGCGAAGTACGTTTCTGCGGTCTCGACTTGAAACCGAGATTGCGCAGAATCGTCTTTACCTCGTCACACTTAAGCGGCCAGTACTCTTTCGACATTACGCATGATTGTATGGCGAATCCACGCGCAATGGTAACGGTTCATTGAAGAAACTACGGAGTCCGCACCGGATGGAGATAACCTTGCAGAGAAACATAAACCAGTAGTACCGCGCCCAATAGTAAGCTGGGGCTTTCCGGCTCAATAGTTCCTGAGCATGCGGACGGTCCTCACCAGATAGCGCATCGTCAATATACTCGTGGATCATTGCTTCGAGCTTACCCTTTGCTTCTTGCAGGGTATCTGCCTGGGCCGCCAAGGTCAGATCAAGGCAAAATGCCTGCCATTGATCGCCGGACTTCTCGGCGTAGCAGCGCACTACCAGTTCTACGGGTGAAATATTCATTTTCCCCCCTTTAGACCCCCATCGAACAGAGCGTTCGACGTTTGGGCACATTCTTGACACCACAAGTCCATGGGCCTATCGTGGCCATTGGCCACAAGATGTCGTGGCCGAGAAACAAAACCCGCCTGAAAGGCGGGTTTTTAAGCGGTAAAGACGAGGTGGCTGAATAGTTAGGCAGCGTCCCTGGAAAGTTCGCGTATGCCGGTGCAAATCCGGTCCTCGTCTCTTTTGCACGCGCTCGTGGTGAAACTGGTAAACACAGCTGACTTCCAATCAGCCGCCTATCCGGGCATGTGGGTTCGAGTCCCACCGAGCGCATTTCAGTTACAGATGGGGCTGGCAGGTTCGCGGTGCAGGTTTTCCAGGCCACGCGCCAGCGGTTCAACTCCGCTCAGCTCCACCTTTTTCTACACCACAACATATAGCACTCGTTACAGCATTTGCTACAACTACAAGTTCTATTAGTAACTTAATTCTACGCATTACACAATACAGAATGTATAAATCTGCTTAACAAATTTTTCTATCGATTTTTCGGCAGTTTGCTTGAAAATAGAAATATAACTTTTCCCACTTTCACATAATTATTGCCAATTTTATACATTTATAATGGAATAAATTCGTAAAATTTGTGTATATATGTGAATAAAAACCCACATATGTAATTATAACAGGCTATTATGGAACAATTTTTCACACAAATGAGAAAATTTGGCTGAATCTCGCGCAGAAAAGGTGATAATTAAGTCTAGGTGGCGAATTTCTGACCAATATCAGTCACACTGTCCGTGTAAGTGGGATATATTTCTCCAGGAACATCCCCCATCAACGGCCGCATGGCCGTCAGCAGGTTGGCGAACAATCGCCGATGACCCTGCTCCTCGCGCCCCAGCAGTTCCTTCATATGGCGGCGCTGGCTGGGCATGCGGAAGCAGGCCGGGCAGTTGTCGGGGATAACCGGCAGGCCGGCGCGCGCCACGAAGTCTGCGAGCTGGCGCTCGCGCACGTAGATGAACGGGCGGATAATGCGCAGATCCCCGGCATCGTTGCGGTAATGGGCCTTCATGGTACGCAGGCTGCCGCCGTGGAAGGCGCTCAGCATGAAGGACTCGGCCAGGTCGTCGAGGTGCTGGGCCAGCACGATGACGTTATAGCCCTGCTCGCGCGCCGTCGCGTAAAGGATGCCGCGGCGCATGCGCGAGCAGTAGGCGCAGAACGAGTCCCCGCGCATGGTCTTGAGCGCGCGCTCGACGATCGCCTGGGAGCGGTAGAAGTACGGCACCCCGAGGCCCGGCACGTAGTCCCGCAACGGCCCGGGGTCGAAACCCTCGATCTGGGGATCGACGGTCGCCGCACCGAGCTCAAAGGCGACCGGCGCCTTGTCGCGCAGGTGCAGCAGGGTGTGTAGCAGGCTTAAGGAGTCCTTGCCGCCCGACAGGCCCAGCAGCAGCCGGTCACCGGGGCGGATCATGCGGTAATCGACGATCGCGCGGCCGGCGGCGGCGGCCACCGCGCGCGGTGGTTTCTTGGCAAGGCTCATGGGCTGGACGATACTCCCAGATCCACACGGTTTCCAATACGGAGGTCGACATGGACGGTGTCAAGACACTCAATCCCAAGCAGGCCTTCGAGTTCCTGCAGAAGCACCCGAACGCGGTGTTCATCGACATCCGCTCGCACATGGAGTACCTGTTCGTCGGCCATCCGGCCGGCTGCCTGCATATCCCCTGGATCGACGAGCCCGACTGGGTCGTGAACCCCCACTTCGTCACCCAGGTGCGCCAGGCCCTGCTCGGCGGCGCCCACGGCGCCGCGCCGGTGCTGCTGATCTGCCGCAGCGGGGTGCGCTCGCTGGAGGCCGGCCAGGCCCTGGTGCAGGCCGGCATCCCCGAGGTCTACAACGTCGCCGAGGGTTTCGAGGGCCAGCTCGACGACCACCACCACCGCTCCAGCGTCGGGGGCTGGCGGCATCATGGGCTGCCGTGGGAACAATGCTGAGGCCGGGGCCGCAAATCCTTAAATAGTTTGCGCCCCGGCGCGGCCCCGCGCCGCGGCCGCCCGCGTGTTTTTTTTCCGGGGGATTGCTACACTTCGCGGTCCGTAGAACCGAACCCGTCCGAAGGGAGCCGCCATGGCCGATAGTTACCTGTTCACCTCCGAGTCCGTCTCCGAGGGCCATCCCGACAAGGTCGCCGACCAGATCTCGGATGCCGTCCTCGACGCCATCCTGGCCCAGGATCCGAAGGCGCGCGTCGCCTGCGAGACCATGGTGAACACCGGCATGGTGATCATCTCCGGCGAAATCACCACCAGCGCCTGGGTGGACCTGACCGAGATCGTGCGCGGCACCATCAAGCGCATCGGCTACGAGGCCTCGATGGGCTTCGACTGGGCCTCGTGCGCGGTGCTGACCGCGCTCGACAAGCAGTCGGCCGATATCGCCCAGGGCGTGGACCGCACCCCGGAGCAGGAGCTGGAGCAGGGCGCCGGCGACCAGGGCCTGATGTTCGGCTACGCCGCGGACGAGACCGACGTGCTGATGCCGATGCCGATCACGCTCGCGCATCGCCTGGTGAAGCGCCAGGCCGAAGTGCGTCACGCCGGCAGGCTCACCTGGCTGCGCCCCGACGCGAAGTCCCAGGTGACGGTGCGCTATGTCGACGACAAGCCGGCCGGCATCGACGCCGTCGTGCTGTCGACCCAGCACTCACCCGAGATCGAGTACAAGAAGCTGCAAGAGGCGGTGATGGAAGAGATCATCAAGCCGGTGCTGCCGGCCGAGTGGCTCGACAAGAATACCCGCTACCATATCAACCCGACCGGCCGCTTCGTGGTCGGCGGGCCGGTCGGCGATTGCGGGCTCACCGGCCGCAAGATCATCGTCGACACCTACGGCGGCATGGCGCGCCACGGCGGCGGCGCCTTCTCCGGCAAGGATCCGTCCAAGGTCGACCGTTCAGCGGCCTATGCCGGCCGCTACGTCGCCAAGAACATCGTGGCCGCCGGCCTGGCGCGGCGCTGCGAGGTGCAGGTGGCGTATGCCATCGGCGTCGCCCAGCCGGTGTCGATCCACGTCAACAGCTTCGGCACCGGCGCGATCCCGGATTCCCGGATCGAGGCGCTGATCCGCGAGCATTTCGACCTGCGCCCGCGCGCCATCATCAAGACGCTCGACCTGCTGCGGCCGATCTACGCGCCGACCGCCGCCTACGGCCACTTCGGCCGCGACGAGCCGGATTTCACCTGGGAACGCACCGACAAGGCCGCGGCCCTGCGCGACGCCGCCGGCGTCAAACCGCGGGAAGCGGTGCGCGCCTGACATATATGCAGCCGGGGCATCCTGCCCCGGAACCCATGTCGCCGCTGTCGCGGCGAGGCGTTGCTGTCCGAGGAGCGTTGCAACCCCCACGAGTTCACTGGGGCCAGGCTCGGAGAGAACGTCAGTCAAAACAACGGCGCTCGCTTGCACAGGAGCATTGCTATGTCCGCTGTCGTCAATCCGAAGTTCTCTGAGTATAAAGTCGCCGATATCAAGCTGGCCGATTGGGGCCGCAAGGAGATCGCGATCGCCGAGACCGAGATGCCGGGTCTCATGGCCTTGCGCGAGGAATACACCGCCAAACAGCCCTTGAAAGGCGCGCGCATCTCCGGCTCTTTGCACATGACCATCCAGACCGCGGTACTTATTGAGACACTCGTTAAGTTGGGTGCCCAGGTGCGCTGGGCCTCGTGCAACATCTTCTCCACCCAGGACCATGCCGCCGCCGCGATCGCGGCCACCGGCGTGCCGGTGTTCGCCTGGAAGGGCGAGACGCTGGAAGAATACTGGTGGTGCACCGAGCAGGCGCTGACCTGGCCGGACGGCCCAAATGGTACCGGGGGCCCGAACATGATCCTCGACGACGGCGGCGACGCCACCATGCTGATCCACAAGGGCACGGAGTTCGAGCGCGCCGGCAAGGTGCCGGAGGCGAATGCCAACGCCAACGAAGAGTGGAAGGTGTTCCTGAATCTTCTCAAGAAAAGCCTGGCCGCCAACCCGAAGAAGTGGACCGAGATCGGCAAGGGCATCCGCGGCGTGACCGAGGAGACCACCACCGGCGTGCACCGCCTGTACCAGATGCAGGAGCGCGGCGAGCTGCTGTGGCCGGCGATGAACGTCAACGACTCGGTCACCAAGTCGAAGTTCGACAACCTGTACGGCTGCCGCGAGTCGCTGATCGACGGCATCAAGCGTGCCACCGACGTGATGATCGCCGGCAAGATCTGCGTGGTGCTCGGCTACGGCGACGTCGGCAAGGGCTGCGCGCAGGCGTTTCGCGGCATGGGCGCCACCGTGTGGGTCACCGAGATCGACCCGATCTGCGCCCTGCAGGCGGCGATGGAAGGCTACCGCGTCGTGACGATGAATGACGCCGCGTCACAGGGCGACATCTTCGTCACCACCACCGGCAACGTGAGCGTGATCAACCACGAGCACATGAAGGCCATGAAGCACGAGGCGATCGTGTGCAACATCGGCCACTTCGATTCCGAGATCGACATCGCCTCGCTGGAAAAATACCAGTGGGAGGAGGTCAAGCCGCAGGTCGATCATGTCATTTTCCCGGATGGCAAGAAGATCATCGTGCTGGCCAAGGGCCGGCTGGTGAACCTCGGCTGCGCCACCGGCCACCCCAGTTTCGTGATGTCGGCGTCGTTCTCGAACCAGACCATCGCCCAGATGGAGCTGTTCCAGAACGCCGCCAAGTACGAGAAGAAAGTCTACGTGCTGCCGAAGATCCTCGACGAGAAGGTCGCGCGCGCCCATCTCAAGAAGATCGGCGTGAAGCTCACCCGGCTCACCCCGGAGCAGGCCGAGTACATCAACGTGCCGGTGGACGGGCCGTACAAGCCGGATCATTATCGATATTAAGGCAGAGGAAAGAAGAAAGAGAAAAGAGGAAAGTAAAAGCGCCGCGGCTTTCGCTTTTCTCTTGTATCTTTTCTCTTTTCTCTGATTTCCCATGGACTCCCAGAAAGAACATCCCCGGGTCTTCAGCTTCGAGTTCTTCCCCCCGAAGACCGGCGAGGGCCGTGCGAACCTGCGCGCCGCCACCGAGCAGCTCGCCCAGCTCGAGCCGCGGTTCTTTTCGGTGACCTTCGGCGCCGGCGGCAGCACGCGCGAGGGGACTTATGAAACCGTCAAGGACATCCTCGGGATGGGCTTTGCTGCGGCGCCGCACATCTCGTGCATCGGCTCGACGCGCGCCCAGCTGCGCGAGATCCTGGACAGCTACCGGGCGCTCGGGGTCAAACAGCTGGTCGCGCTGCGCGGCGACCTGCCGTCCGGCGCCGGCATGGGCGCGCTCGGCGAGCTGCGCTACGCCAACGAGCTGGTCGAGTTCATCCGCGCCGAGACCGGGGACCATTTCCACATCGAGGTCGCGGCCTACCCGGAAATTCATCCCCAGGCGCGCAGCGCCGTGGACGATATCCGGAACTTCGCCCGCAAGGTGCAGGCCGGGGCGGATTCCGCCATGACCCAGTATTTCTTCAACCCCGACGCCTATTACCGTTTCGTCGACGATTGCGAGGCGCTGGGCCTGGATCTGCCGATCGTGCCCGGCATCATGCCGATCACCAACTACAAGCAGCTGGCGCGCTTCTCGGACGCCTGCGGGGCCGAGATCCCGCGCTGGATCCGCCGGCGGCTGGAAGGTTACGGCGACGACCTCGACGCGATCCGCGCCTTCGGCCTGGACGTGACCACCGCGCTGTGCGACAGCCTGCTGGCGGCCGGCGCGCCGGGGCTGCATTTCTACACCCTGAACCGGGCGGGGCCGACCTCGACGATCTGGGAACGGCTCGGGCTGTGACCCGCCGCAAAAGCCGGGCTATCCCGCGGCGGAAAATAGGGTATAGACTGTAATCAAACAGGAATAGTCACGGGCTAGTATACGGTTTGGCGGCCCGCCGCGCGTGGAGGTCATCGATGGGCCCGGGTCCGTCCAACATTCTACTGATAGGCGTCATCGCCGTGCAGATCGCCGGCTTCGGGCTGTTGTGGACCCGTGTCGGCGATCCGGGCGACCAGCCGGTGGTGGCGAGCGGCGATCCGCCGCGGCCGGTGATCGACGTCGGCTCGGTGGTTGGCGCTACGCGCTTCCCGGACGAGGAGCTGCTGCGCGAGTCGGTGCGCGCGGTGATCAAGCAGGAGCTCGACGCCTATCTGGCCGAGCGCGAGCAGTCCCAGGACCGGGCTGTCGCCGCGGCCGGCGCGTCGAAACGACCGGCGGCGTCGCCGGCGCGCGCCGCGGCCCAGCGCCCCGACCGGCCGCGCGATCCGCAAGCCGTCGAGGCCTCGCGCGCGATCGTCGATCGGGCGCTGGCGGCCGGTATCTGGACCGATGCCGACAGCAGCGCGCTGCTGGCCTACAAGTTTCAGCTGAACGAGGCCGAACGCGTCGAGCTGCTGGAAAAGATTTTCGGGGCCATCAACAGCCAGCGGCTGAAGCCGGTGGGGTCCCTGCCGTCTTTGTAGAGGGTGGAGTCGGCGGTAACGCCGCTATTATAAGGAGAACAGAATATGAAACGCTTCATCCCGTGGCTCGCCGCCGCGGCGGGCCTGGTCCCCGCGCTGGCCGGCGCCGAGGGCGACTACGTGCCGGGCTATGTCTACGTGGCGCCGGGCAATCAGTACATGTACGGCACCTTCAGCAATCGCTATGTCACCACGCCCACGACGCATCGCAGCTATATCGGCGCCGGCGGCTACGCCAACGGCCTGATCTATTTCTACGGCCAGGACGACGGCGGGCGCTACTTCTACTGCTACGTGCCGACCGCGAGCCCGATCTATCAGGCGGCGGTCGACATCAAGAACACCCTCGGCAACGGATCGCTGCTGTCGGTCGAGCGCGTCCCGCCGTCGAGCGAGTGCGCGTCGGTGTATTCGGCGAAGGCGTCGCATTATTTGTTTTAACTTCAGTGGCGAGAGGCTGGTAGCGAGTGGCGAGTAACACCGGCTCGCTGCTGCTTGCGCCACCGGCCGCGGCGCTGACAGAATAGCACCGGCTCATCACCACAATCGACCGCCAACGATGTTACTCGCCACTAGTCACTCGCTACTCGCCACTGCGCGCCGCACAGCGCCATGACCAATATCGTCATTCCCCATGGGCGGGCCGGGCATCCGATCCGCGCGACGGTCTCCGAGATGGGACCGTTGCTGCTCGGCGGCGGTCGCCGCTGACCCATGTCCCTGAGCCCGGCCAAGGCGCCGGCCGAAGCGGCGGATCTCGACCGGCGCGTGCCGGGCGGACGGCCGGTGCCGGTCCACGCGTTTCTGCTCGGCGAGCGCCTGCACTTGCGCGGCCTCTACGACGCGCCGCTCGATTTCATGCCGTTGGTGCTGCCCGCAGGCGCGGCGGGCTTCGCCATGCTGTTCCGCTACGGCGCGGCGGTGTTGATCAATCTGACCGCGGCCGAGCAAGCGGCCTTCCTCGAATCCCTCAAGCCGCGCGTCGAGCATCCACTGGAGCGCCCCGAGACCGAAAGCACCCAGTTGCTGCCGGCTGCGCCCGGCGGCATCGAAGGCACCGGCGCCGGCGGCATCGGCCTCAACGATTTCGGCCTGCCGCGCCTGCAGGTCGTGGCGATCGCCCTGGCACGCAGCGTCGCGCTCGCCCAGTACGAGACCGCCATGGCGGCGAGCTTCGATGCCATCGAGCCGCTGGCGCGCAGCCTCGAACAGCAACGCGGCCGCTCGCGCGATCTCCGCAAGATGCTCAAGCTGATGGGCGGCGCGCTGCTGGCCCAGCACAAAATGGTCGGCCGCGTCGAGATCCAGGACAAGCCCGATATCCTCTGGGACCACCCCGAGCTCGAACGCCTGTTCCTGCGCCTCGAGGACGAGTACGAGCTGGCCGAGCGCAGCGGCATCCTCGAAGAGAAGCTGGCGCTGGTGGCGCGCACGGTCGAGACCGCCGCCACGCTGCTGTACAACCGTCGCATGCTGCGCGTCGAGTGGTACATCGTGATCCTGATCGTGGCCGAGGTGGTGCTGTTCTCCTACGAGATCTGGTGGACCGGCTGAAGGCCATGCCGGGACAAACGCCTGGCCCGGGCGTAACATGGGCGGCGCCGTGACGCCGTGACCGAGAACCCAACGCGCGTTGAACATATTTCCCGAGGGATCCCGACGATGACGAAACATCGAATCTCATGGCGCACGCTACGCACGCCCTTCCTGCTGTGCGCCGCTCTGGTGCTGGGCGGTTGCGGCATCAACGCCATCCCCACTTATGACGAGGCCGTGAAGGCCGCCTGGAGCCAGGTCGAGAACCAATACCAGCGGCGCGCCGACCTGATTCCGAACCTGGTCGAGACCGTGAAGGGCTACGCCAAGCAGGAACGCGACGTGCTGACCCAGGTGGTCGAGGCGCGCGCCAAGGTCGCCCAGATGCAGGTGCCGAAGGACATCCTCACCAACCCCGCGGCGTTCAAACAATTCCAGCAGAGCCAGGACGCGCTGTCGTCGGCGCTGTCGCGCCTGCTGGTGGTGGTCGAACGCTACCCCGAGCTGAAATCCAACGAAAACTTCCTCGCCTTGCAGTCGCAGCTCGAAGGCACCGAGAACCGCATCAGCGTCGCGCGCCGCGACTACATCGAGGCGGTGCGGTTGTACAACACCGAGCTGCGCACCATTCCCGGCCGCTGGTGGGCGGCGCTGCTGTACAAGGATGCCGCACTCAAGGAGACCTTCGGCGTCGCCGACGAGCAGAAGGCGTTGCCCAAGGTGAAGTTCTAAAGAACACCATCCGACCCGTCATTGCGAGGGCGCGATGCGCCCGTGGCAATCTCCGTAAAGGGCTCAGGGCGATCATGGAGCTTGCTTCGTCGCTGCGCTCCCCGCGCAATGACGACCGGGTCACGGCCCGACCGCCTCCAGTTCCTCCCAGCGCGCGTAGGCCGCGGCGAGCTCGGCCTCCAGTTCCTGGATGCGCGCGGCCAGTGTCTTCGCCGCGGCCGGATCGTCGCGGTACAAGGCCGGACCGGCGAGGCCCGCGTGCGCGGCGTCGCGCTCACGCTCCAGTCGCTCGATGCGCGCCGGCAGCTCCTGCAGTTCGCGGTTTTCCTTGTACGACCGCTTGCGCCTGGCCGGCGCCGCGTTCGGTGCCGGGCCAGCGGCGGTGGCCGGTTGCGCCGCGACCGCGTCGCGCCGGGCCGGTGCCGGCCGCTGGCGCAGCCAGTCGCTGTAGCCGCCGACGTATTCGCTCACCCGGCCGTCGCCCTCGAACACCAGGCAGGAGGTCACGACGTTGTCGAGGAAGGCGCGGTCGTGGCTGACCAGGAACAACGTGCCCGGATAGTCGCCGAGCAGGTCCTCGAGCAGCTCCAGGGTCTCGATGTCGAGGTCGTTGGTCGGCTCGTCCATGACCAGCACATTGGCCGGCTGGGCGAACAACTGCGCCAGCAGCAGCCGCGCGCGTTCACCGCCCGACAGGCTCTTGACCGGCGAGCGCGCCCGCTCCGGCGGAAACAGAAAATCCTGCAGATACCCCATGACATGCCGGCTCTGGCCACCGAGCGTGACCGTGGTCCGGCCGCCGCCGACGCAGTCGACCACGCGCGCCTCGGGGTCGAGTCGGGCGCGCGCCTGGTCGAAGTAGGCGATGCTGAGCTGGGTGCCGTGCCGTACTTCACCGGTCCGCGGCGCGAGTTGCTTGAGCAGCAAGCGGAGCAGGGTGGTCTTGCCGACGCCGTTCGGGCCGATCAGGCCGATGCGGTCACCGCGCAACACGCGCAGCGAGAAGTCCTTCACCACCGGACGGTCGGCGTAGGCGAAGCTGATGCCCTCGGCCTCCAGCACCAGGCGGCCCGATCGATCGCCGGCGTCGAGCTTGAGCCTGGCCTTGCCGTCGAGGTTGCGGCGCGCTCGACGGTCCTCGCGCAGCTTGAGGAGGGCGCGCACCCGGCCCTCGTTGCGGGTGCGGCGCGCCTCGATGCCCTTGCGGATCCAGCGTTCCTCCTCGGCCAGGCGCTTGTCGAACAGCGCGTTGTGCTCGGCCTCGGTCGCCAGGCGGCCGGCGCGCCGCTCCAGGAACTGCGCATAGGTCCCGGGATATTCGTAGAGCCGGCCGCGGTCGAGCTCGATGACGCGGTTGGCGAGCCGCTCCAGGAAGCGCCGGTCGTGGGTGACGAACAAGAGCGCGCCGCGGAAATCGGCGATTAGGTCCTCGAGCCATTGGATGGCGTCGATGTCGAGGTGATTGGTCGGCTCGTCGAGCAGCAGCACGTCCGGTTCCACCACCAGCGCCCGCGCCAGGGCCACGCGCCGTTGCCAGCCGCCGGATAGCGTCGCGACCCGCGCGTCGGCGTCCAGATCCAGGCGGCTCAGCACCGTCTCGACCCGCCGCTCGGCATGCCAGCCACCCTCCCGCTCCAGGGCCTCGTGTAATGTGTGCAAGCGCTCACCCAAAGCAAGACCGTCACCCTGGGCCGTGCTCATGGCCTGCACCGTGTCGTGATATTCCATGAGCCGGGCACGCAGGGGACCCAGGCCCGCGGCGACGTTCTCGAACACGGTCGCGGCCAGATCCAGCTCCGGCTCCTGCGGCAGGTAGGCGACGCGGATCGTATCGGGCACCCGCACCTCGCCGGCGTCCGGAACCGCAAGCCCGGCGGCGAGCCTGAGCAGACTGGACTTGCCGGCGCCGTTGCGTCCGATCAGGCAGGCGCGGTCGCCGGGCTCGAGGGCGAAGCTCGCCTGGTCGAGCAAGGCATGGTGGCCATAGGCCAGGGACACCTGGTGAAAACTCAAGCTGGGCATGGGCGGCGACGGTCGAAAAGGCGCCTAAGCTTAACACGGAGCCCGGCCGGTTCCCGGAATCCGGCCGGTTTCATGTATAATGCGCGACCTTTTTGCCCGGCACCGCCGGCAGGCCCGAAATGATCCAGAAGCTGCGCAACATCGCCATCATCGCCCATGTCGACCACGGCAAGACCACGCTGGTCGACAAGCTGCTCACCCAGTCCGGGACCTTCGCCGCCCACCAGCAGGTCGGCACGCGGATGATGGATTCCAACGATCTCGAGCGCGAGCGTGGCATCACCATCCTCGCCAAGAACACCGCGATCCGCTGGAACGACTACCGCATCAACATCATCGACACTCCCGGCCACGCCGACTTCGGCGGCGAGGTCGAGCGCGTGCTGTCGATGGTCGACTCGGTGCTGCTGCTGGTCGACGCCATGGACGGGCCGATGCCGCAGACCCGCTTCGTGACGCGCAAGGCCTTCGCCCAGGGCTTAAGACCCATCGTGGTGATCAACAAGGTCGACCGGCCGGGCGCGCGGCCGAACTGGGTGCTGGACCAGACCTTCGACCTGTTCGACAAGCTCGGCGCCACCGAGGAGCAGCTCGACTTCCCGGTGGTCTACGCCTCGGCGCTGAACGGCTACGCCGGCCTCGAGCCGGACGTGCGCGAGGGCGACATGACACCCTTGTTCGAGACCATCATCAAGCATGTCCCGGCGCCGGACGTCGACCTCGACGGCCCGTTCCAGATGCAGGTCTCGAGCCTCGATTATTCCAGCTATGTCGGCGCCATCGCCATCGGCCGCATCAAGCGCGGCCGGGTGAAGCCCAACCAGACCATCGCCATCGTCGACCACGACGGCAAGACCCGCAACGGCAAGGTTCTGCAGGTGCTGGGCTTCCACGGCCTGGAGCGCAACGAGGTCGAACAGGCGAGCGCCGGCGACATCGTCGCCATCACCGGCATCGAGCTGCCGCGCATCTCCGACACCTTCTGCGACCCGTCCCGGGTCGAGGCGCTGCCGCCGCTCACGGTCGACGAGCCGACCGTGACCATGACCTTCGAGGTGAACAACTCGCCGTTCGCCGGCAAGGACGGCAAGTTCGTCACCAGCCGCCAGATCCGCGAGCGGCTCCAAAGAGAACTGATCCACAACGTCGCGCTGCGCGTCGAGGAGACCGACAGCCCCGACAAGTTCCGCGTCTCCGGCCGCGGCGAGCTGCATCTCGGCATCCTCATCGAGAACATGCGCCGCGAGGGCTACGAGCTCGGCGTGTCGCGCCCGCAGGTGATCATCAAGGAGGTCGACGGCGAGCGCCACGAGCCCTTCGAGCTGCTGACCGTCGACGTCGAGACCCAGCACCAGGGCGCGGTCATGGAGAAGCTCGGCCTGCGGCGCGGCGACCTGCTCAACATGGAGCAAGACGGCAAGGGCCGCGTGCGCCTGGAATACATGATCCCGGCGCGCGGCCTGATCGGCTTCCAGACCGAGTTCCTGACCGCGACCGCCGGCAGCGGGCTGATCTACCATGTCTTCGACCACTACGGCCCGATCAAGAAGGGCGAGATGGGCGGGCGCATCAACGGCGTGCTGATCGCCAACGGCCCGGGGTCGAGCGTCGCCTACGCGCTGTTCAACCTGCAGGAGCGCGGCCGCATGTTCATCGGCCCGGGCGAGGAGCTCTACGAGGGCATGATCATCGGCATCCATTCGCGCGACAACGACCTGGTGGTGAACCCGATGAAGGGCAAGCAGCTCACCAACGTGCGCGCCTCGGGCTCGGACGAGAACGTCATTTTGACGCCGCCGATCGACATGACCCTGGAGCGCGCCCTGGAGTTCATCGAGGACGACGAGCTGGTCGAGGTCACCCCCAACCATGTCCGCCTGCGCAAGCGCTTTCTCAAGGAAAACGACCGCAAGCGGGCGGAGCGGGCGGCCGGCTGAGCCGTTCGGCGGTGGCGTCAATAAAAAAGGCCCCACAGGGCCTTTTTTGCACGGACGAACGACTCGGCTCCGTACTCAGGGGTCAAGAATGGAAGTGGGCCCCGGGGGATCGTCTACAGCCAATTGATGCGTACGTCGTTCTTCACCTGTTGAAACTCTTTGTCCCCGGTAACCAGCTCCGCCTTGCGGTCCTTTGCCAGCGCCGCGGCATAACAGTCGGCATAGGACATGCGATGTTTCGCCTTGAAACCGGCGGCGAGGCGGGTGAGGTGCCAGTCGCCATCCACGAACCGGATGCCGAGCCGTTGCAGGTCGGCGACGGCGCGTTCCGCTTCGGTTTCCGACACCTCGCGTGCCACGATGTACCAGACCTCCCCTGCGTTGACCGTCGTCATCAGTAACGACGCGCCGTGCTCATGGGCACTGGCGAGGATCTCGGCCACCTGTTTGCCGGGATTTTCATCTTCCAGGTAGGCCAGCACCGCCCAGGAGTCAAGGACGATGGTTTTGGGATGACGCGCCATTATGTCTCGCGCTCGCGCCTTTTCTCGGCGGTCAGTGCCTTGAGCAGGCTCTTGCCCTTGTACCGACCCCGCTGCCCTTCGATGTATTCGCGGGTAATGGGGGTGAGGATGATCCGCTGCGTGGTTTCGTCCAGGTCCACCTGCACCCGGGTTCCTTCCTTCATGCCGAGTTTGCGCCGCACCTTGGCCGGGATCACGATTTGCCCCTTTACCGTCATGTAGGTTTCCACCGTTCGGCTCCGTTCGCCTAATCCGATTACTATCCCCGGTCTCGAAAAAACCGGGTCAATACGGGAATATTCTTACAAATATAAATTGTCTTACTAATATGTTCAAGTAGGAATATGCTCCTCCCGGCGTGCATCCGGCGAATGTGGCGCCAGGTCGGCCGTCCAGGACGCGCGGAAAAACCGCTGGCCTTTGTCCGCCCATCCCCGTATAGTCGCGCCTCCTCCGCAAGGGGGACCGAGACGTTTCTGACCTTCCCGCCTGAATCTTCACGCCGGCTTTCTGGTTAGCGACGTACGCGGCACCGGCCTCGACCGGCCCGTGCCGTACTTATGCGAACCAGGCGCCGCGATTGCCCCGCGCAACGCACCGCCCCGTTTCGTCGTGTTCATCGTCTAGGCCTGCCGTGAACGGCGGGCGGGGTAATTTATGTCTTTCAAAGCACTGAACCTGCATACCGATCTGCTCAAGGCCGTCGAGGCCAGCGGTTTCACCGCGCCCAGCGCCATCCAGCGCGAGGCGATTCCGCTGGTGCTGGCCGGCCGCGATCTCATGGCCTCGGCCCAGACCGGCACCGGCAAGACCGCGGCCTTCGTGCTGCCAGCCCTGCAGCGGCTGCTGGCCGGCGCGGCGCGGCCGGGACGCGGGCCGCGCGTGCTGGTGCTGACGCCGACCCGCGAGCTCGCCATGCAGGTCAACGACAACATCCGCACGCTCGGGCGCTTCGGCCGCTTCACCGCCGGCAGCGTGGTCGGCGGCATGCCCTACGGGCCGCAGATGAAGCTGCTGCGCCAACCGCTCGACCTCCTGGTCGCGACTCCCGGGCGGCTCATGGACCATATGGAGCAGGGCCGCGTCGACTTCGGCCGGCTCGAGATCCTGATCCTCGACGAGGCCGACCGCATGCTCGACATGGGCTTCGTCGACGCGGTGCGCGAGATCGCCGCCGCCACGCCGGCGACCCGCCAGACCCTGCTGTTCTCGGCCACGCTCGAGGGCACGGTGCTCAAAATCGCGCGCGAGCTACTCACGGACCCGGCGCGCGTCGCGCTCGCCGCCAACCACGAACGCCACGCCAGTATCACCCAGCGCGTGCACCGCGCCGACAACGCCGCGCACAAGCACAAGCTGCTGGGGCACTACCTGGCCTGCGACACCCTGACCCAGGCGGTGATCTTCACCGCCACCAAGCGCGGCGCCGACACGCTGGCGCAGGCGCTGGCCGCCAAAGGCCATACCAGCGCGGCGCTGCACGGCGACATGAACCAGGGGCAGCGCAAGCGCACCGTCGAGCGCATGCGCCGCGGACAGCTGCGGGTGCTGGTCGCCACCGACGTCGCGGCGCGCGGCCTCGACATCCCGTCTTTAAGCCACGTGATCAATTTCGATCTGCCGATGGTGGCCGAGGACTACATCCATCGCATCGGCCGCACCGGCCGCGCCGGCGCCTCCGGCACCGCGGTGTCGCTGGTCGGGCCGGAGGACGGCTGGAAGCTGCGCGGCATCGAGCGCCTCACGGGTGCGGCGGTCGAGCGCGCGGTCATCGCCGGGCTCGAGCCCGTCACGCCCGAGCCGCGCGCCGGCAACGGCAAGGGCCGGCCGGCGCCGGCCGGACGTTCGCGGCGGTTCGCACCGCCACGCGGCGGCGACCGCGGCCGGCCGGCGCCGCGCGCGGCGGCGGGTCGCCGCGAGCCGGGCCGGCCGGCCGCGCCGGCGGGCGGCGCGCGCAACGGCGGCAAGCCGCGTCCGGCGCGCGGACGCGGTTGAGCGCAGCTAAGTCGCCTCCCGGTAGCGGCGGGCGCCTTTCGTCCGGCCCGCCCACCGCCCGCTCCGAAGTCCGGTGCGGGCGGTGGAAGGCGTGTGCTAGCCTTTAGTCATTGAATCGCGGCCGGAGGCGGGAGCGCGTGCAGAAATTCGGCAAGCAGATGGAGATCGGGATGCGCTGGCTGTCCTGCGGCTGGCGACTGTTCCTGCGCAACCCCTGGCAGCTCACGGGCATGGGGCTGACCGCCGCGGTCGTGGTCGGTGTGCTGATGATCGTGCCGCTGGTCGGCACCTTGCTGATCGCGCTGCTCGCGCCGGCGCTGCTCGGCAGCGGCTATCTCGCCGCCGACGCGCTCGCCCGCCAGAAAATGGCGCTGCCGCCGCAGCTGCGGCTGCCGGCCTTCACCCATGCCCCCAAGGAGTTTCTCCGGGTGTTCGGCCATGAGTCGCGGGTGATGCCGACGATCGTCGCCTGCTTCTTCAGCATGGCGGTGGCGCTGCTGGTCAGCATCCTGGTGCGCGCGATCGCCGGCAATGCCTGGGTCGCCGGCTGGTCGGATCTTGCCGTCGGTCCGCTGCTCGCGGTGTTGGGCGCCGGACTGCTGGCCTTGTTGGTGTATGCGCTGCTTACCGCCAGCCTGATCTACGCCCTGCCGCTCGCCTTTCTCCAGGACGAGCCGTTGCTGCCGGCGCTCGGGCGCAGCCTCACGGCGAGCTTCGGGCAGCTGTTCGCGCTGCTCGCGGTGTTCGGATTGCTGCTGGCGGCGCTGTTGTTCACGACGATCGCCGCGCAATTGTCGGTCTGGGTGGGGGCGCTCGCCTGGCTGATCGCCGGCACCGTGGTGCTGCCCGTGGTGGTGACGGCCCTGTACTGCAGTTACCGGACGGTGTTTACGGTCCGGGAAGCCGCGCGCGCGGCCTGAAGGCAGCGGTCAGTCCATGGCGGAATCCGACACGCTGCAGCGCTTCGTCTTCGAGCACGCGCCGATCCGCGGCGAAATCGTCCACCTCAATGCCACCTTCCGCGCCATCCGCGAGCGCCGCGACTACCCGACGCCGGTGCGCAACCTGCTCGGCGAGCTGATGGCCGCGGCGGCGCTGCTCACCGCCAGCGTCAAGCTCGACGGGCGCCTGATCCTGCAGATGCGCGGTGACGGGCCGGTGCAGCTTCTGGTCGTCGAGTGCTCCAGCGAGCGCACCTTGCGCGCCACCGCCCAGTGGCACGGCGAGATCCCGCCGCAGACCCTCGACGAACTGGTCGGCGACGGCCAACTGGTGATCACCATCGACCCGAGCAAGGGCCGGGAGCGCTACCAGGGGATCGTCAGCCTGGAGGGCCGCTCGGTATCGGCGGCCCTCGAGCGTTACTTCCGGCAGTCGGAGCAGCTCGAGACCCGCTTCTGGCTGGCCTGCGACGAGGAGCAGGCGGTCGGCATGCTGCTGCAGCGCCTGCCGGGTGAGATGGAGGACGCCGACACCTGGAACCGCGCGGTCGAGCTGGGCGGCACGCTGACGCGCGACGAGCTTTTGAGCCTGCCGGTGCGCGAGGTGCTGCGACGGCTCTACCACGAGGAGGACTTAAGGCTGTTCAGCGGCGCGCCGATGAGCTTCCGCTGCAGTTGTTCGCGCGAGCGCGTCGAGCGCGTCTTGCGCATGCTCGGCTCCGGGGAGGCGCGCGGCATCATCCGGGAGCGCGGCGCGGTGGATGTCGACTGCGAGTATTGCGGGCGGCATTACCGTTTCGATGCGGTCGACGTCGAGCAGTTGCTTGCCGCGCCGGCGTCGATCCATCCGCCGCCGCAGCGTCATTGAGCCTGACGCCGGTCAGGCCTGCTCGCGCGTGGCGTTGAAGCGCAGCTCCGGCCAGCGCTCCATGGTGAGCTGGAGATTGACGCGGGTCGGCGCGAGATAGGCCAGCTCGCCGGCGCTGTCGCGCGCCAGGTTGTCGCGCAGTTTCTTCTCGAAGTCGGCGAGCTTCTGCGGGTCGGCGGCCTGCACCCAGCGCGCCGTCACGACCTGCACCGGCTCGAACAGCGCGTCCACGCCGTACTCGTTCTGCAGGCGGCTCGCGACCACGTCGAACTGCAGCGTGCCGACCGCGCCCAGCACCAGGTCGTTGGAGGCGATCGGCCGGAACAGCTGGGTCGCGCCCTCCTCGGTGAGCTGCTCCAGGCCCTTCTGCAGCTGCTTCATCTTCATGGGATTCCTCAGCACCGCACGGCGGAAGATCTCCGGCGCGAAGTTGGGGATGCCGGTGAACCGGAGCGGCTCCTTCTGGCTGAAGGTATCGCCGATGCGCATGGTGCCGTGGTTGTGCAGGCCGATGATGTCGCCGGCGTAGGCCTCCTCGGCGGCGACGCGCTCCTGGGCCATGAAGGTGATGGCGTTGGAGACCGTCACCTCGCGGCCGATGCGCACGTGGAACAGCTTCATGCCCGGCGCGTAGCGGCCCGAGCAGATGCGTACGAAGGCGATGCGGTCGCGGTGGTTGGGGTCCATGTTCGCCTGGATCTTGAAAACGAAGCCGCTGAATGCCTCCTCGTACGGATCCACGTCACGGCCGCCGTCGCGCGGGAGCGGCGCCGGCGCGATGTCGACGAACATATCGAGCAGCTCCTGGACGCCGAAGTTGTTGATCGCCGAGCCGAAGAACACCGGGGTCTGGGTGCCGGCGAGATAGGCGTCCCGGTCGAAGGCGTGGCTCGCGCCGCGCACCAGCTCGACCTCGGCGCGCAGCTCGGCGGCCTGGTCGCCGAGCAGCTCGTCGAGCCGCGGGTTGTCAAGCCCCGGCACGACCTCGCCGACGTTGATCTTGCCACCGTGGGTCGGCGAGACCATATGCACCGACTCGTCCAGCAGGTGGTAGATGCCGCGGAAGCGCTTGCCCATGCCGATCGGCCAGGTCACCGGGGCGCACTGGATCTTGAGCACCTTCTCGACCTCGTCCAGCACCTCCATCGGGTCGCGGCCCTCGCGGTCCATCTTGTTGATGAAGGTCGTGATCGGCGTGGCGCGCAGCCGGCAGACCTCC
>DASWHF010000038.1:0-3389 GCA_036393295.1 Acidiferrobacterales bacterium
CTTCGACCGGGCACAGGTCCCGTTCTACCACCACGGTCGCGCCATCTCGCTGCTGCCGGTGCCCGGCACGATGCCGGCGGGCACGATCGTGTTCTCCGGCACGCCCGCCGGCGTCGTGTTCAAGCCGCTGAACGTCTGGAACCCGTGGGTCTACCTGCGGCCGGGCGACGAGGTCGTGGTATCGGCCGACTTTCTCGGGCCGATCCGCAACCGCATCCGCTGACACGCCTGCTCAGTTCGTCCGCAGCGATTCCAGATAATTGAGCTTGGCCGCGTAGATGCCGCGCCGGTCGCGCGTCGTGCTTTTTTCCAGCGCAAGTCCCAGGTGCCGGCGCGCGTGGCGCAGGCGGCCGCGATCGAGCTCGGCGACGGCGATGGCGAAATGGAGCTCGTCGGCGTACGGCATGCGCTGGAGCTCGCGCCTGAACAGTGCGATCGCGGCATCGTGGTCGCCGCGGGCCGAGGCGGCCAGGCCGGCATCGAGGAAATGGAACGGCGGATAGGGCTCGATCGACGCCAGGCGCGCACGGACCGCATCGGCTTCGGTGCGCCGGCCCTGGCTCTCGAGCACGACCGCCAGGTTCGACAACGTCCGGGGATTGACCGGCTCGCGCGTGAGCGCCCAGCGCAGCGTGCGCTCGGCCTCGGCCAGGTTCCCATGGCGGCGATAGATGACGGCCAGCGTGTTGTAGGCACCGGTGAAGGACGGGTCAGCCACGACCGCGGCGCGCGCCCACCAGTAGGCGCCGTCGAGATCGCCCTCGAGGAGCGTCTCCGCGGCGCGGTTATTGAGATACATCGCGACGACGGTGTCCTCGGTGATCCCATGCGTGACCAGTCGGCCCGCGGCGCCCGGCGCCAGGAAATCGATGATCAGCGAGCGCTCGGGCAGCCGCCAATCGTCGTGCCAGCGGTGTCCCAGCAGCAGGTTGACGTGCCCGCTGTAGAACGCGATGTCGGCGCTGCGGCTCCAGGCGCCGTCGGTGCGGATGTCCTGGTAGCCGAACCGGATGCCGAATTCCTTGGCGTAGGCGGCGGCCAGAATCACCAGCGACAGGCAGTTGCCGGACCGGGCCGCGAACGTCTCTGCGGCCGGACGCGTCCGCGCGGAGTCGTAGTCGAGATGCAGTTCGTCCCGCAACGCTTCGAACAGACCCGCGTACTGCCCGCGGTCGCCCATCTTCTGCACGATCCGTGTCGTGGCGAATTCCCGCATCGGCTGGCTCAAGGCGAACAGATCGTCGGCGCGGACCGGCTCCGCGGGCGCGGCGAACAGTGAATCGGCGAACAGCGCGTCGACCCGCCGCGGGTCGATGGCCGTGGTCGCCGGGAACAGCGAGCACCCGCTGGCGAGCAGCCCACTCAGCGCGACGAGGATCGGCTTGATCGTCGCCTCCCGCCCCGCACGCGGGGCACCCGGCAGGAAACGCCCTGCCCGATCTACTGTACGCCCGGTCGCGCGGCGCGTCAGCGCGGGCGTGCCAGCGCCCGGTCCACGCCGCGGTCCATCCACGCGAACAGGCCGATCAGGCCCCGGACCAGCAGCCAGCGCAGCGGCTCTGGCGGAATCGGGATGCCGTAGCGCCGCAGCAGCGCCGCGTCCTCGTTGTCGATGCCGCTCACGCGATCGGCCAGCAGGCGGCCCATGTAGGTGGCCTGCGCGATGCCGTGGCCGTTGTAGGCCAGGCCGTAGTGGATGTTCGAGTGCCGCCCGGTCACGCCGCACATCGGCAGGAAGTCGAGCGTCATGCCGATCCAGCCGCCCCAGAAGCAGTCGACCGGAACGTCGTCGAGCATCGGGTAACGGTCGCGGAACGCGCGCTCGAGCAGCGCGAAGGTATCGGGCTGCTCCGCCGGCGGCAGGGCGCCGCCATAGGCGTAGTTGACCATCTTCGAGCCGCCGACGATGCGGCCGTCGGCGGTGGGCCGGTAGCTTTCGAGGATTTCGTGGGCGGTGTAGATGCCCTCGCGCCCGGGCCAGCCGACGCGCGCCTGCTGCTCCGCCGTCAGCGGCGCGGTCCGGAACAGCGAAACGCGCACCGGGCAGACGCGATGACCGAAACGCCGCAACGTCACCGGGGTGAAGGCGTTGGTCGCGATGACCAGCGCCTCCGCCGTCACCGATCCGCCCTCGGTGCGCACCCGGACCTTCGGCCCCTCCTCGATCGCGGTCACGCGCGAGCGCTCGTGGATCCGCACGCCGGCCTGCAGCGCCGCGGCGCGCAGGCCGAGCACGTACTTGCCGGGATGCAGATGTCCGCCGCACCCTTCGAGCACGCCGAACGTGAACGCTTCCGGCAGGCCGCGGCGGCGCATCTCGGCGCCGTCGAGCCAGGTCAGCGCGGCGCCGAGCGCGGCGCCGGCGTCCGCAGCCTTGCGCAGGGCTTTTTCCTGTCGCGGGTGCACGCCGGCGATGATGTTGGCGCTGGCCACGTACTCGCAGTCGATGCCGCGCTCGACGATGGTCTTCTCCGCGTAGCGGACGGCGCGATCGGCGAAGCGCATCAGCGCGCCGGCGCGCTCCTTGCCGAACATGAAGGCCAGCGTCGGCGCATCCTTGCCGATGGTCGGAGTGAGCTGTCCCGCGTTCCGGCCACTGGCGCCGAAGCCGCAGAACTCCTGCTCCAGCAGCACGACGTCGACGCCGCGCTCGCGCAGCGACAGCGCAGTGGAAAGGCCGGTGTAGCCGCCGCCAATGACGACGACGCTGGCGCTCAGGTCACCGGTGCACGGCGGCGCCAGCGACGCCGGTGGCGCGATCCACGGACTGATTTGCAGGACAGCTGCGGTCATGATCCCCCCCCCCGGAATCGCGAAGAATCTCACATCGGTCGCGACGCGTCCCGGGGGGCGGTGGGCGGTGGGCGCGGCACGGTCAGGCGGTGCAGGTACCAGAATGCCCCGCTGGCGAGGATCGTCACCGCGATCAGCGCGGCGATCTCCGCCGGCGTGGGGTTGGCGATGAGTTGCCGCAACTGCCGGCCGAACGCGGTGAACAGCAGGTTGCCGGGCAGCATCCCCAGCACCGTGCCGATCGTGAACGGCAGCACGCGCACCCGCGCGGCGCCCGCCATGAGGTTGACGATGCTGAACGGCGCCAGCGGCAGCAGGCGCAGGAGCGTGATCTGGACCACGCTGCCCTGGCGCAAGGCCTCGCTCATGCGCGCCACCCCCTCGATTTCTAGGTGCCGCAGCGGGGTGGCGCCGTAGTAGCGGCCGCCGGCGTAGGCCGCCAGGGCCGCGAGCAGGCTGCCGACCGTGGCGTAAAGCAGCCCCGGGTGGGTGCCGAGCGCCAGGATCGTGGCGAAGCACAGCACCGTGTTGGGGAACATCACGGCGCTGGACAGGACGTAGACCGCCATGATCAGCGCCGGCATCCAGCCGGTGTG
>DASWHF010000039.1:0-13452 GCA_036393295.1 Acidiferrobacterales bacterium
GGATGCGCCGCGGATCGGGGGGGTTCATGTCTGGTCCTGCCGGCGTCAGGCGCCGGCCATCGGGGCGTAACGACAAAGGGCGCCTTCGGCGCCCTTGCTGCTGATCTCAGTCTGGCCCATTCCCACCCGATTCACCCGAACTCCGGTCACCGCCGGGCGCGTATGATACCGCGAACCCGCGGCGCGGGGAACCGGAATTCCGCGCTGCCGCGTCACTCGCCGATCTTGAGCGCCAGGAACTGCGCGTTGCTGCCGCGCCGGATCAGAATCGGCAGCGCGCGGTCGCGCGGCAGCTGGCCCAGCAGGCGGGTGAGCTCGGCGCTGTTGCGCACGGGGCGGCCGTCCACTTGCAGCAGCACGTCGCCCGGGCGCAGCCCGGCGCGCAGACCCGGGCCGTCGCCGACGCGTTCGATCAGGACGCCGGCCGGGATGCCCAGCTCGCGCCGCTGGCGCGGGTTGAGGTCGGCGTAGGCCAGCCCCAGCGGCCCCAGGGCGGGGACGTCGGCCGGCCCCTCGGGCGGCGCTTCGGTGCGCTCCTCGGGCAGCTCGCCGATGGTCAGGAACAGGTTGCGTGTCTGGCCGCCGCGCACCACGGTCATGCGTGCGCGGGTGCCGGGCGGCGTCCGGCCGACCAGCGGCGGCAGGTCGGACGAGACCTCGATCGGCTGGCCCTCGTAATCGACCACCACGTCGCCGATCTTGAGCTCCGACTTGGCGCCGGGGCTGCCGGGCAGGATGTCCGCGACCAGCGCCCCGGCGGGCCGGCTCATGCTGAAGGATTCGGCCAGCTCGCGCGTGACGTCCTGGATGGTGACGCCCAACCAGCCGCGCCGCACCCGGCCGTGCGCCTTGAGCTCGGTAACGACCTGCATCGCCATGTCGATCGGCACCGCGAACGACAGGCCCATGAAGCCGCCGGTGCGGCTGTAGATCTGCGAGTTCACGCCGACCACCTCACCGTTGAGATTGAACAACGGGCCGCCAGAGTTGCCGGGATTGATGGCGACGTCGGTCTGGATGAACGGGACGTAGTTCTCCTTCGGCAGGCTGCGGCCCTTGGCCGAGACGATGCCGGCCGTGGCCGAGCTCTCGAACCCGAACGGCGATCCGATGGCGATCACCCATTCGCCGACACGCAGGCCCGCGGGATCGCCGATCTTGACGACCGGCAGGCCCTGGGCATCGATCTTGAGCAGCGCGACGTCGCTGCGCCGGTCGGCGCCGACCACGCGTGCCGCGAACTCGCGCCGGTCGTTGAGCTTGACGATGACCTCGCGCGCGTTCTCCACGACATGCGCGCAGGTGAGCACGTAGCCGTCGCGCGTGATGACGAAACCGGAGCCGAGCGACTTGCTGTCGAAGGCCTCGCCCTCGCCCTCCTCGCCGAAGTAGTGCCGGAACCAGTCGTTGAACGGCGCGCCGTCCGGCGTGCCGAGCCCGGGGAAGGCGTTGCGCCGCTGGATCTGGGTGGTGCTGATGTTGACGACCGCCGGGCCGTTGGCCTGCACCAGCGTCGAAAAGTCCGGCAGCTCCCGTCCGGCCGCGCCGGCGGCGGGGGCCAGCGCGAGCAGGACCGGAATGGCGGCCCAGCGGGCGGGGAAATGTCTTTTCATAGTGTTTCAGGCGGCGCGCGATCGGGCGGCGCGCTCGCGATCATTTGACGGGCTCGATGCCCGCCGCGATCAGTTCGACGGTCTGCGCCGGCACTTCGCCCACCACCGTCACCTGGTGATCGCCGACGACGCGGCCCAGGGCGTGTACCGCGCCGATCTCGGTCAATCCTTCGATGCCGCTCGGATCGGCGGCGTCGGCGCCGCGCTCGCCCAGCCGTTCGACGAACACCGACACCACCGCCAGTCCGTCGGAGAACACCATGTGCTCGACCGGCAGCCGGCGGGTCGGCACTTTGCGGGTCACGTGCATGGTGAGCGCGAAACCCTCCGGCAGCTGACCGGCCGACCAGGCCTTGGGCGAATCGATCTCCTTGCCCGACTCCAGGCCGTTGCTGCGGTACCAGACATAGTCCTTGGCCGGATTGCGCGGCTCGAGCTCGCTATCGGGAATCTCGCCGCCGATGGTGATCTCGGTGAACAGAAACTGCTCGACCACGCGCTGCTGCTCGTCGATCAGGCTGGCCTTCAGCAATAGGCCGGTGTCGCGGTCCGCCCACAGGTGATAACCGTAGCGATAGCCGTCCTTCGGCTCGATGCGCACCGCCTGGGCGCGGCGATCGGCGACCCGTCCCTGCTTGCCGAGCGTGATGCGGTAGCTGCGTTCGAGCTCGCGCGCCGATGGCGGCAGGATGGCCGGGAAACGGCGGCCGTCGGCCTTGCGGTGCTCGACCACCACGGAGTTCTGGTCGGGCAGGTAGCAGCGCACCTCGCGCTCGTCGCGCACGACCTCGCGCGCCACTCCGGTAAGCGAGACCAGGCGCTCGTGCGCCCGGCCGTCGCGCAGCTTGTGCACGATGCGCATGCTGTCGAGCTGATTGTCGTGCTGATAGACGAAGGTGCCGGCGAAGTTCAGCGTGCGCGCCGCCTCGCTCATTCTGGTCAGCCAGGCATGCGCGTCGTCGGCGGCATCGGCGCCGGGACTGGCGAAGAGGATGACGAGGGGAAGCGCGGCGCGAAGGTCGAGGCGGGCGTTGCTCATTGCTCGT
Source organism: Acidiferrobacterales bacterium (assembly GCA_036393295.1). Classification (GTDB taxonomy): domain Bacteria; phylum Pseudomonadota; class Gammaproteobacteria; order Acidiferrobacterales; family UBA6901; genus DASWHF01. Next base: position 2,660 of record DASWHF010000039.1, read on the forward strand.
TGCTATAGCCCACCACACGCACATAGGGCGTCATGCCGGTCATGCCGCCGGTTGGGGCGATCTCGCTGTGCTCCACCAGGAAGGTATTGAGCGGGCCCTTCGCCCCCTTGTGCCCGACGACCGCGACGTTCGGCGCCGCCTTGGATTGCGCGGCGATGTCGAGCGGCGCGGTGCCGTCGGTGGTGAGCGGCTTGAGGTTGAACAGTGCGACGGCGGCCACCGAGGCGGCCAGGGCCAGCCCGGCGGCATACCGCGTGACGCGCGGCAGGGGCAGGCGCCGAATCGCGGCGCCGCGTCCGCCGACCGGGTCGGCGTCGATGCCCGAGGCGACGCGCTCCGCCAGGTCCGACCCGACCAGGATGTCGAGCTCCTTGCGCAGCGCGGCGCGCATAATATGGTAACGTTCCCAGGCGCCGCGCAGATCGCGGTCGTCGCTGATGCGGCGCAACACCTCGTGATGCTCGCCGTCGGCAAGCTCGTCGTCGAGCAATTCGGAAACCTTCTCTTTCATTGACCGCTCTCCAACTGTTTCAATGCCGGCGCCCTGCGGGCTGCCCGAAACGCGTTCCCCGATCCCTTAAGTTATAGCCGCTCCGCGGCGCCGGGCCAATACCGCCGCCGACATTCATTCCTGCAGCAACGGCCGCAGCTCGTTGTCGACCGCCTCGCGCGCCCGGAAAATACGCGACCGGACGGTGCCGATCGGGCAATCCATGACCGTGGCGATCTCCTCGTAGCTCAGGCCGTCGATCTCGCGCAGGGTGATCGCGGTGCGCAGGTCCTCCGGCAGCCCGGCGATCACCCGCTCGACGGTGCGGGCGATCTCGTCGGCCAGCATATGGCGTTCCGGCGTGGTCGAGTCCCGCAAACCGCCGGCCGACTCGATCCCTTCGGCCTCCTGGGCGTCGACGTCGGTGGCCGGCGGCCGGCGCGACTGCGAGACCAGGTAGTTCTTGGCGGTGTTGATGGCAATGCGATACAGCCAGGTGTAGAACGCACTGTCGCCACGAAACCCGCCGATCGCCCGGTAGGCCTTGATAAAGGCCTCCTGGGTCACGTCCTCGACCTCGGACCGGTCGGAGACGTAGCGCGACACCAGTTTGGCGATCCGGTGCTGGTACTTGCGCACCAGCAGATCAAACGCCGACTTGTCGCCCCGCTGTACCCGGGTTACCAGCTTTTGATCGACACTCCGCTCGACCATACGGGTCAGTGCTTCCCCTTCGGGGCGAGAGCCGATGGTCGTCTCACCCCATAAAAGACCGTTGCCGGGAAATAAAGTTCGCCTGCCGCGGTCATTCGTGGTTATAGTATCCGGCAGCTCCGCCATTCCGCGGATCGGCCGAAACAACGCAAGACGCGATCATAACCGAAATCCTTTCCCGGTTCCCATCGAGCTTCGCACACCGCGCATGACCGTCACGCCGACCCGCCAGGAATCCGAAGTGCTCATCGTCGGCGGCGGCCTGGCGGGATTGAGCCTGGCCTTGCGCCTGGCCGACCAGGTCGCGGTCACGATCCTGGCCAAGGCGGAGCTGACTCAGGGCTCCAGTCTCTACGCCCAGGGCGGCGTGGCGGCAGTGCTGAACGCGGCCGATTGCTACGAGAGCCACATCCAGGACACGCTCGGCGCCGGCGCCGGGCTGTGCCACCGCGATACCGTGGAATTCGTGGTCAAAAACGGCCCGGCCGCGGTCCAATGGCTGATCGACCTGGGCGTACCGTTCACCCGCGACCCCACCGAAACCCACGGCGGCTTTCACCTGACCCGTGAGGGCGGTCACAGCCAGCGGCGCGTGATCCACGCCGCCGACGCCACCGGCCAGGCGATGGAAACCACGCTCGAAGGGCGCGTCCGCCGTCACCCGCGCATCCGCCTGCACGAGCACCACATCGCGATCGATCTCATCACCACCGCCAAACTCGGCCGGCCGGGGGAGAACCGCTGCCTCGGGCTCTATGCCCTCGACAAGCGCAGCGGCCGGGTCGAGGTGTTTGCGGCCGACCGGGTGGTGCTGGCGACCGGCGGCGCGTCCAAGGTCTATCTCTACACCAGCAATCCCGACACCTCGACCGGCGACGGCATCGCCATGGCCTGGCGCGCCGGCTGCCGGGTGGCGAACATGGAATTCGTCCAGTTTCATCCGACCTGCCTCTACCATCCGCGCGCCAAGAGCTTCCTGATCTCGGAGGCGGTGCGCGGCGAAGGCGGATACCTCAAGCTGCCCGACGGCTCGCGTTTCATGCAGAATCACGACCCGCGCGCCGAGCTCGCGCCGCGCGACATCGTGGCGCGCGCCATCGACTACGAAATGAAGCGCGGCGGCCTCGACTGCGTCTACCTCGACATCAGCCACAAGCCGGCCGATTTCATCGTCGCGCACTTCCCGACCATCCACCGGCGCTGCCTGGAGTACGGCTACGACATCACGCGCGAGCCGATTCCGGTGGTGCCGGCGGCGCACTACACCTGCGGCGGCGTCATGACCGACCTCCACGGGCGCACCGACATCGACCGGCTGTACGCCATCGGCGAATGCGCCTTCACCGGCCTGCACGGCGCCAACCGCCTGGCGAGCAACTCGCTGCTGGAATGCCTGGTGTTCGCGCAGGCCGCCGCCACGGATATCCTGGCGCGCCGCGACGGCGCCGCCACGGCCGCCGGGCCGCTGCCGCCCTGGGACGAGAGCCGGGTCTCGGACCCGGACGAGCTGGTGGTGGTGTCGCACAACTGGGACGAGCTGCGCCGGTTCATGTGGGACTACGTGGGCATCGTACGCACCACCAAGCGCCTGGAGCGCGCGCAGCACCGCGCCGCGCTGCTGCGCGAGGAGATCCGCGAGTATTACAGCAATTTCCGCGTCAACAACGACCTCATCGAGCTGCGCAACCTGGCGCTGATCGCCGAGCTCATCATCCGCAGCGCCCTGGCGCGTCGCGAGAGCCGCGGCCTGCATTACACCCGTGACCACCCCGACCTGGACACCCAGGTCCCGGCACGCGACACCGTGCTCACACCGCCCTAAAACTGCTAGCCGCGCCCGCCTGACCAGCCATCATCGATCGCCGGCGGGCCGGAACGCGTCGCGGCCAGCGTCACGCGCAGGCGCCGGAACCCATCCGGGTCCAGGGCGTCCCACGGGATCGGCAGGCGCCGGACGCGTGCATCGCCCAGCCGGACGCTGAGCACCACCAGTCGCGGGTGGCTCCAGCCGTCGATGAGCTCTATCGGCTGCCACGGCGAATCCGACCGCCGGCGCAGCGCCCAGCCGCCATCCGCCGAATGGCTGAGCGCGACCACGGCATCGGGTCCGAGCTGGGCGACGGCGCGCAGGGCGCGGGCGGCGCTCACGATCACCGCCAGCCCGAGACCGATACCGACCCCGGGCGGCAGTGTCACCGCGAACAGAATCACCAGCGCCCCGAGATGCGCGACTGCCCCGCTCAGCAAAAGTAATCTCGATATTTTTATGTTGTAAATCAATCTATTGTAAAACTTTATTGAGAATATGCTTTAGATTTGGATCGTCGGGTTCCACGCCCCCCGAGCACCACTCGAACAGCACCGCGTCGGGAGTCACCAGCAAGCGCGCAAAATCCTCGCGCTCCGCGCCGCTCAATTCCGCGTAATGGCGCTCGAGAAATTCGTTGAGCAGCAGGTCCAGCTCCAGAAGCCCGCGCCGGCAGCGCCAGCGCAGACGACGGTATGCCGCGTCGCTCACAGCACCCGCTTGGCGAGCGACAGCTTGATATGGCCGATCGCCTTGGCCGGGTTCAGGCCCTTGGGACAGACCTCGGTGCAGTTCATGATGGTGTGGCAGCGGAACAGCCGGTAGGGGTCCTCGAGATCGTCGAGACGCTCACCGGTCGCCTGATCGCGGCTGTCGGCGAGAAAGCGCCAGGCCTGCAGCAGCGCCGCCGGCCCGAGAAAGCGGTCCGGGTTCCACCAGAACGATGGGCAGGCCGTGGAGCAGCAGGCGCACAGGATGCATTCGTAGAGCCCGTCGAGCCGATCGCGCTCCTCCGGAGACTGCAGGCGCTCGATCTCCGGCTCGGGATCGTGGTTGATCAGCCACGGCTTGACGGCGCGGTACTGGGTGTAGAACTGGGTGAGATCGACGATCAGATCGCGGATCACCGGCCGGCCCGGCAGCGGCTTGAGCACGATCGGCTGCTTGAGCTCGTGCAGCGGAACGATGCAGGCCAGCCCGTTGCGGCCGTTGATGTTCATCGCGTCCGACCCGCAAACCCCCTCGCGGCACGACCGCCGGAAGCTCAGTGTCTCGTCCTGCGCCTTCAGCCTGAGCAGCGCGTCGAGCAGCATCACGCCCGCCTCGGCGTCGTCGAGCTCGTAACTTTGCATCCGCGGCCTGCTGTCCGTCTCCGGATTGTAACGATAGATCGAGAATTTCATATCTCTCCTTATTGGCAGAGAAAAGTGAAAAGAGGAAAGAGAAAAGAAAAGCGTTGCCGTGAATATCTTTTCTCTTTCCTCTTTTCTCTTTTTTCTGCCCTAATAAACCCTCTCCTTCGGCGGAAACGACTCCACCGTCAACGGCTTCATCCGCACCGGCTTGTAATCGAGCCGCTGCCCGTCCTGATAGTAAAGCGTGTGCTTGAGCCAGCCGCGATCGTCGCGCTCCGGGTAATCCTCGCGCGAATGCGCCCCGCGGCTCTCGGTACGCGCCGCCGCGGAAACGACGACCGCCGCGGCCACCTCCAGCAGATTCTCGAGCTCCAAAGCCTCGATGCGCGCGGTATTGAACACCCGGCTGTGGTCCTTGAGCCGGGCGTCCGACAGCCGCGCGCGCAGCGCCCGCATGCGCACTACGCCCTCGTCCAGCACCGCCTGGCTGCGGAACACGCCGCAGTACTCCTCCATGGTGCGGCGCACCGCCTCGGCGAGACCGTCGACCGATTCGCCGTCGCCTCGTTGATCCCAGCGCTGCAGGCGCGCCAGCGCCGAATCGAGGGCCGGCGCCGACATCGGACGGTGATACGGGTTGTCCTTCAGATACTCGACCATATGCTCGCCCGCGGCGCGGCCGAAGACCACGATGTCGAGCAGCGAGTTGCCGCCCAGCCGGTTGGCGCCGTGCACCGACACGCAGGCGCACTCGCCGACCGCGTACAGGCCCGGCACCGCCTCCTCCGGCCCGTGGCGCACCGGGGCGACCACCTGGCCGAAGCGGTTCGTCGGGATGCCTCCCATCATATAATGCAGCGTCGGCGCCACCGGGATCGGCTCCTTGACCGGGTCGGCGTGGGCGAAGCGGATCGCGGTCTCGCGGATGCCGGGCAGACGGCTCTTGATGATGTCCGCCGGCAGGTGATCGACCTTGAGCAGCACATGGTCCTTGCGCGGCCCGCAGCCGCGTCCCTCGCGCAGCTCGATGGCGATCGCGCGGCTGACCACGTCGCGGCTCGCCAGGTCCTTGGCCTGGGGGGCGTAGCGCTCCATGAAGCGCTCGCCCTCGCCGTTGACCAGGTAGCCGCCCTCGCCGCGCACGCCCTCGCTGATCAGCATGCCGTGGCCGGCGATGCCGGTCGGATGGAACTGCACGAACTCCATGTCCTCGAGCGGGATGCCGGCGCGCAGCGCCATGGCCATGCCGTCGCCGGTGTTGATCATGGCGTTGGTGCCGGTGCGGTAGATGCGCCCCGCCCCGCCGGTGGCGATCAGCGTGGTGCGCGCCTCGATGATCAGCGGCTCGCCGGTCTCGATCTCCAGCACCAGCGCGCCCAGCACATAGCCGTCGGCGTCGCGCAGCAGGTCCAGCGCGAAGTACTCGTCGAAGAAATGCGTCTTGGCGCGCATATTCTGCTGGTAGAGCGCGTGCAGGATGGCGTGGCCGGTGCGGTCGGCCGCCGCGCAGGTGCGCGCCGCCTGCTCGCCGCCGAAGTGCTGGCTCTGGCCGCCGAACTTGCGCTGGTAGATGCGGCCGTTGGGCAGGCGCGTGAACGGCACGCCGTAGTGCTCGAGCTCGATCACCAGGCGCGGCGCCATCTGGCACATGTACTCGATCGCGTCCTGGTCGCCGAGGTAGTCGCCGCCCTTGACGGTGTCGTACATGTGCCAGTGCCAGTTGTCCGGCAGCACGTTTCCGATCGCGGCGTTCATGCCACCCTGGGCGGCGACGGTGTGGGAGCGCGTCGGGAACACCTTGGACACCACCGCGACATGCGCCTCGGCCTGGGCGAGCTGCAGCGCGGCACGCAGGCCGCCGCCGCCGGCGCCGATGACCAGGCAATCGAAACGGCGCTTCGCGATGCTCACGGCACGGCTCCCCACAGCAACACCTCCCCGACCCAGGCGGCGACGACCAGCAGCGCGACCGCGGTCACGGCGCTCACCAGCACGCGCAGGCCGAGCGGCGGGAGATAATCGAGATACACGCTGCGCATGCCGATCCAGGCGTGCAGCAGCGCGGCGGCGAAGGCGAGCGCCACGGCGATGCGCATCGTCGGGCTCAGCATCCAGGCGCGCCACGCCGCGTAGTCGGCGAACGGCGCGAACCCGAGCCGCAGGACGACGAACACCGTGAAACCGCCGAGGTAGAGCGCCGTCAGCCGCTGCCACAGCCATTCGCCGAGCCCGCGGTGGGCGCTGCCGCTGCTGCGGTAGCGGTTCACGCGAACAGGCCCCAGGCCGCCGCCACCGTCACGGCGGCGGTCGCCACCAGCACCCCGAGCGCCAGGAACCGCGCCGGCAACCGGCCGATGCCGATATCGAGGTCGAACAGCAGGTGGCGCAGGCCGGCGAAGAAATGGTGCGCCAGCATCCACAGGGTCAACAGCAGCGCGAGTCTGGCGGGCCAGGAGGCGAACGCGTCGACGACGCGCGCATAACCGTCGGCGCCGGACAGCGCGGTTTGCAGGGCATAGAGCGAGACCGGCAGCGCGAACACCAGGAGCACGCCGCTGACGCGATGCAGGATCGAGACCATGCCGCCGATCGGCAGGCGGATCGCCACTAGGTTGAGATAAACCGGGCGCTTCTTGTTTTTGTCCATGACCTCGAGGCCTCGTCCACGATTCCCGCCGCGCGCACGGCCAGTTTGCCGTGCCGGCCCCCGGCTTGGCAAGCGCCGCGCCGTCAGCGGCGTCGCGCCGACACGCCGATCGACCCCAGCAACTCCGCAAGGCCGTCGCCTAGCGCGGTCGACGGCGCGGCATCGAGCCGTTGCGTGAGCCGCCGCACGTCCGCGCAGGAGTGGCGGATGTCGCCGACGCGCGGCTCGGCGAAGCGCCGCTCGACGCGCCTCCCGGCCAGATCCTCCAGGGTGTCCAGCAGCGTCAGCAGCGAGGTCTGCCGGCCGGTGCCGACATTCATCGTCTCGCCGCCCAGCCCGTCCCGCGTCAGCGCCCCGCACAACAGTGCGGCGAGATCGCCGACGTAGACGAAGTCGCGGGTCTGCTCGCCGTCGCCGAACAGCGTGACCGGCTCGCCGCGCGCGAGGCGATCGACAAAGATGCTGATGACGCCGGAATACGGCGACGACGGGTCCTGGCGCGGCCCGTAGATGTTGAAGAACCGGAAGGCGGTGCCGGCGAGCCCGTGCTTCCGGAAGTAATAGTGCAGGTAGTGCTCGCCGGCCAGCTTGTCGGCGGCATAGGGGGACAGCGGCCGCGGCGTCGCGCTCTCCGCCACCGGCAGCTCGGCGCTGTCGCCGTAGACCGCGGCCGAGCTGGCGTACAGAAGGCGCCGCACGTCGCGCTCGCGCGCCGCCTCGAGGACGTGCAGCGTGCCGTCGAAATTGCTGGCGTGGGTGGCGACGGGGTCGTCGATGCTGGCCTGCACCGACGCCACGGCGGCGAGGTGCACGATCGCGTCCACGCCCGTCGCACAGGCATCGACCTCGGCGCGATCGCGGACGTCACCGACGACGAGCTCGAGCCGCGCATGGGTCGCGAGATTGGCGCGCCTGCCGGTGGAGAGATTGTCGAGCACACGCACCGCGTGGCCGAGTCCCAGCAGCCGCTCGACCACGTGCGAACCGATGAATCCCGCGCCGCCGGTTACCAGGACCTTCATAAAAGTAAGGGGTCGGAGTGATTTGTTTTTGGGCAGCCGCCGGCCGGCTGGCCCGATGTACCCGATGGTTGTGCTGCCCAAAAACAAATCACTCCGACCCCTTTCCATACCGGTTTGGTTTGCCGCCCTCGCCCTCTATAATACCGCCCCGGGCGGCCCCGCGGGGTCGCAGGGCGGGGGCGGTCGAGAGCCCGTCCCGGGTCGGGGTAATCATACGCACAAACCGATAAATAACAAAGGCTTGTAAAGGACTTCATCCGCAGTCGTCTGCGCAACCAATCGCACAGCTCCATCAGGGGGATTCATGAGTGTCGTCGCAGTCGTCGGTCTGGGTTATGTCGGCCTGCCCTTGGCCGTGGAGTTCGGCAAGCGGTATCGGACCATCGGGTTCGATCTCAGCAAGTCCAAGGTCGCGAGCTACGCCCGCGGCGTCGATCCCACCGGCGAGGTGCCCGGCGAGGAGCTCAAGGCCGCCACCCGGCTGGAGGTGGCCACCGACCCGGCGGCCCTCAAGCAGGCCGACTTCATCGTGGTCGCCGTGCCGACGCCGACCGACATCAGCCGCCAGCCGGACTTCAGCCCGCTGGTGGGCGCCAGCCGCACGGTCGGCCAGAATCTCAAGCGCGGCGCGATAGTGATCTACGAATCCACGGTCTATCCGGGCGCCACCGAGGAGGTGTGCGTGCCGGTGCTCGAGCAGCATTCCGGCATGAAGTGGCGCACGGATTTCCATATCGGCTATTCGCCGGAGCGCATCAATCCCGGCGACCGCGAGCACACCCTGACGCGCATCGTCAAGGTCGTGGCCGGCGACGATCCGGCGACGCTCGAGGCGGTTGCCGGCTTGTACGGATCGATCATCACCGCCGGCGTGCACCGCGCCTCCAGCATCAAGGTCGCGGAGGCCGCCAAGGTCATCGAGAACACCCAGCGTGACCTCAACATCGCGCTCATGAACGAGCTGGCGATCATCTTCGACAAGATCGGCATCGACACCCTCGAGGTGCTGCAGGCCGCCGGCACCAAGTGGAACTTCCTGCCGTTCCGGCCGGGGCTGGTCGGCGGGCACTGCATCGGTGTCGATCCCTATTACCTGACCTACAAGGCCGAGATGCTCGGCTACCATCCCGAGGTGATTCTCGCCGGACGCCGCATCAACGACGGCATGGGCAAATTCATCGCCGAGCAAACCGTCAAACAGATGATCAAGGCCGGCAGCCACGTCAAGGACGCGAAGGTGAACGTACTGGGGCTCACCTTCAAGGAGAACTGCCCGGACCTGCGCAATTCGCGCGTCATCGACGTGATCCGCGAGCTGCGCAGCTACGGTATCGAGGTGCACGTCCACGATCCCGTGCCTGCCCCCGAGGAGGCGCAACACGAATACGGCGTGACGCTGGTCGACTGGGATGCGCTGCCCAAGGCCGATGCGATCGTCGTGGCGGTCGCACACAAGCAGTTCCTTGCCCGCCCACCCGCCGACTATGCCGCCAAGCTGATCAAGGCCGGTTGCTTCGTCGACGTGAAGTCGCAATTCGATCCCGCCGCGCTCCAGGCCGCCGGCCTGTGCGTCTGGCGTTTATAAAAAGTAAGGGGTCGGAGTGATTTATTTTTAGGCAGCCGCTGGCCAGCTTGCCCGATGTGCACGATGGTTGTGCAGCTGCCTAAGAATAAATCACTCCGACCCCTTTCCAAGGAATAGACCATGCATATCATGATCACCGGCGTCGCCGGCTTCATCGGCTCCACCCTGGCGCTGCGCCTGCTCGAGCGCGGCGACAGCGTGTACGGCGTCGACAACCTCAACGACTACTACTCGGTCGAGCTCAAGCAGGCGCGGCTCCAGCGCTTCGCCGATCATCCGCGCTTTACTTTCGAGAAGCTCGACATCGCCGACCGCGCCGGGATGGCGGACCTGTTCCGGCGCGAGCGCTTCGATGCCGTCATGAACCTCGCCGCCCAGGCCGGCGTGCGCTACTCGCTGGTCAATCCGGGCGCCTACATCGACGCCAACCTGGTGGGCTTCGGCAATATCCTCGAGGGCTGCCGCCAGTCCCGGGTCGGCCACCTGGTGTTCGCCTCCTCCAGCTCGGTCTACGGCGCCAACACCAAGCAGCCGTTCTCCGAGCACGACAACGTCGACCATCCGGTGTCGCTGTACGCGGCCAGCAAGAAGGCCAACGAGCTGATGGCGCACAGCTACGCGCACCTGTTCGGCCTGTCCTGCACCGGCCTGCGCTTCTTCACCGTCTACGGTCCGTGGGGCCGGCCGGACATGGCGCTGTTCCTGTTCACCCAGGGCATCCTCGAGGGCACGCCGATCAAGGTGTTCAACCACGGCAAGATGGTGCGCGACTTCACCTATATCGACGATATCGTCGAGGGCGTGATCCGCGTCATCGACCGCCCGGCCAAGCCCAATCCCGGCTGGACCGGCCTGGCGCCCGATTCCGCCACCAGCTATGCGCCCTACCGCGTGTTCAACATCGGCAACAACCAGCCGGTCGAGCTGATGCGCTATATCGAGGTGCTGGAGGACTGCCTCGGCAAAAAGGCCGTCAAGGAAATGCTGCCGATGCAGGACGGCGACGTGCCGAGCACCGTCGCCGACGTCAGCGAGTTGACCGCCGCGACCGGCTTCAAGCCGGCGACGCCGGTCGAAGTCGGCATCCGGCGCTTCGTCGAGTGGTACCGGGAGTACCACAAAGCCTAAAGGGGTCCTAAAGGGGTCGGAGTGATTTAATTTTGGGCAGTCGAC
>DASWHF010000040.1:0-6219 GCA_036393295.1 Acidiferrobacterales bacterium
CACGACACCCAGGAAGGCCATGATGATGGGTTCGAGCAGGCTGCTCAGGGCCTCGACGGCGTTGTCGACTTCGTCCTCATAGAAGTCGGCGACCTTGCCCAGCATGGTGTCGAGCTCGCCGGACTCCTCGCCGATGGCCACCATCTGGATGACCATGTTGGGAAACAGCCCGGTGCGGTCCATGGCCGCCTGCAGCTGCATGCCGGTGCTGACGTCGGTCTTGATGACCATCACGCCTTCGTAATACACGCGGTTGCCGGCCGCACCGGCAACCGAATCCAGGCTCTCCACCAGCGGCACGCCGGCGGCGAACATGGTGGCGAGCGTGCGGCAGTAGCGGGCGATCGTGGCCTTCTTGACGATATCGCCGAGGACCGGCGCGCGCAGCAGCAGCCGGTCGACGGTGTGCTGCATCTTCTCCGAGCGCTTGTAGGTGTAGCCGATGAAGGCGATCGCGCCGCCAATGCCGCCAAAGATGACGAACCACCACTCGCGCATGAACTTGGAGAGATTGATCACCATCTGGGTCAGGGCCGGCAGCTCGGCGCCGAAACCCTTGAACATGCTCTCGAACTGCGGGATCACGAAGATCAGCAGGATCGCGGTCACGATGAAGGCGACCACGATCACCGCCGCCGGATAGAACAGCGCCGACTTGATCTTGCCTTTGATCGCCTCGATCTTCTCCTTGTAGGTGGCGATCTTTTCCATGATGGTGTCGAGAATACCGGCCTGTTCGCCGGCCGCCACCAGATTGCAGTACAGCGCGTCGAAGTACAGCGGATGCTTGCTGAGCGCCAGTTGCAGGTTGGTGCCGGATTCGATGTCCTGTTTGATGGTGAGCAGCAGCTCCTGCATGCTGGGGTTCTCGTGGCCCTTGCCGACGATGTCGAAGGCCTGGACGATGGGGATGCCGGCCTGGATCATGGTGGCGAACTGGCGCGTGAATACCGACACGTCCTTCATCGTGATCTTTTTCTTCCGGACGAACAGCGGCTTCGCCTGCTTGCGGACCTTGGTGGGATTGATGCCCTGGCGCCGCAGGATCGCGTTCACATAGGCGACGCTGATGGCCTCGGTCTCGCCCCTGAGCCGGCGACCCTTCTTGTCCACCCCCTCCCAGGTGTAGGTGCCGAACTTGGACTTCTGCGGTTGGGTTTTTTGAGCGGCTTCGGCCATGGTGTCGGTCAGACGTTGGTGATGCGTTCGATTTCTTCGAGGCTGGTGACGCCGTCGCGGACCTTCTTGAGCGCCGACTGGCGCAGGTCCGGGACGCCGTCCTTGCGCGCCTGGATCTCGACGTCCAGCGCGGTCCCGCCGCGCATGATGATCTCGCCGATCGCCTCGGACACCGGCATCACCTGGTAAATGCCGACGCGGCCCTTGTAGCCGTTGTTGCAGGCGTCGCAGCCACCGCCCGCCCCGTAGATCTTCAGATCGGCGAGCTCGCTTTCCTTGAAACCGGCCTTGAGCAGCGCCGGCTTGGGCAGATCGAGCGGTTTCCGGCAGGACGGGCACAGACGCCGCGCCAGGCGCTGGGCGACGATCAGGTTGACCGCCGAGGCGATGTTGAACGGCGCCACGCCCATGTTGACCATGCGGCTCAGGGTTGTGGGTGCGTCGTTGGTGTGCAGGGTGGACAGCACCATGTGGCCGGTCTGGGCCGCCTTGATGGCGATCTCGGCGGTTTCCAGGTCGCGAATCTCACCGACCAGGATCACGTCCGGGTCCTGGCGCAGGAAGGCGCGCAGCGCCGATGAGAAAGTGAGCCCGGCCCTTTCGTTCATGTTGACCTGGTTGATGCCGGGCAGGTTGATTTCCACCGGGTCTTCGGCCGTCGAGATGTTGCGGTCCGGGGTGTTCAGGATATTGACTGCGGTGTAGAGACTTACCGTTTTACCGCTGCCGGTCGGGCCGGTCACCAGCACCATGCCGTACGGACGGTGCACCGCCTCGATGAACAGTTTCTTCTGCTCGGGTTCGAAACCGAGCTTCTCGACGCCGAGGGTCGCCGACGACGGATCGAGAATACGCAGCACGCACTTCTCGCCGAACAGCGTGGGTAGCGTGCTGACGCGGAAGTCGATGGCGCGGTTCTTGGAGATACGCAGCTTCATGCGTCCGTCCTGCGGCACCCGGCGCTCGGCGATATCCAGGCGCGCGAGAATCTTGACGCGCGCCGAAATGCGGCCGGCCAGCGCCAGCGGTGGCGAGGCGACCTCGTGCAGTATGCCGTCCTGGCGGAAGCGTACGCGGTAGGATTTCTCGTAGGGCTCGATGTGGATATCGGAGGCGCCCAGGTTGATGGCGTCGATCAGCACCTTGTTCACGAACTTGACGATCGGCGCGTCGTTGACGCCGGCGTCGTCGCCTTCCGCGCCCTTGCCTTTGTTGTCGTCCTCGTGGCCGATATCCAGGCTGTCGAGACCGTCGCCGCCGCCGGCCAGGTCCATGAGCGTGGTGTCGGCGGCCGCCAGGCACTTGTCGATGGCGACCGACAGCTTGGTCTCGTCGACCAGGATCGGCTCGGCGCCGAGACCGGTGTTGAACTTGATCTCGTCCATCGCCTGCAGATTGGTGGGATCGGCGATGGCCACGAACAGCTTGGTGCCGCGCTTGTAGATCGGCAGCACGTGGTGGCGGCGGATAATCTTTTCGTCGACCAGCTTGACCGGCGCGGTCTCGAGATCGAGCGCGCCGATGTCGAACAGCGGCACGCCGAACTCCTCGGAAGCGGCGCGCGCGATGATGTCGCTGCCGAGCTTCTTGCTCTCGACCAGGTGGGTGACGAAGGGGATCTTGGCCGACTGCGCCTCGTTCTGCATCCGCTCGGCGTCCCCCGGCCCCAGCAGGCCGTCACGGACCAGCCGCAGGGCCAGGCCGCTCAGGTTGCTCGCAGGGTTGGGTGTCGCCATAAGTATTTGATTTATAAATAGAAAAAGTGGGTATCAGGATAAACTAACGTATAGTAATAGATATTAGTTGAGATAATAGACTTAGCCAAATGTTTTTTCGGCGCCACCGGCACCGTGCATCGGAAAATCGCAGAGCCGGCGGTCCGGGTCGGCGACCAGCGGGTTACGCAGACGGATTGTTGGTGTTGGGTCCGAAAACACCGGTACGGCGGGGACTTAGGCCGCCTTACTGCTATTATGATCGGGTGAACCCGTTGTCTGTTGACTTGGTCCGGTTTATGGAAGCAAGCTCATGGTGGCAATGCACATTCGTCGGGTGACGTTCGGCGTGGGCATCATGGCCGTGTTGCTGGCATTGGCGGCGCAAATAAGCGGTTGTCGGGAGGGCGTTCGTCCCGGCCGCACCGAGGCAGGAACCGCCGCTCGCGACCAGGCAGTCGGAACGACCCGGATCGTCGTTACGTTCAGGGTTCTGCCGGCCAGCCTGGATGCTGCATTCGTTGGCGTGTTGGCCCGGGATGCCGGAGACGGGCTGCGGTATGTTCGTCAGCTGGCGGGTGATCAGTGCCTGTTCGAGATCGACGGTGGGGATAGCGAGCGCATCATTCGCCGACTTGAAAAACGGTCGGACATACTCGCGGTCGAGCCGGACCGAAAGCTAAGGCATCAACGCTGATAAAAATGGGGGGTCTAGCAAGATCATGCGCAATCCTCTTGTGCGCGCCCTGACGCTGTTGGGCGGCGCAGTACTTTTGATGTCGGCTGGCATGTTTGCGCCGATGCCGCGAGCCGGCGGCTTCGAACCGGCGCCGGCGCCGGTGAGCCGGACCGACCGGATCATCATTAAATTCCGTGATCCCGCCACGGCGCGGGCGCAGATGCTGCGCCCGGAAGGTATGGGCGCGCTGAGCGCGCGCGCAGTGACGCCGCTCCGGCACGTGCGCAGCATGGCCGGCGACGCGGATATCCTGGCCCTGCCGGCGCGTGTGTCCCTGGCCGAGGCCCGGGCGATCGCGGAGCGCTTGAGCGCCGATCCCGCGGTCGAATATGCGGAGCCGGATTCGATCATGAGGCCGATGTTGCTGCCGAACGACCCGCGCTTCACCAACGGCGACCAATGGCACTATCGACCGGCGGTGACCGCTGCCGGCGGCGCGAACCTGCCCGGTGCCTGGGATGTGAGTACCGGGCACAGCTCGGTAGTCGTGGCCGTGATCGACACCGGTATCGTTACGCATGCGGAGTTTACCGGGCGCACCGTCCAGGGTTATGACTTCGTGTCGGCCGATGCCGCCGGCGTGTATCTCACCGCCAACGACGGCAACGGCCGCGACAGCAATCCGGCCGACCCCGGCGACTGGATCACCGCCGCCGAGGATGCCGGGACCGACAGCACCGGCGGCTTCTTTGCCGGCTGTGGGGAGTCGCCCAGCAGCTGGCATGGCAGCCATGTCGCCGGCACGGTCGGCGCGGCCAGCAACAACGCCGTCGGCGTCGCCGGAATCAACTGGGTTTCGCGGATCCTGCCGGTGCGTGTCCTCGGCAAGTGCGGTGGCTGGACCTCCGATATCGCCGAGGGCGTGCGTTGGGCGGCCGGTCTGGCGGTGTCCGGCGTGCCGGCCAATGCCAATCCCGCCAAGGTCATCAATTTGAGTCTCGGCGGCGCTGGCCCATGCAGCACCACGATGCAAAACGCCATCGATGCGGTCAACGCGGCCGGCGCCGTTGTCGTGGTCGCGGCCGGCAACGAAGGCTTGGATCTCGCCACCGATCCGGGTGACCCGGCGAGCTGCAGCGGGGTCGTCACGGTTGCGGCCGTGGGCCGCAATGGCGAGCGCGCGTCCTACAGCAACTTCGGCGCCGTCGTCGAGATCACCGCGCCCGGCGGTGACGGTGCGACGGCTGATCGGGTGTTGTCGACGCTCAACACCGGAACCCTGGGCCCCACGGCGAGCCCGGCGGGCGATACCTATGGCTATTCTCGTGGCACGAGCATGGCGACGCCCCATGTATCGGGCGTCGTGTCGCTGATGCTGTCGGTGAATCCGTCGCTGAATTCGGCCACCGCCTTGAACGCGATTCAGAGCTCGGCGCGCTCCTTTCCGACGGGCACCGTCTTGGATTGCACGATCGGCACTTGCGGTGCCGGCATCATCGACGCCGCGGCGGTGGTGGGCGCCAACAGCCGCCTGTTCCGATTTAGCGCGACCTCGCTGAGTTATCCTTCGACTGTCGTCGGCGTCACAACCGCCCCACAGACCGTCACGCTGACGAACACCAACACCGTCAGCACGACGCTCACCATCGCGACCGTGACGATCGGCGGGACGCATGCCGGCGATTTCGCGAAGTCTGGGGACACCTGCAGCAGCAGCGCGGTCCCCGCCGGCGGCAGCTGCCAGGTGGATATCACCTTTACGCCGGGCACGTCGGGTGCGCGCACGGCCAGCCTCACCATCGCGAGCAACGCCGCCCACGCGCCGCACGCGGTGTCGCTGTCGGGCACCGGCGCCGGCCCGGTGTTCTCGGCGCCGACCACCGTGTCGTTCACCAGCCCGGCGGTGGCCGTGACCTCCAGCCCGGCCAATGTCAGCATCACCAACAGTGGCGACGAAAACCTCGTGATCGCGTCGGCAACCATCGTCGGCACGCACGCGGCCGAGTTCGCTTTCAACACCAACGGTTGTGACGGCGTGACGCTGACACCGGCGACGAGCTGCACAATGCAGATCGTGTTCACCCCGAGCGCAGTCGGAACACGCAGCGCGCA
This sequence comes from Acidiferrobacterales bacterium, assembly GCA_036393295.1. Lineage (GTDB taxonomy): Bacteria > Pseudomonadota > Gammaproteobacteria > Acidiferrobacterales > UBA6901 > DASWHF01. The sequence continues at coordinate 5,686 of DASWHF010000040.1, forward strand.
AGTGGCGGTCGCGAGCAACGCCTCGACCTCCCCGGATGGCATCAACCTGTCGGGGCGGACCTCCGGAACGGTGATGCCGCCGCCGGCACCCAATAGCGGCGGCTGCTTCATCGCCACCGCCGCCTACGGCACGCCGATGGCCGAGGAGGTGCGCTATCTGCGGGCGCTGCGCGACGAGGTCCTGTTGACCAGCGATCTGGGTCGCGGCGTCGTCGACCTTTATTACCGTGTCAGCCCGGCGCTCGCCGAGCGTCTCCGCGGGCGCGAGGGCCTGCGCCGCGTGGTACGCATCGGCCTCAAGCCGCTGGTCGCCCTCAGCCGCTGGTGGGTCAGCGACGCCGGCTACGCGGCACAGACGGCTGATCGCCCCTGAGGCTCCTTAGAGTGCCTAACGGCTGGCTTTGGAATAAAACCGTACACCCCCTCGACCCGTCGAGCAAGGATGACAACGGGGGTGATTTGGCGTTGTCATCATATATTTGCATGGTGTAATTCCTGAGGAGGATCTCTCGATGAAGCAAGACGAAGCAAAAA
>DASWHF010000041.1:0-23872 GCA_036393295.1 Acidiferrobacterales bacterium
TTTTTGCTTCGTCTTGCTTCATCGAGAGATCCTCCTCAGGAATTACACCATGCAAATATATGATGACAACGCCAAATCACCCCCGTTGTCATCCTTGCTCGACGGGTCGAGGGGGTGTACGGTTTTATTCCAAAGCCAGCCCCTAACAAAATGAGAAACGGGTGTAGGGTGCGTCCCACGCACCGCTTAATATTTCGGTGCGCAGGGCGCACCCTACGGTTCGGCGTTGAATGCGAGGTCATTTTGTTAGGCACTCTTAGTGACGATCCTCGGCAATCGCTTGCTGAGCCATGGCAGCAGTACCGCGCCGAATTCGATACATGGTACAAAAAGGTGGGTAAAGAACGCTTGTGGGTCGAGGCATCCGCTCTATGAACGCGCGTAACAAGCGCGTGGAGTTGGGCGCGGTGTTTTCCGGCATGTTCGTGTCTTGATGCGAACATGAAATTCGATGTCAAATTCCGGCTGGACCGCGCCTACATGGGCGAGAGCTACGACCAGGCACGACGGCACGGGTCCAAATGGCTGCTAGGGGAGAGGATTGTTGGTTCAGCCCTGGTGGTCCTCGGTGTCGTACTGTTAGTTTACGCGCGAGGCGAGACTGTACTGCCGGTCGTATTGGTTGCAGTTGGAGTTTTTGAGCTGCTGAGCAATCGAGTCAAGAAGCACTTTTGGCTTAGACGGCACCTGAAGAGCAAGCTGTATGATGTTGAAATCAAGATTACCGTCAGCGATTCCGGAATAGAGAGCAGAAGCCCATATTCAAACAACGAAATGAATTGGAATGGCGTTGAGAAGGTCTTGCGCACCCCGAAAGGAATTCTGATCTGGCCGCAAAAGGGCATGTACTGGTACTCGCCTGAAAGCGTTGCAGGAGCCGATGCAATTGAGTTCATTGAAAGCAAGATCGCCTGACAAGCGCCTGGAAGCGGGCTCGCCGCGACGGCGCTGCGCGCCATCCCCGCTCGATGTTCACGCGGGGCGTTAGCCGCCCGGTGGGTCCTCGACTTTCCGGAAGAAAAGCGCGGTGAAAGGTAAGCGGCGGATAGTGGGCGTGGCCGGGCTTGTGTTGCTCGTCGCGCTGGCTGCGGCACTGCGCCACGGGTCGCAGTTGGTAGGGATCGGAACCGCGTACAAAGCGAAGATGCTTTGCTCCGAGGTCTTCGTCGCCGGACGACGGCAGCACGAGGTTTTGGCAGACCTGGAGATCGATGATTTGTATGCCCTGCGGATCATCAAGGCATCCATTGATGAGCGGGCCCATGCGGCATCTGCCAGTTTCCTCGGTATGGCCGGGCGAACTGCGCGGTATCGCGGAGACACCGGGTGCACGCTGGTTTCGGGCCCAGATAGCGTAACTGCCTCTGACGAGGCGGCACCCGCCATATCCCGGCATTCATCCGCCGGTGGTGGCTCATTCAACCACCCGGACGAGCCGACTACGCCTGTCATCCCGCAACTGGTCGCGGTGCTGGACGAAGCCTTCTCTGAACCCGATCCCGCGCACCTGCGGCGAACCCGCGCTGTTGTTGTAATCCACAACGGACGCGTGGTGGCGGAACGGTACGCGCCGGGTGTTGGGCCTGATACCCCGTTGCTTGGGTGGTCGATGACGAAGAGCGTTCTGAATGCGCTCGTTGGAGTACTCGTCAAGGACGGCGGTTTGCCGCTGGACGCCCCGGTGCCCGTCCCGGAATGGCGTACGCCGGGCGATCCACGCGCATCCATTACGCTGAGTCAGCTGCTGTACATGAACAGCGGCCTGGAGTTCAATGAGGACATGGGCAATCCTCTGGGCGATGTCACCCGCATGCTGCTCACCGAGCCGGATATGGCGGCGTTTGCCGCACGCAAGGAACTTCAATCGCCGCCGGGCACACGTTGGCAGTATTCGAGCGGAAACAGCAGCATCATTTCGCGTGCTATGCGCAACGTCATGAGCGAAGATCAATATCGCCGCTTTCCGCGTCAAGCGCTCTTTGACCGGCTCGGGATGACCGGCGCAGTTCTGGAAGCGGATCCGGGCGGGACATTTGACGGATCGTCGTTCATGTACGCGACAGCCAGGGATTGGGCGCGATTTGGAATGCTGTATTTGAATGACGGCGTGTGGGAGGGCGAGCGCATCCTCCCGGAGGGTTGGGTTGACTACACCCGGACAGCAGCGACTGCCAACCCGGGAAACGCCTACGGGGCGCACTTCTGGCTGAGCGTGCCGGATGAGTATAACCGAGCTCAAACGGCTCTGCCGGCGCACGCCCTTCATGCCGTCGGGCATGAAGGACAGTTTGTCACGATCATCCCGTCACACGGCACGGTGATAGTGCGCCTCGGCAAGACGCGGTACGCTCATGCATGGGATCATGGAGCGTTTGTAAGAACTGTGCTTTTGGCTCTCGAAGCATCAGGAGAACAAAGTTTTTCGCCCCGACACGAGTGAAGCAGCTGACACGGTGTTCTGCCCGATGTCCTATCGGGAACAGACAGGGCTGCCTGCGGCGAAACCGCCAACTCCTGTCTGTTCCCTCCATTGGCAGACCTCAGACTCCGTCCGCCGGACGGAACGGCCCGCGCGCATTTACAAACGGTAGAATTCATCGGTACGGCCGGTCTCGGGGACGGTGGCCCCGGCCGACGGCAGCGGTTACATTGAATAGACCGCTTGGAATCGTCGGGACCGACAGGATGAGGCGTTTTCTGGCACACAGCGGGTTGAAACTGTCGCTGGCCATGCTGCTGCTGGTGCAGGCCGCTTGCGGCGAATCGGACGAGCCGACGGCGCTGACCCCGGCACCGTCGGCGCAGCGCGGCGAGCTGGTTGCCGTGACCGCGTCGACGACCGTGAGCCTGGGCGAGGTGCAGCTCGCGATCGCGCTGCTCGAGGCCGCCGGCATCGATACCTCGGGTCTCGACGGCAAGTACGGTGTCTCGATCCATACCCTCGTCTATAAGACCGCCACACCCGACGGCCGCCTGATCGACGCCTCGGGCGTGGTGGCCTATCCGCTGAAGCTGGGCGGCGCACCCAGCCCGCTGTTGAGCTACCAGCACCCCACCCTCTTCACCGACGACGACGCGCCCAGTCTCAGCGCGAACACGGATAATGTCTTGAAGCTGCTCGCCGGTATCGGCTTCATTGTGGTCATGCCGGACTACATCGGCTACGCCGAGTCCGCCGACGAGGTGCACCCCTACGTCCAGGCCCAAGGCCTGGCCGCGGCCGTGGTGGACATGATCCGCGCCGCGCGCACGCTGCTGGCGCGCAACGGCATCGCCGGCAACGGCCAGTTGTTCCTGACCGGCTACTCCGAGGGCGGCTATGCCACCCTGGCGGCGCACAAGGAGATGGAGCAGAACCTGGCAGCGGAGTTCGGTGTGACCGCCTCGATGCCGGCCGCCGGCCCCTACGACATGTCGGCCACGGCGCAGTACATGGTCGGCCTCGACATCAACGACAATCCGCAGTTCCTGGGATTCGTGTTCAAGGCCTACGATCACTGGCACGGCTGGAACCGGCTCGACGACATGTTCCAGGCGCCCTACAACAACGTCATCGCAACCTATTACGATGGAACGCAGAGCAGCGGGGCGGTGCAGGCCGCCCTGACGACCAGCATGGCCGACCTGTTCACGCCCGCCTTCCGCGACGAGTTCCTGGGCGGCGGCGAGGCGACCGTCAAGGCCGGCTTCGCGGCCAACGACATCTACGACTGGGCGCCGCAGGCGCCGACGCGGCTGTTCCACGGCGAGGACGACGACATCGTGCCCCACTTCAACGCCGAAACGGCCGAGACCGTCATGCTGGCTGCCGGCGCGCCCGACGTGAGTCTGGTCAACTGCACCACTCCTTTGGCGTCCATCCCCAGAAACCACGAGAATTGCGTCGTGGACTATCTAAGTGAAGTTGTGGTTTGGTTCGGCTCCCTGGCCACCGACCTGTAGCGCCGCGGCAATACAACCATCGTTTTTGACGACTCGGCGGCCCCGCCTCTGGCTCGGGTCGGCGGCAACTCTGCGGCATCTGGATCGCCGCTCGATCAGTGTTTGCTTATTAATTCCGCTCACCACCGCCTTTGTGTTCAGTCCCGGACGTCCGGTCTCCTCGTCGAAAACTTACGGACGTTTTATAAATATTTCATGGAGTTATACGGCCGATCCCGCCGGATCACACGCTTGTGTCGGGCTCCACAACGCCTTCGCGGGTCCCTGGCGTGGTTATTGCAAGTCTTATCCTTGACCAATCCGGGCGGAGATTGCGCCCGAGCAAAAGTGGAGGGCATCACCATGTCAGAACGCGTCTATCGTCTGCTGATCGGGCTCTCGGTGCTGGCGACACTGTACCTGGACTCCCGGCCGGCCATGTACGGCCTGATCACCCTGATGGTGTTCGAGGCCGTCACAAACTGGCGTATTCCGTTGCTGGCATCGCGCCTGCGTTATGGAACGGCGGCCGTTGACGCCGTGGCGCGCGAGACTTGCAGCCTTCGACATCGCTTTTCGTTCGAGGCCGAGCGCGCGCTACGCCTGATGTTCTCGACGGTGCTGTTTGTGACGTACGTGCTGTTCAACCAGTATCTCTGGCTGTTCCCGTGGTTCGCGGGCTTCGCGCTCGCGGTCGCGGGTCTGAGCGGAATCTGCCCGATGCTGCTGTTCCTGGAGAAGCTCGGTTTCAGGCCGTCGGCTCGGCACCTGCCACTCAGCCGGCCGCAGCAGGTCCTGTGAGCCCGCACCGCCCTGGTATTATGCAAGATCTGCACGCGCCGCGAGAACCGGCCATGACCGAGCGCGCCTTCCATCTCCTGTTCGGCAGCCTGCTGCTGATCGCCCTGGCCTTCGAGCTGGAGATCGTCGTCTACGGGCTGATCGGCTGGCAAGTGCTGGAAGCGGTGACCAACCGCTTCCTGACGACCACGGTGTCGCGACTGCGTTACGGCGCGCGGTACGTCGAAGCGACCGACTGCCCGGCGTGCATTTCCGTGTTCCAAATGGGAGCCGATCGCGCCCTGCGGGTCGTGTTGGCGGCCTTGCTGCTGCTCTCCTATGTGTCGTTCGCGGACCAGCTGTGGATCGTCAGCTGGTTTGTCGGCTTCGCGCTGATCGCCGCCGGCTTGAGCGGCATCTGCCCGATGCGGCTGGCGTTGAAAAAGCTCGGATTTCAATAGCCGCTACAACCAGGATCTGCGCGCATGGCAACAACAACCAACAACGCCGAACATGTCTCCAAGCCCCACTGGTCGAACCTCCCGGTCAAGATCACCGTGCTGGTCTTCTGGGGGCTCGCGCTATTCGGTTCCGCGATCGCCGTATGGGTGCTGAGCGGCCTGGAGCAGCGGTTGACGGAAAAATACCAGTCCGACGCCGATCGGGTCGCCTACCGGTTGCAGGGGCATTTCGAGTTCCAACCGGCGCTCGCCGTGGCAGGGCTGAAGTCCGAGCTGGAGGCGCTGCGCAAGGAGCTTGCCGTGCTCGGGATCAAGGTTGAGCTCGGATCCACCGTCCTGCAGTCCGGCGAGACCGGCCCGGAGCTGTCGGTCCAGCGGCGTTCCGTGACGCTGCATCGCCCGAATGCAGCGGGAGCCACGCATCGAGGTTCGGTCTCGGTCTACCACCCCTCGCGGGAGTACGCCATCAACAAGCAGCGCAGGGACCTGCTCATTGCCATGGGTGTCGTGCTCCTGCTGTTCGGCTTCGGCCTGGTATGGGTGCTGCAGCAGCTGCTGACCGGGCCGTTCACGGCCATGCTCAACGCCGCCCAGGCGTTCTCCGTGGGCGACGTGACCCAGCGCTTCGACGACAGGCGCGAGGACGAGTTCGGGTTTCTCGGAAAATTCATCAACAAGGCGCTCGACCAGTTGCTCGCGCAGCAGGCCGCGTTGTTCCAGGAAAAGGAGCGCGCCGAAGTCACCCTGCACTCGATCGGCGACGGGGTGATCACCACCGATGCCGCCGGCAACGTCGAGTATCTCAATCCGGTGGCCGAGACGCTTACCGGCTGGACGCTGAAGGAGGCGCACGGGCTGCCGCTCGCGCAGATCATGGGCCTGATCGACGAGACCAGCCGCCAGCCGGTGGAGAACCCGGTCTACCGCTGCCTGCGCGAAGGCGCGGTCGTGGCGCTGGCGGATCACGCCGCGCTGGTGCGCCGTGACAGCCAGGAGCTGGCGATCGCCGATTCGGCGGCGCCGATCCGCGATCACTCCGGCGAGATCATCGGCGCGGTGATGGTGTTCCACGACGTCGCCCAGGCCCGCAAGCTGACCCAGCAGCTCTCCTACCAGGCCAGCCACGATGCCCTGACCGACCTGCCGAACCGCACCGAGTTCGAACGCCAGCTGGAGGCGGCTCTGATCAGCGCCAAGAACGACGGGCACCAGCACGTGCTGTGCTACCTGGATCTCGACCAGTTCAAGATCGTCAACGACACCTGCGGGCACGTGGCGGGCGACGAGCTGCTGCGCCAGATCACCGGCATGCTGCACAGCACGATCCGCGAAACCGACGTCCTCGCGCGATTGGGCGGCGACGAGTTCGGCATCCTGTTGCGGCATTGCGACTCGCAGCGTGCGCCACTGGTGGCGGAGTCGCTGTGCAAAGCGGTCAAGGACTTCCGCTTCCTGTGGGGCGAGCACAGTTTCGAGACCGGCGTCAGCATCGGGTTGGTCGCCATCACCGCGGACAGCCTGAGCGTTTCGGAGGTATTGAGCACCGCCGACGTCGCCTGCTACGCGGCCAAGGACAAGGGCCGCAACCAGGTGCACATCTATCAGCCGGACGACAAGGAGCTCGAGGCACGCCGCGGGGAGATGCAGTGGGTGTCGCGCATCCGCCGGGCGATCGACGAGAATCGCTTCTGCCTCTACTACCAGCCGATCGTTCCCATCGACGCCCACGGCGGCGGCGAGCTGCACCGGGAGCTGCTGATCCGGCTGCGCGACGAACAGGGGAGAATCGTCCCGCCCATGGCCTTCATTCCCGCGGCCGAGCGCTATGGGCTGATGCCGGACATCGATCGCTGGGTGATCCGCAGCAGCTTCCGGCTGCTGGGTGCCCAGTGCTCGAGCGACTGCAACTGGATATGTACCATCAACCTGTCCGGCCAGTCCTTGTGCGACAACACCTTCCTGAACTTCGTCATCCGGCAGCTCGACCTGTCCGGCGTCAGACCGGACCGCATCTGCTTCGAGATCACCGAGACCGCGGCGGTCGCGAACCTTGTCCGGGCCTCGCATTTCATCAAGGTGCTGAGCGGCATGGGCTGTCGTTTTGCCCTGGACGATTTCGGCAGTGGCTTGAGCTCATTCGCCTATCTCAAGAACCTCCGGGTCGATTACCTCAAGATAGACGGCAGCTTCGTCCGCGACATGTTGAACGACCCGATCGACCGCGCCCTGGTCGAAGCCATCAACAACATCGGCCATGTCATCGGCATTCATACCATTGCCGAGTTCGTCGAGAGCGACACGATCCTGGATGCCCTGCGCGGCCTGGGCGTGGACTTCGCCCAGGGTTACAGTATCGCCAAGCCGGCGCCGCTTGACGAGATTCTGGTCTCACCGGAATGCGTCGTCAGCCGGGTCGGTCGCTAGCCGGGCCGCGGACGGCCGTCTGGCCGCCTATATCGAGGAGTCATCCATGAGCACGAAAACGACGCCGAAGATTCCGCCGCAGCTGCTGATCCTGGACGCCGTGGGCGTGATCCTCGCGGGCCTCGGGCTGGCCGAGCGCCTGGCGGGCACCAATTTGGTCCCGACCGCGCTGCGGTTCGAGAACTACGACATCGTCATGATCGTCGTCGGGATACTGTTGATGGTTCCTTTGGTCCGGCATATCGTCAACGCCGCGCGCGCCGGACGCTAGCTCGCGTCACTCCCACACCCGGCCGCGTCCCAGCCGGTTGAGCCACTGGTCGATCCAGCCCCAGAACTGCTCGCTCGCGCGTTCGTACCAGGGCCGGGCGCGCCATTTCTCGTAGGTCCACTCGATGCAGTCGGCGAAGTCGTCCTCGAACATCGCCCGCACGCTGTCGGCGAACGCCGCGTCCCGGACACTTTGATTCGCCTCGAGGTTCCAGCGCAGGTTCCAGCGGTCGAGGTTGCTGGAGCCGATCGACGCCCAGTGATCGCACAGGTTGACCTTGGCGTGCAGCATGCGCGGCTGGTACTCGAAGATGCGCACGCCGGCGCGCAGCAGGCCGGCATAGTAGCGGCGCCCGGCCTGGCGGACGCCGGGATGGTCGGTGTGCGGTCCGGGCAGCAGCAGGCGCACGTCGGCGCCGCGGCCGGCGGCCTGCCGCAGGGCGCGCAGGATGCGGCGTGAGGGGACGAAGTAGGCGGTCGCGATCCAGACGCGCCGGCGCGCGCGGTGCACATAACGGATCAGGGCGCGCTTGACCTCCTCGCGGCGCACGCCGCGGTTGACGTTGACCTGGCCGCGCGCGTTACCCGCCCGGCGCGCCGGCGCGGGCGACAAGTCGAGCGCCGGGCCGCCGTGGCGCGCCCAGACCAGCGCGAACAGCTCGCGCCAGTCCGCGACCACCGGACCTTCGATGCGCAACATGGTTTCGCGCCAGCGAGACAGCGGGTGGCGCGGCGGATCGAAGACGTCGGATATGCCGGCGCCCCCGACGAAGGCCACCTCGCCGTCCACCAGCAGCAGCTTGCGATGGTTGCGCGCCAGGTTGCGGAACAGCTTGCCGGGGAACAGCGGATTGTAGAACACCAGGCGCGCGCCGGTCTCGGTCAGCCGGCGGCGATCGGCGGCCCGCAACGCGCGCGCGCCGAAATCGTCGAACAGCATGTTCACCTCGACACCGCGTGTCGCCGCCGCCGACAGCGCCGCGATGAAACGGTCCATGACCGCGCCGGACTCGACCAGATAGATCTCCAGCAGCAGGTAGTGGCGCGCCGCCCCGATCGCCTCGAGCATGCGCGGATAGAAGCGGTTGCCGTCGATCAGCAGCTCGAAGCGGTTGCCGGCGCGCCACGGAAATCGGTATTTGGTTCGCCCCCCTGTGTGTGCCGGGTGCCGTGATCCCCCGGTCCGCCGGCCTGCCGGCGTGCCGGTCACGACAGCTCGAACTCGGCGATCACCGGCAGGTGATCGCTGGCCAGACGCGACACGCCCAGACGGCAGGCGCGCGCGTCGAGCGCGCGCACCGGGCCGCGGTAGAAGATCTTGTCCAGGCCGCCGGTCGGCGAGAACGCCGGGTAGGTGCGGATCGGCCGGCGGAAGTCGTCGCGGCGGTTGGTCGCGCAGTCGAAGCCGAGGACTTCGGTGAATATCGGCGGCAGCAGGTTGCGCCAATCGTTGAAATCGCCACCCACCAGGCAGGCCTGGGCGGGGTCGAGGCCGGTGAACTCCTGGGACCGCACCAGCATGCCGACCTGCCGCGCCCGCTCCTGCGCCGACAGGCCGAGATGCAGATTGAAGACCTCGAGCGGGTGGGCGACGCCGGCGCTGCTCTCGATCTCGATGTGGGTATGCTGGCAGCCGCGGCGCTTGCGGCTGTCGACGCTGAGGTCGATGTTGCGCTCGCGCCGGATCGGAAAGCGGCTCAGCGTGGCGTTGCCGTAACGCCCCTTGCGCAGCGTGACGTTGTGGCCGATGGCGTAGTGCGGATAGCCGAGCGCCTGCGCCAGCTCCCGACCCAGGTCGAGCTCACACGAGCGCGGCGCGCCGCAGTCGACTTCCTGCAGCAGCGCGATGTCGGCGTCGATATGCTCGAGGATGCGCACGATGCGCTCGAGCCGGAAACGACGGTCGACGCCGATAGCGCGGTGTATGTTGTACGACACGATACGGATGTGCACGGCTGGCCCTCCCCGTCGGCGGGCTGCGTGGATCGCCGCGGGATTTCCCCATTATGGGGCCGCGGCCGATGTTTCCCAAGTGACGCCCGCCCGGCCGAGCCCCGGGCGCGACCGCGCCCGGGGCCCCGTGGGACGGACATCGATGTGCGGAAGGTGTAAGGTCGGGCGAGGCCGGGCCCATTTCACGGAGGTTATTCATGCTCAAGCGACTGGAAGGCGCAGTCATGATCGTCAACACGCTCATGCCGGTGATCGTAATTCTCGGGATTACGGCCCTGGGCTGGGCATTCGTGCACACGGTTCGCGAGGCCGCGCGCGACCCGTTGGCGCGGATCGACGCCAGCATCGTGCGCATGGACGCGACCATCGTCGAGGCCAGGCAGGCGGCCGGCGTGCTGACCTACGCGGTCATCGAGGGTGTGGCCAAGCCGATCAAGGCCACCGCCGACGCCATCGGCGCCATTCCCGCGTCGATACGCATCGATATCCCGAATATCAAGATCCCGAACGCCCGGTTGCCGATCAAGCCGAATGTCGCGGTAAACGCCCGGGCCGGCATCCCGCCCGTGGACGTGCGCGTCTGGATGACCGACCTCAACGTGAGCATGCCGACGATTCCCGGCATCCGGCTGCCGGAGACGCGCATTCCCGGATTGCACGAGGTCAAGAATGCCTTGACCGACGTTTTCGGCATCTTCGCCCGCGTCGTCGATGTGCTCAAGCAGATCGCCAGCATCGGCACGCTCGGCGAGGAGGTGACCGCGGTGTTGGCCGCGACTGCCGATCTCGTCACGGCGGTCAGGGCGTCGACCGTCTGGATCCTGACGGTCGCGAGGGCGCTGTTTTATCTCGGCATCGCCTGGTTTCTGCTGTCCTATGCGATGTGGGCGCACAGGCGCCTGCGCATCGGCTGGGCGCTGGTGCGTGGAGTCGGCTGACGCGTCGAGTTCGTGTCGGCAGGTATCCGGGGAGAGTGTCGTCGCTTGGCGCCGGTGCCGCGGGCTCTATGAGTGCCGATGCGCCGGATTGCGCCACGCTAAACGCGTCGGGCGAATACCCGGATACTGGGCTTGTGCAGCACCGGCATGAATCCCATCACCTGGAATCCGGTGGATTCGAGAAAGCGCCGGATCTGCGTCCGATCGAAGTAGATCAGATGATGCGGCGGGCAGACTTCTTTCCAGGCCAGCAGATCCTCCGGTACGCGGAAACGGCCGGCGTCCGGCGTGGTGAGGTACAGGATACCGCCCGGCCGGACGAGCTTCGCCAGGGCGTCCGCGAAGCCGTCGAGCTCGGTCAGGTGCTCGATCATCTCCGAGCACAATACGGCATCGTAGGTTCGTCCTTCCGTTGCGGCGGTCTGGGCGGTGCCGTGCTCGAAGCGGCAATGCGGATAAGTCTGGCGCGCGTAGTCGATGGCCTCGTCGCTCAGGTCGTAGCCGCTCGCCGTGAAGCCGAGGCGGCGTGCCGCCTCGACGGCGAAGCCGGTATTGCAGCCGACGTCCAGGAAGGTCCTGCCGCGCGCGAGCCATCGCAGCGGCAGCAGCCGGCGCCACCAGCGGGCGACCTTGCGCGCGGCATTGCGGACGTTCTTGACGTTGCCGTGGTAGGCGGCGTAGTAGGCGCCGAGCGCCTCCGGCGTCGGCATGTCGCCGACATGCCGCAGTCCGCAGCCACGGCACGCGACGATGTGGTAGCTGTTTTTCTCGCCCACCGGAGTGAGGTCGTCGCCGTGACAAAGCGGGCAGGGCATTTCCGTGGACTCGGGCTTCGCAGTGCCGGGTGCGCCGGCAGGCATGGTCGGTGTTCGGGCCGCCGAGGTTAGCAGGCACTGGCGGTGCGGCGCAACGCGCCGCGCCGCGCCGCCCGAGCCCGTCATTGCGCCCGCGGCTGACCGACGACCTCGCTCAGCACCGGATGACCGTCGAGCGAGCGCGGCAGCTGCTCCAGGGTTTCCGGACGCTCGCGGTCCAGGCCGACGACGATCGCCGGCCGCCCGTCCGGCCCACGGCCGATGCCGACGGAAACGACGCCCGGCAGCTGCATCAGCGCCGGGGCGTGCTTGGCCTTGACCTCTTGTATCGATGCCGGCACGGCAGGCTCCTTCGCGGGCGGCGATCCGGCCATGCCCAGCAGCAGGACCAGCGCGCCGCTCAGCCAGACTCTCACAAGGTCAGCCCCAGCTCGGCGAACACATGCTCGATGCGGTTGATGATCGTGGTGTTGTCGCTGCCGGCGAACAGCAGCCCGACCAGACGGTTGTCATTATCGAACACCGCCGAGCCGCTGTCACCGCCCTGGCTCATTGGCCCGGCGAGCAACTGGTCGGTGAACTGCGCGATCTGTCCGGGTCCGTATTGGACGTTGGCGGTCACGTCGATCTGGCTGATCGCGCCCTGAGTGAACCCCGTGGTGCGCCCGCTTTTCTTGATCGCCATGCCGAGCGTGCCGCTCGTCATCCCCTGGATCCGGCCGACCTCCAGGATGTCGGGGCTCACGTCCACCGGATTGAGCGGCCGGGCGACGGCGGCGTCGACCCGGTTCTCGCCCGCTTGCGGCCGCACCGCGCGCAGGCGGGTGCCGCTGCCGATCATGCCGGCCACGGCGTTGAGCATGCCCGCCGCGGCGTTGCCGATGGCGCAGTCGCTGGGTGAGTCGATGAAATTGATGGTCACGAAGTCGAGCAGGTCGGCGATGCGGTCGTTGGCGAGCGTGCCGCCGTCGTGCGGTCCGGGTTGCAGGATCGGGTCCCCGCGGGTCGCGGCGTTGCTGTTGGCGAGCACGTGGTTGTTCGACAGGATGACGACCTCGCCGTTGCGCTTGACCAGGCAGCCGAGCGTGCCGGCGGTGATGTCGCGATGGCCGATGCTCACGCCGCCCGGCGCCGGACGGTGGCGCGCGGTGCGCGACTGCAGGCTGCGCAGCACGCCGGTCTCGACCACGTCGGTGGCAATGCCGTCGAGGCTGGCCGGCACGCGATCGCGCTCGGTGAGCTCGGCGAGCGGACGCTTGCGCGTCACCGAGCAGACGATCGACAGCTCACCGGTCGGCTTGCCGGCCGTGACCTTGATGCCGACACCGGTCGCGACCACCTGGGCGCGATCCAGCAGCCGGCGATGCGTCTGTTTGAGAACTCCACGAACCGTTTGAATATCGTGCGCCATGTACACCTCCCTGCGGCGTCGGTGCGCCCCCACCCTTTCCTTGGACACCGGACCCATGTTGCCAGACCCGGCCGGGCGGCGAAACGCGAGGCGACCGGTGGTGATCTACGCACGATCGCAGGCACCGGGGACGGGGTTTTTGGCTGAAAAAGCCGGGGAATCCGGCTTGACCTGGGTCAAGGCCCGGTAGTTCATGAATTACTAATATTCACCCATTCCGGCAATCGAACTTCCGCAAAGGGGGAATCATGAGCAACCTGAACCAGACCAAGGCCCAACGCCTGCGCCGCGTCTTCCGCGCCAACATGCTGCTCGGCGCCGGGGTATTCGCGGTGTCGGTCTACCTGATCGTCACCGGCCAGTACGAGAACCTCGCCGCCCGCCTGGCGACCGAGGTCGTCCTGGACCGCTTCGCCATCGGCGGGCTGCTGTACATCGTGGCGTTCTGGTACCTGGAGATGTTCAGCATCCCGATGCTGTTTCCCGGCCGGCAGCGCTAACCACCGAAATGCAAACGGCGTAAGCGTAGGGTGGGGCCCTGCCCCACCGTGCGACATGTAGGTGGGGCAGGGCCCCACCCTACGCTCGTGTGCGGCCGTGCCGTTCAGCGACCGGCTTTGAGCCCCAGCGGATCACGTGGGTCGATGCCGTCCATGAACGGCCGCTTGCGGTCGCTGTTGGTGACCTGGTAGATCCTGCCCACCCAGTTGTTGATCACCGCCTCGGCCGAGTCGTGCCAGGTGTTGTCGAGGTAGTGCATGATCAGCTCCTCGGGGAACTCCGGCGGCGCGCCGCTCCGGCCGCGCGCGTGCAGCACGCGCTCGCGATGCTCGTCGAGGATCGCCGCGGCGGTCTCGGTGAAATAATTCTCCGGGAACGGCGGGTAGTCCGCGCGCTCACCCTTGATGAAGCGCATCACCTCGCGCTTGTATTCCTTGAGCAGGCTGTTGACGTCGTACTCCGGATGGCCCTGGAAGAACACGATGCGGAAGCGGTCCTCGCTCGCCGCCAGGTGCACGCCGGCCTCCTGACTTTCGACCAGCACATGCAGCCCGGCGGCCTCGAACTGGGCGCGGCTGATGTCGTTGAAGCGCGAGTGCGGCACGTCGAAGCGCGTGTTGACGCCGCTCACCAGCGGATGGCGCAGGTCCATCACCCGGTGCGAGTACACCCCCCAGCGCTTGAACCCGAGCGGCCGGCGCGTCTGGTCGTAGCGGAACTGCAGCACCGCGTGGGTGGCGAGGCAGGAGCACAGCGTCGAGGTGACGTTCTCGTATGCCCAGTCGATGACCCCGATGAGCGGCTTCCAGAACGGCTCGCGGGCCAGGTCCGGCTGGGTGATGTTGGCGCCGCTGATGATGAGCGCGTCCAGGCCCTGCTCCTTGAGTTGCTCGAAGGGCTCGTAGTACTCCTTGACGTAAGCGCCCGCCTCGGCGCTGCGTTTCAGCTCCTTGAGCGTGAATGGGTGCATGTAGAACTGCGCGATCTGGTTGCTCTCGCCGACCAGCCGGAAGAACTGGCGCTCGGTCGCCGCCAGCGCCGCATCCGGCATCATGTTCAGCAGGCCGATATGCAGCTCGCGGATGTCCTGGTGCAGGGCGACGTCGCGCGGCACCACCGTCTCGCCCTCGCGGCGCAGGCGCTCGAAGGTCGGCAGCTTGCTGCTGGCGACTAGCGGCATGGCGCGTGACTCCCGTGCTCGTCAAGAGTATTTGCAATCCCAGTATGACTCAAAGGCGGCCACGGGGGGCACGGGGGGTGCGGGGAGAAATGATTGGTACGGACCAGTAGCAGACCTTCACGCAACGGCACGAATGACTCACCACAGGAGATCCCCCCGTGTCCTCCGTGTCCCCCGTGGCTAATGCCTTTCAGCAGCATGTCCGCCTACCCGTTACTTCTTTCGCCGCAACACGGTTTCGATCAGGCGCAGGAAGCCCGCCTCGTCCTGGACCGTCGCCAGCTCTTCGGTGGTGACGGTGTAGCCGTGCTCGGCGGCGATCGCCCGGTAGCGCGGGATGCGGGAACGGAACAGCCGCGGGAACATCCAGCGCACGAAGTCGTCCGGCTCGATGAGCGCGACATAGGGCAGGTCGCGTTCCTTCAAATAGGCGTCGAGCTGCTCGTCGAGGAAGGCCTCGCGGTAGTAAAGCGGCTTCGGGTCCTCCTCGGCGCGCTTGATCAGCTCCTGCTCGTCGTGCCCGGTGGCCTGGATGTACAGGATCAGCGTGTGGTCCGCGAGGACGTGCAGCACCTCGGGGTCGTCGAGCTCGCAGACGCTGCCACCGGCGTCGTTGACGAAGTGCCGGTAGCCGTAGATCTCTCTGCTCTTCCGGATGAACTCCGGGACGTCGCGCATGGCGGCGATCTCGGCCTCGCGGTGCAGGGCCTGGCGGTGCTTGAACTCGGCGAGCCCGAGGCCCCCGCGCTCGGGATTGCCGAGCTTGCCGAGGAAGCTCGACACCGGCTTGAGGTTGTCGACCGTGATGTTGTTGCGGATGTAGATCGAGTCGGAGCGCAGCAGCTCGCGCAGGAACGGCACCTGCATGGCCTGCTGCTTGATGTTGTCCAGGATCGGCTCGTCCAGGTAGCGCGTGCCGATGCGGTAGTCCCCGGAATAATGGAACCAGTGGTGCCGGCGCAGCCGGTCGGCCAGCACCGTCTTGCCGACCCCGGACATGCCGAGCAGGGTGATGCACTTGTTGTCCCAGGCCCGAAATTCGTCTACCGAGAGTTTCACCGTGCCGCCCCGCTCGTTGTGAAAGGCTATTTTATTCGACTGCCGGGAAAATGCGACTGGTGGCGGGCCGCCGGCTCGTCTTAACGCCGGGGGCTGGGTATAATCCGGACCTCGCGAACCCGGACGCCACCCTCAACCAACCCAGTCGAGCCGCCATGACCACCGTCATCCCCATCAAGCCCGTCGGCAAGGTGAAGATCACCCCCGAGAACAAGTGCGGATTCTGCACCAACTCCACCTGTTGCACCTACCTGACCCAGCAGATCGACACCCCGCGATCGATCGAGGATTTCGACTCGCTGCTGTGGCAGCTGGCCCACCATAATACCCAGGTGTACAAGGACGAGGACGGCTGGTTCCTGCTGGTCAACAACCGCTGCGGCTTCCTCGAGCCGGACGGCCGCTGCGGCATCTACGAAACCCGCCCGCAGGTGTGCCGCGATCACTCCAACGACGACTGCGAGTTCGACGGTCCGGCCGGGGCCGACGACTTCGAGCTGTTCTTCCCCGACTACCCGTCGATGCTCAAGTACTGCCGCAAGCGCTTCAAGAACTGGGACCGGCGGTTTGCCGCCAAGAAGGCGAAATAGCCGGGGTCCCGCCCGGCCTCCGGGCCGGGTCCCGCTTCAGCCCGCCGCCCGTACCGCGCGCGCCGGACGCGGTTCGACGACGAAATAGGTCGCGTCGATCTGCGCCGCCAGGTCGATCATTGCCAGCTCCAGTCCGTCAATGAACCGGTGCAGCGCCTCCTGCTCGAGCGCGTCGAAGTCGGCGTTCTGCACCGCGCCTTTGGTCTGCTCGATGATCGCCAGCGCCGGCTCGCTGCGCGGCAGGTGCTGCAGCGACTCCTCGACCTCGCACAGGCAGTGGTAGAAGGCGCGCGGGAACTCGCGGTTGGCCACCAGGAATTTCAGCACCTGCGGACGCCGCACCCGGGTCTGCATGTGGCGCCGGTACATCTGGTAGGCGGACATCGATTTCAGCACGCTCATCCACTGGATGTTCTCGAACGGCGTCAGCTCGGCCTGGTGCGGCAGCAGGCTGGCCGAGCGCACGTCTATGATGCGGATCGACATGTCGGCGCGTTCCAGGTTGCGGCCGATACGCAGGAAATCGTAGGTCGCATCGTGGCTCATGGTGCCGGCGAGCATGCCGGTGATCTGCTGGGCGCCGGCGATGATGCGCTTGAGATAGTCGTAGCGGCCGCGCTGCGACAACCCGCTGTTCAGGTTGCCCTTGGCGTACAGGTATAGGTCGTTGACATACTCCCAGACCTCGCGTTGCGCCACGTCGCGCACGATGCGCGCGTTCTCGCGGGCCATGAGCAGGGCGGACAGGATCGAGCTCGGGTTGCCGGTGTCGGCGATGAGGAACCGCACCACGCTGCGCTCATCGCATTCCTTGTACGACTGCCGGTAGAGGTCCTCGCTGCCGGTGATGATGACCAGCGGCTCCCAGCCGGGCGACATGCCCTTTGGCGTGTCCAGCACCAGGTTGGCGTTGACGCTGACCAGGCGCGCGGTGTTCTCGGCGCGCTCGATGTAGCGCGCCAGCCAGTAGACGGAATTGGCGACCCGTGACAACATGGTTCAGATTCCTCCCGTGTCCACGATCCAGGTGTCCTTGCTGCCCCCGCCCTGCGAGGAGTTCACCACCAGCGAGCCCTTGCGCAGTGCGACGCGCGTGAGTCCGCCGGTGGTCGTCTCGATCCGTTCGCCGGAGAGAATGAAGGGCCGCAGATCGACGTGGCGCGGCTCGACGTGGTGATCGACGAGCGTCGGCGTGGTCGACAGCGACAGCGCCGGCTGGCCGATGTAGTTGCGGCCGTCCTTCTTCACCAGGCGCGCGAATTTCTCGCGCTCCTTCCTGGTGGCGTGCGGCCCGACCAGCATGCCGTAACCGCCCGACTCGTTGGCCGGCTTCACCACCAGCTTGTCGAGATTGGCGACGACGTGCTCGCGCTCGTCCTTGTGCAGGCACAAATAGGTCGGGACATTGGCGATGATCGGGTCCTGGTCGAGATAGTACTTGATCATCTTCGGCACAAAGGCATAGACGACCTTGTCGTCGGCGACCCCGGCGCCCGGCGCGTTGGCCAGCGCCACCTTGCCGGCCTTCCAGGCGCGCATCAAGCCGGGGCAGCCCAGCGCCGAGTCCGGGTTGAACACCTCCGGGTCGAGGAACAGGTCGTCGACCCGCCGGTAGACGACATCGACGCGCTGCGGCCCGCGGATGGTGCGCATGTAGACGCAGTCGTCGTCGCCCACCACCAGGTCGCCGCCCTGCACCAGCTCGGCACCCATCTGCTGCGCCAGATAGGCGTGCTCGAAGTAGGCGGAGTTGTAGATGCCGGGCGTGAGCACGACCACCTCGGGGCTCTCGGACTTGCGCGGCGACAGCGAGGCGAGCATGTCGAACAGCTGCGACGGGTAATTGTCCACCGGCAGGATGTTCTGGTTCTCGAACAGCTCGGGGAACACGCGCTTCATGACCAGCCGGTTCTCGAGCATGTAGGACACGCCCGACGGCACGCGCAGGTTGTCCTCCAGCACGTAGACCGTGCCGTCCCGGTCGCGCACCAGGTCGGAGCCGCAGATATGCGCCCAGATCCGAAGCGGCGGGTTTACGCCCACGCACTGCGGCCGGAAGTTCCGCGAGCCCTCCAGGACCTCGCGCGGGAACACCTTGTCCTGGACGATGCGCTGCTCGTGGTAGATGTCGTCGATGAAAAGATTCAGCGCGGTGACGCGCTGCTTGAGGCCGGCCTCGATGCGGTCCCATTCGTGCTTGGCGATGACACGCGGGATGATGTCGAACGGCCAGGCGCGGTCGATCGAGCCGCCTTCCTCGCTGTAGACGGTGAAGGTGACGCCCATCACGTGGATGGCGAGCTCGGCCGCCGACTTGCGCTCCTCCAGCTCGCGGTCCCGGAGCGCGGCGAGATACTTGCACAGCGCGCCGGCCGCGTCGCGCGGCTTGCCGGGGGCGCGGATCAGCTCGTCGAACAGCCCGTCGGTCTGGTAGTGTTTCCAGCGTATCGGCATAGGGTTTCGTGTTGTTGTCGACGCCGCCGGAATGAGCGTGTCCAACGGCGCTGCGGGTGTTTACGGCGCGCGCCGCCACGTGTAGGGTCGATGGCGGCGCAGATGTTTGAAACTGAACGCATTGTACCAGAACGGCGCCGCGCCGTCTGTGCCGCCGCGGGCGCGGATTGACAAGCAGGCCGGCGTCCTGCGAAGGTGGGGTCAGGCGCCGACGCTGACCTGGCGCGCATCACGGACGCGACATGAGAACCTTTCGCTGCTTTTGCGGGAACACCGTGCATTTCGAGAACACCCAGTGCCTGGTCTGCGGCCGGCGCCTGGGCTTCCTGCCGGACGTCGGCGTGCTGACCGCGCTCGACGTCGCGGGCGACGGCCGCTGGCGCGCGCTCGCGCCCGAGGCGGCCGGCGGCTATTACCGCATGTGCAACAACTACGTGTACGAGCGGGTGTGCAACTGGGTGGTGCACAGCGAGGACGAGCAGGTTTTCTGCCTGGCGTGCCGCCTCAACGAGGTGATACCCAATCTCGACGACGCCAAGAACCGCGTGCACTGGCAGCGCATCGAGCGCGCCAAGCGCCGGCTGCTGTACACCTTGTACCTGCTCGGCCTGCCGGTCGTGGGGCGGGATCGCGATCCGGAACACGGCCTGGCCTTCCAGTTCCTGGAGAGCGCGCCGCCGGGGGCCGAGTTCGCCGACGGCTTTGGGCACCACCACGTCATTACCGGCCACCGCCACGGCCTCATCACCATCAACGTCGCCGAGGCCGACCCGAGCGCGCGCGAGGAGATGCGCGAGCGCATGCAGGAGCAGTATCGCACCCTGCTCGGGCATTTCCGTCACGAGATCGGTCATTACTATTGGCAGCTGCTGATCGCGCCGGGCGCCTGGCTGGAGCGCTTCCGCGGCCTGTTCGGCGACGAGCGCTCGGATTACGACGCCGCCTTGCAGCGCCACTACGGCCAGGGCGCGCCCGCCGACTGGCAGCAGGGTTATATCAGTGCCTACGCGAGCGCCCATCCCTGGGAGGACTGGGCCGAGACCTGGGCGCATTACCTGCACATGGTCGATGCCCTGGAGACCGCCGAGGATCTGGGCTTCGCCGTCGGCGGCCACGCGGTGCGCGCCTTCAGCCTCGGGCGCGACGCCGGCACGCAGCGCGCCGCGGCCGTCTACCCGCCGGTCAGCGAGTTCGACGCGCTGTTGGGGGACTGGATCCAGCTGACCATCGCCCTGAACGCCTTGAACCGCAGCATGGGCCAGCCGGACGCCTACCCGTTCGCGCTGTCCGCGCGGGCCGGCGAGAAGCTGCGTTTCGTGCACGACGTGGTGGCGGATTACCGTAAGACCGCAGTTGGCGCCTGAGCAGTCGTTGCGAGGGCGCGAAGCGCCCGTGGCAACCTCCGTGAACGCCCTGAGCCTCCAAACGGAGATTGCCGCGGCCCGCTTACGCGGGCCTCGCAATGACGCGAGGTGTTATTGGTTGCGCTGCGCCCGAACTAACCCTCGCCCGGCGGTTCGTTGCTCTCCCACTCGAAACGCGGCAACCGCTCGAAGGCGCGGCGTATGCCCTCGTTCCAGCGCTTCTGCAGCGCCGTGTACAGCGGGGTGCCGTACTTGAGGCTGATGCGCTGATCGAGCGCGTAGCGGCTCCGGCGGTAGATCGCGAGCTCGAGCGGCGGGCCGACCGAGATGTTGGAGCGCATGGTCGAGTCCAACGACACCAGCGCGCAGCGCGCCGCGTCCTCCAGGCGGGTGTCGGGGCGTATCACCCGGTCGAGGATCGGTTTGCCGTACTTGGTCTCGCCAATCTGCAGGTAGGGCGTCTCCTCGGAGGCGGTGATGTAGTTGCCCTGCGGATAGATCAAGTAGATCTTCGGCGCGCGCTCGCCGATCTGGCCGCCGAGGATGAAGCTTGCCTCGGTGTTGATCTTGCCGCGCTCGGCGGCCTCGCGGTGCTCGCGCTGGACCTTCTGGCTCAGGTGGCCGATGTAATGCGCGGCGTCGAACAGGTACTTGAAGGTCTTGAGGTTCTCCGGCTTGTCCTCGTCGATGTCGCGCTGGATCGCGTTCAACACCGCCTGCGAGGTCGCGAGATTGCCGGCGCTCAACAGCACGTACAGGCGCTCGCCCGGCTCGGCGAAGGTATGCATCTTGCTGAAGGTGCTGACGTAGTCGACGCCGGCGCTGGTGCGCGAGTCGGACGCGAACACCAGGCCGTCGTTGACCTTGATGGCGAGGCAATAAGTCATCGGGCGGGATTATACATTGCGGTCCGCGGCGCCGCTCACGGCATGATCTCGCGGAAGCTGCCGATCGCCGGGAACTCACCGGGATCCTTCTCCGGCCCCTGCGAGTCCGGACGGCGCACGGCCAACAGGCGGGCGATGCCGTAGCCGCGCGCGGCGCGCAGTACCGGCAGGCTGTCGTCGATGAGCAGCGTGCTCGCGCGCTCGAACGGCATCCGGCGCTGCATCCGCTGCCAGAAGTCCGGGTGCTCCTTCGGCAGGCCGAGGTCGTGCGAGCAGACCACCGCGTCGAAATGGTCGCGCAGGCGCGTGCGGCGGAACTTGAGCTCCAGGCTCTTGCCGTGGGCGTTGGTCACCAGCGCGACGTACTTGCGGTGGTCGCGCAGGGCGGCGAGGAAGTCCAGCACGTGCGGATGCACGGCGATCAGGTGGTCGACCTCCTGCTTGAGCAGGGCGATGTCGAGGCCCAGCTCGCGCGTCCAGTAATCCACGCAGTACCAGTCGAGCGTGCCCTCGGCCTTCTGGAAGCGCGGAAACAGCTCCGCCCGGGCCGCCGCGAGGTCGAGGCCGTGCTTCTCGGCATAGCGACGCGGCACATGCTCGCGCCAGAAGTGGTTGTCGTAGTGCAGGTCCAGCAGGGTGCCGTCCATGTCCAGCAGGACGGTGTCGATGTCGTTCCAGGAGACCATGTTTTGCCGCGCAGTTCGGTTAAAATGATCGCCGCCGCCCGCTGCCGGGCGGCCAACCACCGGTTTCCGGCCCGGACGGGGCCGGCGGGAGCGATCGCGTGAACCTCTATCTACGCCTTTTGCGCGTGTTGTTCAAGCTGTTGACGGTGGCGCCGCGCGCGCTGCTCGATCCGGCGCGGCTGCGTTTCCGGGTCTGGCCGACCGACTGCGACCTCAACCTGCACATGAACAACGGCCGCTACCTGACCTTCATGGACCTGGGGCGCGTTTACCTGCTCGGCCAGGCGCGCATGATCGGCACGCTGTGGCGCAAGCGCTGGACGCCGGTGCTGGGCGCCGCCGAGATCAATTTCATCCGCCCGCTCGATCCGTTCCAGGCCTTCGAGCTGGTGACGCGCGTTTTGACCTGGGACGAGCGCTATTTCTACATCGAGCAGCGCTTCGAGTCGCGCGGCCGGCTGTGCGCGATCGGCATGGTCAAGGGCGTGTTTCTCGGGCGCGGCGAGCGTGTTGCCAGCCGGCAGTTGCTCGATGCGCTCGGCCTCGACCTCGAGGCGCCGCCGCTCCCGGAGGTCGTGCGGCACTGGAACGAGCTGACCAACCTCAAGAAGCAGAACCTGGCCTGACCGGAGACCGCGACCATGAACGCCTGCCCCTTGTGCTCGCCCGACAACGAGACCGTGCTGTGGCAAGACGACCGGCTGCGGGTGATCCAGGTGCCGGACGCGGCCTACCCTGGATTCTGCCGGGTGATCCTCAATCGCCACGTGCGCGAGATGACCGATCTCGACGCCGGCGAGCGAGCGCACCTGATGGCGGCGGTGTTCGCGGTCGAGGCGGCGCTGCGCGCGCTGCTCGATCCCGGCAAGATCAACCTGGCGTCGCTCGGCAACCAGGTGCCGCATCTCCACTGGCACGTCATCCCGCGCTTCACCGACGACAGCCACTTCCCCGATCCGGTCTGGGCCCCGGCCCGGCGCGCCGGACGGGCGCGACCGGTGGACGCCGCGGCGTTGCGCCGGGCGATCGCCGAGCGGCTGGGAAAGGAACTCGAGTGAGCGGCTTCGTCATCGCGCGATCCGCCGCAGGCGGGCCGCGGGGAACCGTCATTGCGAGGCCCGCGTATGCGGGCCGCGGCAATCTCCATTGTACTCCCGGAACCCATCCGCCGCTCGTCACTCAGTTCGAGCAGTAGTGCGGCGCCGGCTCCTCGGCCCGCGTGGGCGGCGGCCCCGGCACCAAGCGGTCGAGTAGGCTGCGCGCAGCCTGACCGCCACGCTGCAAAGCGTTTGGCACGGGTAATGCCATCGAGCCATGGCAGCTCGACTTTCAGAACTTCACGGTACAGGAAAAGTATCGCATTGAGCGCCTGATTCTGCGTGGCCGCGGCCACGTTCCTCTTCACCGCCAGGTGCGTCAAGAAGCGCGTCACTTCCTCGGCCCCCATGTTCCTCGGGTGGCGTTTTTTGTGGAACAGAATAAAGCGCTTTATCCAACCGAGGTAAGCGTGCTCGGTCCGAAGGCTGTAGTGACGCAACCGAATGGCGTCGCGTACCTCGTCCAACAGTCGCGGAGGTTTGCCGCCATGGGGATCGTTGTCCATAAGTCCTCCATGATGTGGGGTGGGGTCAGGGTCCATTGACCAATGGGAGTATATGGTTTTTACTCAAAAAAACGAACCTTTGGCGGGCCGCATATCCTGCCATGGGGCCAGAGACGGCGTGGACATAAGAATTTGAAATCAATAGCTAATTCTGAAAATACGGTCTTTCAGCCGTGTTTAATTACGGCTGTTAGGCCGCCTATATAGAGTTAGGAGTGCAAAGAGCAATGCGTCCCGATCAATTGGTTGTTGGCCATTGCTACTTTGACATTACCTATCCGGATGCGACGCTCACAAAACCGATCATCGCGACCTATGAGTACGTGGGCGAGGATGAACTGGAATCAGATCAGGGCGAGGGAGAACAGCACTTTTTGTTTAAGTTCCATCCCAAATACAAGTCCGAAGACCCTGACGCAATTGAAAACGGCTTAATCGCCTACACAATTGAACAACTAAAATCACTAATAGACATAGCAGAATTGAGGGCAGAACTGAAAACTATTCATGAGAAGCTCAACAACAAAAAGCACTCCTAACTACGCGTTCGAGGCCGACGCGGTGAGACAGCGCAC